>NZ_JBVJFK010000002.1:0-365565 GCF_055587885.1 Streptomyces sp. NPDC046349
AGTAGGACGCCGCCGAACAATCATTGTGGGAAAGCCCCGCACCTTCTGGTGCGGGGCTTTTCTGCGTTCACGGGCCGGTCGGGTGACCCGGTGGCGGAGGCGGCCCATGTCACCACGGCGGGAGGTCTTGTCAGGCTGCTCGGTCGAGGCTTGGGCCGCCGGCCGTAACGGTGTCCCCGGCGGATACCCCACGTCCAGTCCTCTCACCCTCACGGCTCAGCTTCGTGTCGCTGAGAGTCGTGCAGTGGGGCGACTTCCTACAGGCGGCCCGCGGCCTTGAGAGCGAGGTAGGCGTCGGCCAGGGTGGGGGCCAGGGTGTCCGGGGTGGCGTCGACCACGTGGACGCCGTGGCGGGTCAGCTGGTCGGCCGTACGCCTGCGCTGGGCCTGGGTCTGGGTGGCGGCCGCGGCCTCGTACACCGCATCCACACTGCCCCGGGAGGCTGCCATCGCCGCGACGTGGGGATCGGCCACCGAAGCCAGCACGACCGTGTGGCGCTGCGTGAGACGCGGAAGGAGCGGGAGCAGGCCCTCTTCGATCGGGGCGGCGTCCAGGCTCGTCAGGAGCACCACCAGCGACCTGCGCGGGGCACTGCGGAGGATGGTGGACACCAGGGTGCGGGCATCCGTCTCGACCAGTTCCGGTTCGAGCGTGGCCATCGCGTTCACGAACGACGGCAGGACGTCTGCCGCCGCCCGCCCCTGTACCTGGGCGCGCGGGCGCCGGTCGTGGGCCAGGAGGTCCACCCGGTCGCCTGCGCGGGTGGCCAGGGCCGCGAGGAGGAGGGCCGCGTCCATGGAGGAGTCCAGGCGCGGGGAGTCGCCGACCCGGCCCGCCGAGGTGCGGCCGGTGTCGAGACAGATCAGGATGTGCCGGTCGCGTTCGGGACGCCAGGTGCGCACGGCCACCTTGTGCCGGCGGGCCGTGGCACGCCAGTCGATGGAACGGGTGTCGTCCCCGGGCACGTAGTCGCGCAGGCTGTCGAACTCCGTGCCCTCACCGCGGGTCAGGAGGCTGGTGCGGCCGTCCAGTTCGCGCAGCCGGGCCAGCCGGGAGGGAAGGTGCTTGCGGCTCGTGAACGGGGGCAGCACGCGGACCGTCCAGGGCGCCGCCTGCGAGCCCTGGCGGGCCCACAGGCCAAGCGGGCCGTAGGAGCGGATCGTGACGCGGTCGGCACGGCGGTCGCCGCGGCGGGTGGGGAGCAGCCGCGTGGTGAGGCGGCGGCGCTCACCCGCCGGGACGGCCACCTCGTGGCGGGAGGCGGCCACCTCCGTGCCCGGGGTCCAGCTGCTCGGGGGCCAGGCGTCGCGGACGCGGGCCCGGAGCCTGCGGTTGCCGGGGTTGGTGATGGTCACATGGACGTCCGCCTGCTCGCCGAGGCGTACCGCGCTGTCGCCGGAGCGGGCCAGTACCAGGCTGCGTACCGGCGCGGCCAGGGCGTAGTCGACCGCGCAGGCCAGCGCGATCGGGCCGTTGACCGCGAGCATGCCCGCCCAGCTCGGCTCCAGGACGCCGACCGGGATGCTGCCGAGGGCCGCCAGCAGGGCGGCGCGTCCGGTGAGGGCCATCAGCGCGGGACGGGGACGTGGGAGAGGATCGCCGTGATGACGGCGTCGGCGGTGACGCCCTCCATCTCCGCCTCGGGGCGCAGCTGCACGCGGTGGCGCAGCGTCGGGAGGGACAGGGCCTTGACGTCGTCGGGGGTGACGTAGTCGCGGCCGGTGAGCCAGGCCCAGGCGCGGGACGTGGCCAGCAGGGCGGTCGCGCCGCGCGGGGAGACGCCGAGGACGAGCGACGGCGATTCGCGGGTGGCGCGGCAGATGTCGACGACGTAGCCGGCGATCTCGGGGGAGACGGAGACCCGGGCGACCGCCTCGCGGGCCGCCTCGAGCTGGGCCGGGCCGGCGACCGGACGCAGGCCGGCGGCCTTGAGGTCGCGGGGGTCGAAGCCGGCGGCGTGGCGGCTCAGGACGCCGATCTCGTCCTCGCGGGAGGGGAGGGGCACGGTGAGCTTGAGGAGGAAGCGGTCCAGCTGCGCTTCGGGCAGCGGGTACGTGCCCTCGTACTCGACCGGGTTCATCGTGGCGGCGACGAGGAACGGCTCGGGGAGCCTTCGGGGGGTGCCCTCGACGGTGACCTGGCGCTCCTCCATCGCCTCCAGGAGCGAGGACTGCGTCTTGGGCGGAGTCCGGTTGATCTCGTCGGCGAGGAGGAGGTTCGTGAAGACCGGGCCGTCCTGGAAGGAGAACTCGGCGGTACGGGCGTCGTAGACGAGCGAGCCGGTCACGTCGCTGGGCATCAGGTCCGGGGTGAACTGGACGCGCTTGGTGTCGAGCTCCAGGGACGCGGCCAGCGCGCGGACGAGGAGGGTCTTGGCGACGCCGGGTACGCCTTCGAGGAGGACGTGGCCGCGGCACAGCAGGGCGACGACGAGGCCGGTGACGGCGGAGTCCTGACCGACCACGGCCTTGCCGATCTCGGTGCGGAGCGCCTCCAGGGAGGCGCGGGCGCTGTCCGCGGTCGCGGCCGTGGACTCGGTGGCCGGGTACGTCATGACGTGCGGACCTCTCTTTCGAGGGCGTCGAGGTGGTCGGCGAGCGCGACGAGCGCCGCGTCGTCGGAGGGGGTGGTGCCGAAGAGGAGGGCGGACACCTCCCGGGGGCCGCCGGTCAGGCGGGCGGATACGGCGGGGACCAGCGCGGCCGGTTCGTGGGCCCGGGTGGGCGGTACGCCGACCAGTGCGGCCAGGCGTTCGCGGGTGGCGGCGCGCAGCACGGTGGCGGCGCGGTCGCGGGCCCCGGCCTTGCGGTAGAGGCGGGCGCGGCCCTCGGTGGTCTCGGAGGCGCGGATGGCGACGGGCAGTTTCTCGGTGACGAGGGGGCCCAGTCGGCGGGCGCGCCACAGGGCGGCGATGACGGCGGCGAGGAAGAGCTGGAGCAGGGCCCAGGACCAGCCGGCCGGGACGAGTTCGAAGAGGGTCTTGTCCTCGTCGCCGGAGCCCGGGCCCGCGTCGGAGTCCGCGAGGGACGGCAGGTACCAGACGAGGTCCGGGCGGGAGCCGAGGAGCTGGAGGGCGAGGGAGGCGTTGCCCTCCTCGGCGAGGCTCTCGTTGAGGAGGATCGTCTCGGAGCCGAGGAGGACGGTGTCGCCGCCGGTGGTGCCGGTGGGGAGGACGAGGAGGGTGGGATGGCCGCCGCTGGGGTAGCAGGCGGTGGCTCCGGGGAGGGCGGTGGTGTAGCGGAGGCCGCCGCCGGTGCCGGCGCGGCCGGCCGAGCCGGCGGCGGGCAGCGTGCAGCGGGGGTCGAGGTCGTCCGTGGCGGCGTCGCCCTCGGTGCGGACCCCGGGGGACAGGTCGGAGAGGCTGTGTTCGCCCGGGGCGAGGAGGACGGTGCGGCCGCCGGAGAGGTCGATGGCCGAGCGGATGACACTGCGCTGGGTGGCGCCGAGCCGGTCGGGCCCGGTGACGAGGAGGGTGGTGCGGGGGCCGGTCGCGTCCGCGGCCTCGCGGGCGGTGGTGACGACGCGGGTCGTGACGCCGCGCTCCTTGAGGAGCTCGGCGACGGCGCGGCTGCCGGAGGGGTCGGCGGAGCGGGGGTCGAGGTGGCCGTGGCGGGTGCCGGAGTTCAGTACGGCGAGGATGACGGCGCCGGCGGCGAGGACTGCGAGGACGGCGGCGGTACGGCGGACCCTGCGGATACCGGCGGCGGCTCCGGTGCCGCCACGGGGCGCTCCCGTACCGGCGGCGGGGGCTTCGGCGGTGGCCCTGGCCGCGGCGTGGGAGGTTCCGGCGGCGCCGTGCGCGCGCCGGGGCGTCTCATCGGACGCCGAACGGCCCTCGTGGTCGGAAGGCGCGGCGGCGGCGCGTTCGGCGGCCTGCGGGGATCGCCCCGGCATGCTCCCGGCCCCGCCGGGACCGCCGGTGGGGGACGGGGTGCGCCGGGCGTTCGGGGCGTCCTCGGGGTCCTGGGTGCGGCCGGTCATGCGGTGGGTCCCGTCAGGAGCGGCTTGGCGCGGTCCAGGGTGAGGTCGAGGGAGCGCAGGCGTGTGTAGGCGTCGGCGTCCGCGGTGCGGCCGCCGTAGGTGACGTCGTCGAAGGTCCGGGCGGCGGCGCGGAGGTCGGCGGCGTGGTCGGGCAGGGACACCGCGGCTTCGGCGGCCGCCTCGTCGGCGGTGCGGCCCGGGCGCGGGTCGAGCAGGGTGCGCTCCTCCAGGGAGCGGACCACGGCGCGCATGCGCTCCTGGACGGCTTCCGTCCAGCGGCCGGCGGCGGCGTGGGCCTCGGCGGCGGTGCGGTGGTCGGCCGCGCTGCGGACCCCGTCGTCGAAGAGGGTGCCCGCGGACGCGGCCGTGCGGCGGGGGGAGCCCAGGCGCCACCACAGGGCGGCGACGGCGAGCACGACCAGGAGGAGGACGGCGACCAGGCCGACGGCGCCCCCGGGGGTCGCCCCGGAGGCGGCGCCGAACAGGTCGTCGAGCCAGTCGAAGAACGCGCGCAGGGCGCGGTCCACCAGGCTCGGGTCGTTCTCGTGGTACATCGGCTTGGACAGTTCGCGCTCCGCCGCCTCCTGGGCGGGCGTGCGCGGTGTCGTGACCGGTGGTGTCTCCGCGCCCGGCAGGAATGCCGCGGTGCGGGTGATGAGGCCCCCCGTGCTCATCATCGGTGGGTCAGCCTCCGGTCGTGCCGTAGTTCTCGATGCCGGCCGCCCGGGCGAGCTCGAGGTCGAGGCCTTCGCGGCGGATGCGCTGGTCGACGTAGAGGAGGACGGTGACGCCGGACTGGATGGGCATGATGATCGTCTGGGCGATGATCAGGCCGATGCCGGAGAAGATCAGCGGTGCCCACGCGGTCTGGGCGCTGCCGTCCTCCAGGGCGTCCATGCCGCCGCCGAAGGCGAAGATGCCCACCATCTGGAACGGCGCCACGACCATCAGCGCGACCATGAAGGCGATCAGGCCGGTCAGGAGCGTGATGCCGAAGATGCGCCACCAGGATCCGCCGACGAGCTTGGAGGAGCGCGTGAAGGCCTTGATGACGGTGCTCTTCTCCAGCATCAGGGCGGGAGAGGCCAGGCTGAACTTGATCCCGAGCCAGATGATCAGCGGCAGCCAGGCGACGAAGCCGACGACGGCCAGGCCGATGTTGCCCGCGAGGGCTCCCGGCAGCACCAGTACGGCGCCGAGCAGGATGATGCCCAGGGCCAGCAGCAGCGTCAGACCGATGAGGCGCAGCAGCTGGGGGCGGGCCTCGCGCCAGGCGGCGGAGACCGAGGAGTGCTGACCCAGGATGGCCCGGCTGAAGATCATCGTGAGCATCGCGGTGACCACGATCGTCCCCAGGACCTGGATGAACTGGTTCACCACGGATACGGCGAGGGAGCTGCCGAGGGTGTCGATCGCCTCTTCGGCGGTCATGTCCTCGGTCGAGCTCAGGGGCAGGTCGCTCAGCATGAACTTCTGCACGAGGACGCTGATCACCTGGATGACCGTGGCCACGACCAGCGTGATCGGCACGACGGAGCGCCAGTGCGTGCGCATGGTGGCGACCGAGCCGTCGAGGATCTCGCCGAGGCCCAGCGGGCGCAGCGGGATCACCCCGGGCTTGGCCGCGGGGGGCTGGTTCCACCGGCCCGGCCCGCCCGGGTGGGCGTACTGGCCGCCGTACGGGGTGCCGGGCTGCGATCCCCAGCCGCCGGCGGGCTGCGCAGGGGGCTGCGGGGCGTCGGCGGGAGGGGTCGCGCCGGGGCTCGACCACTGGCCGGGGGGCGGCTGCTCGGCGGACCACTTGGGGTCGCCGGTGGGCCGTGCGGGCTGCTGCGCGCCGCCGTCGTCGCCCGGCCGGTCGGCGGGGGTCCCCTGCCGATCGCCGTCGGACGGAGAGGATCCGGGCGTAGCCCAGCCCGGAGAGTCGTTCATCGTCGCTCCTTCACATCCACCTGCTGCGGCGGGGGCGCTGGTCGCTGCCATCGTGCCACGTGAGGACCCCGAACGGACCAGCCGTCCCCCCGGATGCCCGGCAGCCCGTACCTTCAATTGTCGCCCGGATCCGGGTCAGACCGGTCGAGCAGGTGTCCACGCAGGTCCGAGGGGCGATTTCCAGCCCTTTTGGCTGTGGGACAGCTCACCGCCTTGTCACGATTGGCTAATGGGATGATGTCAACCATGAAGGGACGCGTCCTCGTCGTCGACGACGACACCGCGCTGGCCGAGATGCTCGGCATTGTGCTGCGGGGAGAAGGTTTTGAGCCGTCGTTCGTAGCGGACGGTGACAAGGCGCTGGCCGCCTTCCGGGAGGCGAAGCCCGATCTGGTCCTGCTGGACCTCATGCTGCCCGGACGGGACGGCATAGAGGTGTGCAGGCTGATCAGGGCCGAGTCCGGCGTGCCGATCGTCATGCTCACCGCCAAGAGCGACACGGTGGACGTGGTCGTGGGCCTGGAGTCCGGGGCCGACGACTACATCGTCAAGCCGTTCAAGCCGAAGGAGCTGGTGGCCCGTATCCGGGCGCGTCTGCGCCGGTCGGAGGAGCCCGCGCCCGAGCAGCTGGCCATCGGTGACCTGGTCATCGACGTGGCCGGGCACTCGGTCAAGCGCGACGGCGTCTCGATCGCCCTGACGCCGCTCGAGTTCGACCTGCTGGTCGCGCTCGCGCGCAAGCCCTGGCAGGTCTTCACCCGCGAGGTGCTGCTGGAGCAGGTCTGGGGCTATCGGCACGCGGCGGACACCCGCCTGGTCAACGTGCATGTGCAGCGTCTGCGCTCCAAGGTCGAGAAGGACCCGGAGCGTCCCGAGATCGTCGTGACGGTGCGCGGTGTCGGCTACAAGGCCGGACCCAGCTGACGTGCAGTCCGGCACCTCGGGCAGGGTCCGGGGCGGTTCCCGCCTGTGGACCGGAAGGCTGCTCCGGGACGGGGCGCCCGCCGGCAGGGTGCTGCGGCTGTTCGTACGTCTCGTGCGACGGCCGCTGCTTCCGGCTGTCCGGCTGTGGCGCCGCAACATCCAGCTCCGGGTGGTCGCGGCCACCCTGCTGATCTCGCTCTCCGTGGTCCTGGCCCTGGGCTTCGTCGTGATCGCGCAGGTCAGCAAGGGCCTCCTCGACGCCAAGGAGGAGGCCGCGCAGAGCCAGGCAGCGGGCGGGTTCGCGGTGGCGCAGGAGAAGGCCAACACCCCCGCGACGGTGGACGGGCCCGACGCGACCGACAACAAGGTCGGCCGTGATGCCAGTACGTGGATGAACTCGCTGGTCAAGCAGCTGGCCAGTGGCGGGCAGACCGCCTTCGAGGTGGCCGCGCTCGGCGCCGGCACCGGGGAGCAGCCCCAGCCTGGCGCGCAGGGCGTCCGCGGCGCCCGGGCCTCCGGGAACGTGGATCCCACGGCCAGTGTGCCGATCAGCCTGCGCCGGGCCGTCAACCACGCCACCGGCACGTTCAAGACGTTCTCGGAGATCCGCTACACCAGCGGGGCGGACAAGAAGGAACCCGAGCCGGCTCTGGTCGTCGGCAAGCGGCTGACCGACATCAACGGGGACCCGTACGACCTGTACTACCTCTTCCCGCTCACGCAGGAGGAGGAGTCCCTCAACCTGATCAAGGTCACGATCGTGACCGCCGGGCTGTTCGTCGTGGTCCTGCTCTGCGGCATCGCCTGGCTTGTCGTACGCCAGGTCGTGACCCCCGTACGGATGGCCGCCGGGATCGCCGAGAGGCTCTCGGCCGGCCGGCTCCAGGAGCGGATGAAGGTCACCGGCGAGGACGACATCGCGCGTCTCGGCGAGGCCTTCAACAAGATGGCGCAGAACCTCCAGCTCAAGATCCAGCAGCTGGAGGAGCTTTCCCGGATGCAGCGCCGCTTCGTCTCGGACGTCTCGCACGAGCTGCGCACCCCGCTGACGACGGTACGGATGGCGGCCGACGTCATCCACGACGCCCGGGTCGACTTCGACCCGGTCACCGCGCGCTCCGCCGAACTGCTCGCCGGGCAGCTCGACCGCTTCGAGTCGCTCCTCGCCGACCTGCTGGAGATCAGCCGGTTCGACGCGGGCGCGGCCGCCCTGGAGGCCGAGCCGATCGACCTGAGGGATGTCGTGCGCCGCGTCATCGACGGGGCCGAGCCGCTCGCCGAGCACAAGGGCACCCGCATCCGGGTTCTCGGGGACACCCAGCCGGTCATCGCCGAGGCCGACGCCCGGCGCGTGGAGCGGGTGCTGCGCAACCTGGTCGTCAACGCCGTGGAGCACGGCGAGGGGCGCGACGTGGTGGTGCGGCTGGCGTCCGCGGGCGGTGCCGTCGCCGTGGCCGTACGGGACTACGGCGTCGGGCTCAAGCCCGGCGAGGCCACCCGCGTCTTCAACCGCTTCTGGCGGGCCGACCCGGCTCGGGCGCGCACGACCGGCGGGACCGGCCTCGGCCTGTCCATCGCCGTCGAGGACGCCCGGCTGCACGGCGGCTGGCTGCAGGCCTGGGGCGAACCGGGCGGCGGCTCGCAGTTCCGGCTGACGCTGCCGCGCACGGCGGACGAGCCCCTGCGGGGCTCGCCCATCCCGCTGGAGCCCGAGGACTCCCGGGCCAACCGGGCCAGGGCCGCCGCGGACGCCGCGGTCGTGTCGGGCAGCGGGGCGGAGCGGGCGGCGGCCGATGCCGGGGACCGCTCGCCGATACCGCCGCGCTCGCCCGTGGCCGGGGCGCAGTCGGTGCCCGCCGACCCGACCGCCCTTCCGGGGAACGGGGCTCGGGTCGTGGCCCGCCCGGCCGAGCAGGCACAACAGGAGGATCGAGCCGATGGAGGGTGAGCCCGTGGACGCGCGGTGGGGGAGCGCACGGGTCAGGGGCCGGCGCCTGCGCACTGCGCGGGCGTACGCCTTCGGAACGGCCGGGCTGCTCCTGGCGGGCTGCGCCTCGATGCCCGACAGCGGCGAGATCCGCGCGGTGGACGCCTCGCAGGGCGTGGACTCGCAGGTGCGGGTGTTCGGCGTGCCGCCCGCGGACAAGGCCACGCCGGCGGAGATCGTCGACGGCTTCCTGGAAGCGATGACCAGCGACGACCCGCAGCTGGAGACCGCCCGCAAGTACCTCACGCCGGCCGCCGCGAAGTCCTGGAAGCCGGGCTCCGCCGTCACCGTGCTCTCGTCCGGCCTGAACCGGGTCGCGGTTCGCGGTGAGAAGGACCCCGAGGGGCCCCGCTGGAAGGTGACGGGCAAGAAGCTCGCGACCGTCGACGAGCACAGCGCGTACCAGCCGCAGACCGGGGCGCGGGAGTACGAGGAGCAGCTGCAGCTCGTCCAGGACGAGGACAAGCAGTGGCGCATCTCGACGCCGCCGAGCGGCCTCGTGCTCAGTGAGTCGGACTTCCAGCGCATCTACATGCCGGTGAACAAGTACTACTTCGCCGGCGGCACGCTCGTCGCCGACCCGGTCTACGTGCGCCAGCGCACCGACCCCGATTCACGGATGGACCCGACCACGCAGACCGTCCAGTCGCTGCTCGCCGGGCCGTCCCGGTGGCTCGCGCCGGTCGTGGAGTCCAGCTTCCCCACCGGTACGGAACTGCGCACAGGCACCAAGTCCCTCTCGTACGACGGCCAGAACACGCTGCGCGTGCCCCTCAACGACAAGGTGGGCAACATCGCGCAGCCGCAGTGCAAGAAGATGGCCACCCAACTCCTGTACACGGTCAAGGACCTGACGGGGTCCCGGCTCGACCAGGTCGAACTGCTGCGCTCCTCCGACGACAAGACGTCGTCGCTGTGCTCGGTGACCTCCGTGAGCGCGGACGCGATCGCCAACCGGCCCAAGATCCCGGAGTTCCAGTACTTCGTGGACAACGAGAAGCGGCTGGTCCGGATGAAGCTCGACGTGAGCAGCGAGGACCAGCAGACCCGTACCGAGCCGGTTCCTGGGCCGCTGGCGACCGTTCCGGTGTTCAAGGTCAGCTCGGCGGCGGTCTCGCACGACGAGCGGCGCGCGGCCGTCGTCTCGGAGGACGGACACGGGCTGTACGTGGTGCCGCTGGGCGGGGGCGGGCCGATGCCGGCGCAGGTGCCCATCGGCAGGGGCGGCAAGGCGGAGACGCTGACGACGCCCAGCTGGGACGCCTCGGGCGACCTGTGGGTCGCGGACCGCGATCCGCAGCACCCGGGGCTGTGGCGGGTGCCGGGCGGGACCGGGACGCCCGAGAGGGTGCAGGTGGCCGGGCTCGACAGCCGGCGGATCGTGTCGCTGAAGGCGTCCGCCGACGGTGCGCGGATCGCCCTGCTGCTGGAGCAGGACCCGAACAGCAGGATCCTCTACATCGGGCGGATCGAGAGGCCCGACGCCAAGGGCGACGTCTCGGCGGTGTCGGTGCGCGAGCTGCGTCCGGCGGCCCCGCAGATGGCGGACGTGACGGCGATGAGCTGGGCGCCGCGGGGCCGGCTGCTGGTGGTGGGCCGCGAGAAGGGCGGGGTGCAGCAGGCCCGCTACATGCTGGCGGACGGCTCGATGGTCGCGGCGAGCCTGCCGGGGGCGACGGGGCTGGCCGAGGTCGCGGTCGCGGCGGCGGAGGACGAGTCGAAGCCGAAGCCGGTCGTGGCGTACTCGGAGGACGGGATCGTGTGGCTGCCGCCGGGGGCGCAGTGGCGCACGGTGGCCGCGGGCGGCCGTTCCCCGGTCTACCCGGGCTGAGGCGCGGCCCGTCCCCGGCGTGCGGCCTGTGGCCGGCATGCGGCCTGTGGCCGGGGTGCGGCCCGTCCCCGTCGTGCGGCCTGTGGCCGGGCCGCCGCCGGTTGTCCACAGGGGTGGCGGCCCGTCGGCCGGGCCGCCGCCGGTTGTCCACAGGGGTGGCGGCCCGTCGGCCGGGCCGCCAGTGTGGAGCCATGCGGGGGTGGTGGCTGGAGCTGGCCGGGCTGGTCCTGCCGGTCGACTGCGCCGGGTGCGGTGCCGCCCGCGTCCTGGTGTGCGCCGACTGCCGGTGCGTGCTCAGCGGGGCCGTGGCGGGGCTGGTGCGGCCGTCTCCGCGTCCCGAGGGGCTGCCGATGGTCCAGGCCGCCGCCGTCTACGAGGGGGCCGTACGCGCCGTGCTGCTGGCCCACAAGGAGCGCGGGGCGCTTCCGCTGGCCGGGGTGCTGGGCGCCGCGCTGGCGGCGGCCGTCCTGGCGGGCGGGACGGGGCCCGGGCGGGGCGAGGTGGCGCTGGTACCGGTCCCGTCAGCGCGGCGGCAGGTGCGGGCGCGCGGGCACGATCCGACACGCCGGATCGCCCTGGCCGCGGCGGGGCGGCTGCGGCGGGCCGGGGTTCCCGCGCGCGTGGCGCCCGTACTGCGGCTGCGGCGTGCGGTGGCGGACCAGGCGGGCCTGGGGGCCCGGGAACGCCGGGAGAACCTCGCCGGGGCGCTGGCGGTGCACCGGGACGGGGCGCGGCTGACGGGAGGGGCGCGGATCGTACTCGTGGACGACGTGATCACCACCGGGGCGACGCTGGCCGAGGCGGCCCGGGCGGTGCGCGCGGCGGGCCTGGCGCGGCCGGGAGCCGGGCTGCGGGCAGCGGTGGTCGCCGCGCCGGAGGACTCCTTCGCGCGGGCTCCGGCGGCGGAGGCGCGGTGACCTGCAACGTCTCCGGGAGGAAAATCCCGTGAATACATTTGGAACTGGAGGGGAAGGCCCATCGTTGCAGGTAGTACGAGGGAACGGCCACTGGACTGGAAGTACGTGCCGGTAGCGGGTGCCGACAACCGTCATACAGGGATATGTTCGGTTGTAAGGAACTCAGGAGGCTGTTCTCTCGACTCCGAAGTCGGTGGGGTGTAGATCTTGCCGATGGGGGAGGAGGAGGTGAAAGTCGCCAAGTCCGAGGCTCCGGCCTTCACCGGAGTCTGGTGCGAAAGGGAGACGCTTCGCCCCGTCGGGCGGAGCTATCCGGGAACGGAGTTCTGCGTGGACATCGTCGTCAAGGGCCGCAAGACCGAGGTGCCCGAGCGGTTCCGCAAGCACGTGGCCGAGAAGCTGAATCCGGAGCGGATCCAGAAGCTCGACGCCAAGGTGATCAGCTTGGACGTCGAGGTGTCCAAGGAGCACAACCCGCGCCAGGCCGACCGTTCCGACCGCGTGGAGATCACCCTGCGTTCGCGGGGCCCGGTGATCCGGGCCGAGGCCGCGGCGGCCGACGCGTACGCGGCGCTGGACCTCGCTCAGGACAAGCTGGAGGCCCGGCTGCGCAAGCAGCACGACAAGCGCTACACCCGCCGTGGCAACGGCCGGCTCTCGGCGGCGGAGGTCGCCGACGTCGTGCCGGGTGTCGCGTCGCTCAACGGCAGTGGCCAGCCGGTCACCGAGGAGAAGACGGACGGCGTTCCGATCACCCGGATCGGACCCATCGAAGTGCAGGGCGAAGGCCCGCTCATCGTCCGCGAGAAGACCCACTCGGCCGCGCCCATGTCGCTCGACCAGGCTCTGTACGAGATGGAGCTGGTCGGCCACGACTTCTATCTGTTCGTCGACTCCGAGACGAAGTTGCCCAGTGTCGTCTACCGGCGTCACGCCTATGACTACGGCGTCATCCACGTGAACCCCGACGGGGCCTCCAGCTCGGAGGAGCCGCGGGGCGGCGCGGGCGGCGCGCTCGGCGGCTGATCAGACCGTTCGCTGCCCCCGCGGGACGCTCCGGCGCTTCCGCGGGGGCACCTGCATGGCGGGTAATGCGCCAGGAGGTCTTTCGGCATCCCCCACGCCGTGGTGCGGGCATGGAATCATGGCGGGCAGTCAACCGGCTGCGGAACGTGTCCGGTTGGCCCGGCAACTCAGCACCATGCAGGGGGAGGGACGATGGCGGACAGCTTCGGTCCGGTACGCGCGGACGACGGCGCGGCCTGCCGCGGGGCGGACCCGTCGGAGGAAACCGACGGTGCGCCCGCCGGGGAGCCCATCCGGGTCCTGGTGGTCGACGACCACGCGCTCTTCCGGCGGGGGCTGGAGATCGTCCTCGCGCAGGAGGAGGACATCCAGGTCGTCGGCGAGGCGGGGGACGGCGCGGAGGCGGTCGACAAGGCGGCCGACCTGCTGCCGGACATCGTGCTGATGGACGTGCGGATGCCCCGGCGCGGAGGCATCGAGGCGTGCACCTCGATCAAGGAGGTGGCCCCTTCCGCGAAGATCATCATGCTCACGATCAGCGACGAGGAGGCGGACCTCTACGACGCGATCAAGGCGGGCGCGACCGGCTACCTCCTCAAGGAGATCTCCACGGACGAGGTGGCCACGGCGATCCGGGCGGTGGCCGACGGCCAGTCGCAGATCAGCCCGTCGATGGCGTCGAAGCTCCTCACCGAGTTCAAGTCGATGATCCAGCGCACCGACGAGCGGCGGCTGGTGCCGGCGCCGAGGCTGACGGACCGGGAGCTGGAGGTCCTCAAGCTGGTGGCCACCGGTATGAACAACCGCGACATCGCGAAGGAGTTGTTCATCTCCGAGAACACCGTGAAGAACCACGTCCGCAACATCCTGGAGAAGCTCCAGCTGCACTCCAGGATGGAGGCCGTGGTCTACGCGATGCGGGAGAAGATCCTGGAGATCCGCTAGGCGGGCCCGCGCCGCCTCCAGCGGGGGCGGCTGCGGCCCGGTCAGGTGCCCAGTGCCGCCAGTTCGGCCGTCACCGCCGAGGCCTCGGCGGCGTTCTGCGCACGCTCCACTCGGACCGCGTCGCAGCCGACCCACTCCGCCGCCTCCCGCAGGGCCCGCGCCATCAAAGCCGCGGCCCCGGGTGAGGTCAGGGAGAGCTGCCGGGCGACGAGGGTGCGGCCCTCGCGGGCCGGGTCGACGCGGCCCTGGAGCCGCCCGCCGGCCAGCAGCGGCATCGCGAAGTACCCGTGTATCCGCTTCGGCTTGGGGACGTACGCCTCCAGGCGGTGGGTGAAGCCGAAGATCCGCTCCGTACGCGGACGGTCCCAGACCAGGGAGTCGAAGGGGGACAGCAGCGTCGTGCGGTGGCGGCCCCGCGGAGCCGTCGCCAGGGCCGACGGGTCCGCCCAGGCGGGCTTGCCCCAGCCCTCCACCTCCACCGGGACCAGCCCGGAGTCCGCGACCACCGCGTCGAACTGCTCCCCCTTGAGCCGGTGGTAGTCCGCGATGTCGGCGCGGGTGCCGACGCCGAGGGAGCGGCCCGCCAGGGCGACCAGCCGGCGCAGGCACTCGCGGTCGTCCAGGTCGTCGTGGAGCAGTGCGTCCGGCACGGCCCGCTCGGGGAGGTCGTAGACGCGCTTCCAGCCGCGGCGCTCGCTGCAGACCACCTCGCCGGTGTCGAGCAGCCACTCGACCGCGATCTTCGTCTCGGACCATTCGAACCACTCGCCGCCGTTCTTGGCGCCGCCCAGCTCGGTGGACGTCAGCGGGCCGTCCGCCTTCAGCCGTTCCAGGACGGCCCGCGTCGAGTGCTGCTTGTCCTGCAGGATGTGCCAGCGGTGGCCGCGCGCCCGGTTGGCCCGGCGGCGGAAGGCGAAATGCGGCCATTCCTCGATGGGCAGGATGCAAGCCGCGTGCGACCAGTACTCGAAGGCGTGCCGCTCGGTCCAGTAGGCCTTCTCCACGGCGTCCCGGCCGACCGCGCCGAGCCGTGCGTACGGGATCAGCTCGTGCGAGCGGGCCAGGACCGAGATGGTGTCGAGCTGGACGGCGCCCAGGTGGCGCAGGACCCCGCGGACCCCGCCGCGTCGGTCGGGGGCTCCGAGGAAGCCCTGCGCGCGCAGGGCGATCCGGCGGGCCTCGTCGGCGGACAGGGACACGGTCGGCGGGGGCAGGCTGGTCATGCGCCGAAGCCTAGGGCGTACCACTGACAGGCCTCAGCGGGTCGGCGACGGCAGGTACGGCAGCCGTGACGGCAGGTTCAGGTCGGAGGGGAGCAGGCCGCCGACGCGGCAGTCGCGCATGGTGCCGCGGTGGGAGATCCCGGCGCGCAGCACCCCCTCCATCCGGAAGCCGGCCTTCTCGGCGACTGCACGGGAGGCCGCGTTGCCGGCCTCGGCCCGCCACTCCAGCCGCCCGGCGCCGAGCTCGGTGAAGGCCCAGCGGGCGGCGGCGCCGACTGCCTCGGTGGCGTAGCCCCGGCCCCGGTGCTCCTTCACCGCCCAGAAGCCGATCTCGAACACGGACTCACCGCGGGGGTGTACGCCCAGGGCCGCCACCAGCGGGCCGGCCGCCCCGAGCCGGACCGCGAAGCTGTACGCGGTGTCCTCGCGCCAGCCGGCCGGCACCGTCTCGTTCACCCAGGTGTCCGCGTTCGCCCGCCCGTAGGGGGAGGGGACCTCGTTCCAGCGCTGGATCTCCGGGTCCTGGCAGGCGGCGTGCACCTCGGGGGCGTCCTCGGGGACGAAGGGTCTGAGGACGAGGCGCTCGGTGGTCAGCGTGGTGGGCTCCATGCGCGGATTCTGCTGCCGCGGCGTGGCCCGGGGCGAACACTTTTCGGGAATCCCCCCGGGCGATGCGGCACCTTCGGTGTCCCCCGTACGTTCTCAATCCGGGCACCCGTGCCCTCGTGGGGACGGCGGACCTCCCGACGCGGCCGCGTCCTCGCTTACGATGGCCGTTGCGGTGGGGCCCACCTGCCGTGCCCGTGTACGTACAGTGCCCAGGCCCGACCGGCAAGGAGACAAACCTCGGTGTCCGTCTTCAACAAGCTCATGCGTGCAGGCGAAGGCAAGATCCTGCGCAAACTGCACCGCATCGCGGACCAGGTCAACTCCATCGAAGAGGACTTCGTCAACCTCTCCGACGCCGAGTTGCGGGCTCTCACGGACGAGTACAAGCAGCGCTTCCAGGACGGTGAGAGCCTGGACGACCTGCTGCCCGAGGCCTTCGCGACCGTGCGTGAGGCGGCCAAGCGCGTCCTCGGCCAGCGCCACTACGACGTCCAGATCATGGGCGGCGCGGCGCTGCACCTGGGCTACGTCGCCGAGATGAAGACCGGTGAGGGCAAGACCCTCGTCGGCACCCTGCCCGCATATCTGAACGCACTGTCCGGCAAGGGCGTCCACCTGATCACGGTGAACGACTACCTGGCCGAGCGCGACTCCGAGATGATGGGCCGCGTCCACAAGTTCCTGGGTCTGACCGTCGGCTGCATCCTGGCGAACATGTCGCCTGCGCAGCGGCGTGAGCAGTACAACTGCGACATCACCTACGGCACGAACAACGAGTTCGGCTTCGACTACCTGCGCGACAACATGGCGTGGTCCCAGGACGAGCTCGTCCAGCGCGGCCACAACTTCGCCGTGGTCGACGAGGTCGACTCGATCCTCGTCGACGAGGCCCGTACCCCGCTGATCATCTCCGGTCCCGCGGACCAGGCCACGAAGTGGTACGCGGACTTCGCCAAGCTCGTCACCCGCCTGACCAAGGGTGAGGCCGGCCAGCCGCTCAAGGGCATCGAGGAGACCGGCGACTACGAGGTCGACGAGAAGAAGCGCACCGTCGGCATCCACGAGGCCGGTGTCGCCAAGGTCGAGGACTGGCTCGGCATCGAGAACCTCTACGAGTCGGTGAACACCCCGCTCGTCGGCTACCTGAACAACGCCATCAAGGCGAAGGAACTGTTCAAGAAGGACAAGGACTACGTCGTCATCGACGGCGAAGTCATGATCGTCGACGAGCACACGGGCCGTATCCTCGCCGGCCGCCGCTACAACGAGGGCATGCACCAGGCGATCGAGGCGAAGGAAGGGGTGGACATCAAGGACGAGAACCAGACCCTCGCGACGATCACCCTGCAGAACTTCTTCCGCCTGTACTCCAAGCTTTCGGGCATGACCGGTACGGCCATGACCGAGGCCGCCGAGTTCCACCAGATCTACAAGCTCGGTGTCGTGCCGATCCCGACCAACCGCGCGATGGTCCGCAAGGACCAGCCCGACCTGATCTACCGGACCGAGGTCGCGAAGTTCGCCGCCGTCGTCGACGACATCGCGGAGAAGCACGAGACGGGCCAGCCGATCCTCGTCGGTACGACGTCGGTCGAGAAGTCCGAGTACCTCTCCCAGCAGCTCTCCAAGCGCGGCATCCCGCACGAGGTGCTCAACGCCAAGCAGCACGACCGTGAGGCGACCATCGTCGCCCAGGCCGGCCGCCGCGGCGCGGTCACCGTGGCCACCAACATGGCCGGCCGCGGTACCGACATCAAGCTCGGCGGCAACCCGGACGACCTCGCCGAGGCGGAGCTGCGCCAGCGCGGCCTGGACCCCGAGGAGCACATCGAGGAGTGGGCGCACGCCCTGCCCGAGGCGCTCACCCGGGCCGAGGCCGCCGTGAAGGCGGAGTTCGAGGAGGTCAAGGCGCTCGGCGGGCTGTACGTGCTGGGCACCGAGCGCCACGAGTCGCGCCGTATCGACAACCAGCTGCGCGGCCGTTCCGGCCGACAGGGCGACCCGGGCGAGTCCCGCTTCTACCTGTCGCTGGGTGACGACCTGATGCGCCTGTTCAAGGCCCAGATGGTCGAGCGCGTCATGGCCATGGCGAACGTGCCGGACGACGTGCCGATCGAGAACAAGATGGTGACGCGTGCGATCGCGTCGGCCCAGTCGCAGGTCGAGACCCAGAACTTCGAGACGCGCAAGAACGTCCTGAAGTACGACGAGGTCCTCAACAACCAGCGCGAGGTCATCTACGGCGAGCGCCGCCGCGTCCTGGAGGGCGAGGACCTCCAGGAGCAGGTCCGCCACATGATGGACGACACGATCGACGCGTACATCGCGGCCGAGACGGTCGAGGGCTTCGCCGAGGAGTGGGACCTGGAGCGCCTGTGGAGCGCCTTCCGGCAGCTCTACCCGGTGAAGGTCACCATCGAGGAGCTGGAGGAGGCCGCGGGCGACCGCGCCGGCATCACCGCCGAGTTCATCGCCGAGTCCGTCAAGGACGACATCCACGAGCAGTACGAGGCCCGCGAGAAGGCCCTCGGCTCCGAGATCATGCGCGAGCTGGAGCGCCGCGTGGTCCTGTCGGTGCTGGACCGCAAGTGGCGTGAGCACCTGTACGAGATGGACTACCTGCAGGAGGGCATCGGCCTGCGCGCGATGGCCCAGAAGGACCCGCTGGTCGAGTACCAGCGCGAGGGCTTCGACATGTTCAACGCCATGCAGGACGGCATCAAGGAGGAGTCCGTCGGCTACCTGTTCAACCTGGAGGTCCAGGTCGAGCAGCAGGTCGAGGAGCTTCCGGTGCAGGACGCCGCGCCGTCGCTGACGAAGGAGCCGGCGGCCGCGGCCGCCCGCCCGGAGATCCGGGCGAAGGGGCTGGACGCGCCGCAGCGCCCGGACCGGCTGCACTTCTCCGCGCCGACGGTCGACGGCGAGGGCGGCGTGATCGAGGGCGACTTCGAGAGCGACGCGGGCGACGGGATGACCCGGGCCGAGCGCCGCAAGGCGCAGAAGGCCGCCGGCGGGCGCCGCCGCAAGAAGTGACCCGCTTGCCGGGTTGAGCTGTCGGCCGGGGCCGGACACCGTGAGGTGTCCGGCCCCGGCCGTTTCGCTCCCGCGGGGGTGACGGTTCGGTGCCGCGGGTGCGGCGCCGTTGCGGGGGCGCCGCCTCAGGCCCCCCGCGCCTCGGGCGCCGGCGGGGGGGTGACAGGACGGCCCTCCGCCCCGGACCCCCGCGCGTCAAGCGCCGGGGGCTGAAGGACAAGGGGGCCGCCCGCCCCCCTGCTCCCCCTGCAGGCCTCCCGGCCCGCGGCCGCCGCGCCTCCTGTGGAGGCGGGTGGGAGAGCGTGGAGGGTCACGGCAGGGGGCCTTGGATTTCCACCGCCGCGCAGCGCCAGCGGAGGTCCTGGCCCTGTTCGAGGCGGAATGCCATCGCGGTCAGGCGGTCGCCGGTGGCGATGCGGGCGAAGGCCTCGATGACGCCCGGGCCGGGGATGAAGCGGCCGCACTGGCGGACGACCGGGGACAGTCGCTCGCGCAGGTGGTGCTCTGCGGGGGCCAGGTTCACCAGCTGCTGGTAGGCAGGGCCGATGGTGTGGCCGAGGAGCGAGTGGACGGGGCGCCGGCCGCTGACCACGGCCAGGAGGCGTTCGGCGAACCAGTGGTGCGGGCCGGTGTGCGGTCCGCGTACCGGCCCTGAGGGCCCCGCAGGTGCCGCGGGCGCCGTGGGCGCCGAGGGGCCCGCCGGCCGCCGCTGGTCGCGCCGCCCGGCGGGGCGGGTTCCGGAGCGGCCGGCGGGCCGGCGGCGGCCGCCGTAGCTGCCGATCGTGCCGCGCGTCGTGGTGTCCATCGCGATCTGCCCCCGAGCAGGCCGGGCCCGGGTGGTACCGGGCGGTAACTTGATGGGGACCTTCTACGGTCGGCGAACACGCTCCGCAACCACCGGCCGGCCCCGGCCGGCCGTCGGCCCGGTTCACCTATCCGAGTGCCGGCCCCGCTGCGGCGCGGGCGGTCCGATGGCGGGTGGGGGCCGCGGGTGGACGGGCGCCCCGCGGGCCGCGGCAGCCCGATGGGGTACGGCGGCCGTCACCCTGCCGGACCCCGGCCGACCACCTCCGAGTCGTATCCTGGGTGCGTTTTCCGACTACCGAAAGCAGCCGGCCATGCGCGTGTACGTCCCCCTGACCCTCCCCGGGCTCGCCGAGGTGCACAAGGCGGGTGAGCTGGGCCCCGCCCCGGTGCGGGCGTACGCCGTCACCCCCGGCCTGCGCGAGTGGTACGTCTCGGACGACATCGAGGAGCTGGAGTACGCGGCACTGGGCCGCGCGGCGGCCGCCTCGCTGCGGCTGATCGCCGCAGACCCGGGTGCGCCCCGCCGGCGCGTCGTCGTCGCCCTCGACGTGGACGACAAGGCCGCCACCGCCACCCCCGCGGCCGACGAGGCCACCCTCGGCCAGGTGAGCCTCGCCGCCGCCGTGCGGCTCACCGTGGCCGCCGCCGTGCACGTGGACGCCGACGACGCCGAGGAGGACGTGGCCGCCGCCGCCCTGGCCCTGCCCGCGGCCGACGGCGGGGACGAGGACGCGCAGTCCACCGTCGACGGGGCCGAGGAGCACGAGCTGCTGTGGTTCGGCGTCCAGGAGATCCCGGGGCTGCTGAAATGACGCACACGAACCACATCGTCTGGGACTGGAACGGCACGCTGCTCCACGACATCGACGCCGTCATAGCCGCGACGAACGCCTCCTTCGCCGAGCTGGGCTTCGCGCCGATCACCCTGGAGACGTACCGCGAGCTGTACGTCGTACCGGTGCCGAAGTTCTACGAGCGCCTCATGGGACGGCTGCCCACCGAGGAGGAGTGGCTCGTCATGGACGAGGCCTTCCACCGCCACTACTGGACCGCCGCCGCGGACTCCGGGCTCGCCGAGGGGGCCCGGGAACTGCTCGGGGAGTGGCAGCGCGACGGGCTCACCCAGTCCCTGCTGTCCCTCGCGCCCCACGACAGACTCGTCCCGCTCGTGCGCGCCCACGGCATCGACGTGCACTTCCTGCGCGTCGACGGCCGCACCGGCCCCTCCCACACGTCCAAAGCGGGACATCTCGTACGCCACATGCAGGCCCTGGACGCGACAGGGGTGACCGCCGACCGTACGGTCCTCATCGGAGACGCCGTGGACGACGCTCTCGCGGCCGCTCACGTCGGCGCCCGCGCCGTCCTCTACACGGGTGGTTCGCACAGCCGCCGTAGTCTGGAATCAGCCGGAGTCCCCGTCGTGGACACCCTGGCGGAGGCCGTTCTGACAGCTCGCGAGCTGGCCGAATAGCGACTGGCCGGGCCGCTGCACGGACGGGCTGCAACGTCGCTGGCCAGAGTGTCAAAGTTCCACCCCAAGATTTGTACAGATGCAGCGAATGACGACCTGGGGGTAGGTCGGGATAGCCTTGTACCCGTGATCAGCGCGATATCCATCGGGGGCACTGGAGCCTCCGGCCTGCGCCCGGCGCACGACAGTGCCCGGGCCATCGCTGATCCCCGCCACCGGGACCTTCGGCCGATCTTGGCTCATTCCCTCCCGGTCGGCTCTCTCGACGGCATAGCGTCGATTCAGAACGGACACCCCGCCTCGCGGCGCTATGTCATTCCTTCCTTCACCTACGTCACGCAATGGCGCGCGACAGGAGCCAGAGGACATGCAGACCAAGCTGGACGAAGCAAAGGCCGAGCTGCTCGCACGGGCGGCCCGGGTAGCTGAGCACAGCCCGGCCGGGGGGCTACTTCCGACTGGGTCCGAGCAGGGAGAGCGTCCGGACCGGGACGCGGTCCTCTCCTACCTCCAGCGCTACTACCTGCACACGGCGCCCGAGGACCTCACGGACCGGGACCCGGTCGATGTATTCGGAGCCGCGCTCTCCCACTACCGACTGGCCGAGAACCGGCCGCAGGGCACCGCGAACGTACGCGTGCACACCCCCACGGTGGAGGAGAACGGCTGGACCTCCAGCCACTCCGTCGTCGAGGTCGTCACCGACGACATGCCCTTCCTCGTGGACTCCGTGACGAACGAGCTGTCCCGCCAGGGCCGCGGCATCCACGTCGTGATCCACCCGCAGGTCGTCGTCCGCCGTGACATCACCGGCAAGCTGATCGAGATCCTCGGCCCCGACTGCGACGCGCACGGCCCCCGCACGGAGCGCCCCCACGACTCCCTCGTCGAGTCCTGGATCCACGTCGAGATCGACCGCGAGACCGACCGCGCCGACCTCAAGCAGATCACCGTCGACCTGCAGCGCGTCCTGTCCGACGTCCGCGAGTCCGTCGAGGACTGGGAGAAGATGCGCGAGGCCGCGCTGCGCATCGCCGACGGCCTGCCCGACGAGCCCACCGCCCCGGACCTGCGCGAGTACGAGCTCGAAGAAGCCCGTGAGCTGCTGCGCTGGCTCGCCGACGACCACTTCACCTTCCTCGGCTACCGCGAGTACAACCTCGTCGACGGCGACGCCCTGGCCGCCGTGCCCGGCACCGGCCTCGGCATCCTGCGCTCCGACCCGCACCACAGCGGCAAGGAGGACGGCCACCCGGTCTCGCCGTCCTTCAACCGGCTGCCGGCCGACGCCCGCGCCAAGGCCCGCGAGCACCGCCTGCTGGTGCTGACCAAGGCCAACAGCCGCTCCACCGTGCACCGCCCCTCGTACCTCGACTACGTGGGCGTCAAGAAGTTCGACGCCGACGGCAACGTCGTCGGCGAGCGCCGCTTCCTCGGCCTGTTCTCCTCCGCCGCGTACACCGAGTCCGTGCGCCGCGTTCCGGTCATCCGCCGCAAGGTCGCCGAGGTCCTGGAACGGGCCGGCTTCTCGCCGGCCAGCCACGACGGCCGCGACCTGACGCAGATCCTGGAGACCTACCCGCGCGACGAGCTGTTCCAGACCCCGGTCGACCAGCTCCAGTCGATCGTCACCTCCGTCCTCTACCTCCAGGAACGCCGCCGGCTGCGGCTGTACCTGCGCCAGGACGAGTACGGGCGCTACTACTCCGCGCTCGTCTACCTGCCGCGCGACCGCTTCACCACCGGTGTGCGGCTGCGCCTGATGGACATCCTGCGCGAGGAGCTCGGCGGCATCAGCATCGACTTCACCGCCTGGAACACCGAGTCGATCCTCTCCCGCATCCACTTCGTCATCCGCGTCCCGCAGGGCACCGAGCTGCCCGTGCTGACCGACGGCGACGTCGAGCGCATCGAGAGCCGCCTCGTCGAGGCCGCCCGCTCCTGGGCCGACGGATTCGACCAGGCGCTCAACGCCGAACTCGGCGAGGAGCGCGCCGCGGAGCTGCTGCGCCGCTACGGCACCGCCTTCTCCGAGGGCTACAAGGCCGACCACTCGCCGCGCGCCGCCGTCGCCGACCTCGTGCACCTGGAGAAGCTGCGGGGCAGCGACAAGGACTTCGCGCTCTCGCTGTACGAGCCCGTCGGCGCGGGCCCCGGCGAGCGCCGTTTCAAGATCTACCGCGCCGGCGAGCAGGTCTCCCTGTCCGCCGTCCTGCCGGTGCTCCAGCGCCTCGGCGTCGAGGTCACCGACGAGCGCCCCTACGAGCTGCGCTGCGCGGACCGCACGAACGCGTGGATCTACGACTTCGGCCTGCGGCTTTCGGCGGGCGACCTCGGCGACGACGCCCGCGAGCGCTTCCAGGACGCCTTCGCGGCCGTATGGAACGGCCAGGCCGAGAACGACAACTTCAACACCCTCGTGCTGAGCGCCGGTCTGACCTGGCGCCAGGCGGTCGTCCTGCGCGCGTATGCCAAGTACATGCGCCAGGCCGGCTCCACCTTCAGCCAGGACTACATGGAGGACACCCTCCGCAACAACGTCCACACCACCCGGCTGCTGGTCTCGCTCTTCGAGGCCCGGATGTCGCCCGTCCGCCAGGCCGCCGGCAGCGAGCTCGTGGACGCCATGCTGGAGGAGCTCGACGGGGCCCTGGACCAGGTCGCCTCGCTCGACGAGGACCGCATCCTGCGGGCCTTCCTCACCCTCATCAAGGCGACGCTGCGCACGAACTTCTTCCAGCTCGACTCCCGCGGCGAGCAGCACGCGTACGTGTCGATGAAGTTCGACCCGCAGGCCATCCCGGACCTGCCGGCGCCCCGCCCGGCGTACGAGATCTGGGTGTACTCCCCGCGCGTCGAGGGCGTCCACCTGCGCTTCGGCAAGGTCGCCCGAGGCGGCCTGCGCTGGTCCGACCGCCGCGAGGACTTCCGCACGGAGATCCTCGGCCTGGTCAAGGCGCAGATGGTCAAGAACACCGTGATCGTGCCGGTCGGCGCCAAGGGCGGTTTCGTCGCCAAGAACCTCCCCGACCCGTCGGTGGACCGCGACGCCTGGCTCGCCGAGGGCATCGCCTCGTACAAGATCTTCATCTCGGCGCTGCTCGACATCACCGACAACATGGTCGCCGGCGAGGTCGTGCCGCCGCGCAGCGTGGTCCGCCACGACGAGGACGACACCTACCTCGTCGTCGCCGCGGACAAGGGCACCGCGACCTTCTCCGACATCGCCAACGGCGTGGCGGAGGCCTACGGCTTCTGGCTCGGCGACGCCTTCGCGTCCGGCGGCTCGGCCGGCTACGACCACAAGGGCATGGGCATCACCGCCCGCGGCGCGTGGGAGTCCGTCAAGCGGCACTTCCGCGAGCTCGGCCACGACACCCAGACCCAGGACTTCACCGTCGTCGGCGTCGGGGACATGTCCGGTGACGTCTTCGGCAACGGCATGCTGCTCTCCGAGCACATCCGCCTGGTGGCCGCCTTCGACCACCGCCACATCTTCATCGACCCGACCCCGGACGCGGCCACCTCGTACGCCGAGCGCCGCCGCCTCTTCGAGCTGCCGCGCTCCTCGTGGGCGGACTACGACCCGTCGCTGATCTCGGCGGGCGGCGGCATCCACCCGCGTTCGGCGAAGGCCGTACCGGTCACCGCCCAGATGCGCGCGGCCCTCGGCATCGAGGCCGGCATCACCAAGATGACCCCGGCCGAGCTGATGCAGTCGATCCTCAAGGCCCCCGTGGACCTGGTGTGGAACGGCGGTATCGGCACCTACGTCAAGGCGACCTCCGAGACGCACGCCGACGTCGGCGACAAGGCCAACGACGCCATCCGCGTCAACGGCTGCGACGTGCGGGCGCAGGTCATCGGCGAGGGCGGCAACCTGGGTCTGACCCAGCTCGGCCGCATCGAGTTCGCCCGCAGCGGCGCCGGCGGCGAGGGCGGCAAGGTCAACACCGACGCCATCGACAACAGCGCGGGCGTGGACACCTCCGACCACGAGGTGAACATCAAGATCCTGCTCAACGCGGTCGTCGCCGACGGCGACATGACCGTCAAGCAGCGCAACAAGCTGCTCGCGCAGATGACCGACGAGGTCGGCCGTCTGGTGCTGCGCAACAACTACGCGCAGAACACAGCGCTGGCCAACGGCTCGGCCCAGGCCCCCAGCCTGCTCCACGCCCAGCAGCGCTTCATGCGCCGCCTGGAGGGTGCCGGACTGCTCAACCGCGAGCTGGAGTTCCTGCCCACCGACCGGCAGATCCGCGAGCTGCTGAACAACGGCAAGGGCCTGACCCAGCCGGAGCTGGCCGTGCTCTTCGCGTACACGAAGATCACGACGGCGGACGAGCTCATCGCCACCGAGCTGCCGGACGACCCGTACCTGCGCCGTCTGCTCTTCGCGTACTTCCCGGCGGCGCTGGGCGACAAGTTCGCCGAGCAGATCGACGGGCACGCGCTGCGCCGCGAGATCATCACGACGATCCTGGTCAACGACACCGTCAACACCGGTGGTTCGACCTTCCTGCACCGTCTGCGGGAGGAGACCGGTGCCTCCACGGAGGAGATCGTCCGGGCGCAGCTCGCGGCCCGCGAGATCTTCGGCCTGGCCGAGGTGTGGGACGCGGTGGAGGCGCTCGACAACAAGGTGGCCGCGGACGTCCAGACCCGGGTGCGCCTGCACTCGCGCCGCCTGGTCGAGCGCGGTACCCGCTGGCTGCTCAACAACCGGCCGCAGCCGCTCCAGATCACCGAGACCATCGCCTTCTTCGGGGAGCGCGTGGCCCAGGTGTGGGCGGAGCTGCCGAAGCTGGTGCGCGGCGCGGACCTGGAGTGGTACCAGCTGGTCATGGACGAGCTGACCGGCGAGGGCGTGCCGGCGGAGCTGGCGGCGAAGGTCGCCGGGTTCTCCTCGGCCTTCCCGACGCTGGACATCGTCGCGATCGCGGACCGGACGGGCGTGGACCCGCTGGGTGTCGCCGAGGTGTACTACGACCTCGCCGACCGCCTGGACATCACGCAGCTGATGGACCGGATCATCGAGCTGCCGCGGGCCGACCGCTGGCAGTCCATGGCCCGCGCGTCCATCCGCGAGGACCTGTTCGCGGCGCACGCGGCGCTGACCGCGGACGTGCTGTCGGTGGGCAACGGCGCCTCGACTCCCGAGGAGCGCTTCCAGGCGTGGGAGGAGAAGAACGCGGCGATCATCGGGCGGGCCCGGACGACCCTGGAGGAGATCCGGGGCTCGGACGACTTCGACCTGGCGAACCTGTCGGTGGCGATGCGGACCATGCGCAGCCTGCTGCGCGCGCACAGCTGACGGCGGCGGCTCAGCCGAACGGGCCGGGCCCGGGACCTCTGGTCCCGGGCCCGGCCCGTTCGCTGCCGTGTCCGCGGGTGCGCCTCAAGCGTCGGCGCGGCTGGAATTCTCGTAGGCGGCGCAGACCTCTTCCGCCGGGCCGTCCATCCGCAGGACGCCCGAGTCCAGCCAGATCGCGCGGTCGCAGGTCTCGCGGACGGTGGTGATGGCGTGGCTGACGAGGAAGACGGTGCCGGCGCGCGCGCGGAGTTCCTCGATGCGGGCCTGGCTGCGCCGCTGGAAGGCCGCGTCGCCCGTGGCCAGCGCCTCGTCGATCATCAGGACGTCGTGGTCCTTGGCGGCGGCGATGGAGAAGCGCAGCCGGGCGCCCATGCCGGAGGAGTACGTGCGCATCGGCAGGGAGATGAAGTCGCCCTTCTCGTTGATGCCGGAGAAGTCGACGATGCCGTCGTAGCGTTCGTGGATCTGCTGTCTGGACATGCCCATCGCGAGGCCGCCGAGGATGACGTTGCGTTCGCCGGTCAGGTCGTTCATCAGGGCGGCGTTCACGCCCAGCAGGGACGGCTGGCCGTGCGAGAAGATCCGGCCGCGGGCCACCGGCTGGAGGCCCGCGACGGCCTTCAGCAGGGTGGACTTGCCCGAGCCGTTCGAGCCGATGAGGCCGATGGCCTCGCCCTCGTAGGCGGTGAAGGACACGCCCTTGACCGCGTGCACCTCGCTCATCCCGGGGGCGGCCCCGCGGGAGAAGATCCGGCCGAGGGCGGCGGTGGCGCCGCCCCTGCGGGCTCCGGTGCCGTGCACCTTGTAGATGACGTGGACCCCGTCCGCGATCACGGTGGGGACCCGGGTGCCGTCAGCCACGTCCGTACGCCTCCTCTGCCTTCCAGAAGTAGATGAATCCGCCGACGCCCGCGAGCAGCGCCCAGCCGACGGCCAGCGGCCATGCGTGGGGCGGGAGCGCGTGCGCGGGGAAGCTGTCGATCAGCGCGAAGCGCATCAGGTCCATGTAGACGGCCGGGGGGTTGGCCTTGAGGGCCACCAGCACCCAGTGCGGCAGGTCGTTCTCGCCGAGCATCTGGTCGATGGACCACATGACGCCCGAGGCGTACATCCACGTCCGCAGGACGAAGGGCATCAGCTGGATGACGTCGGGGCTCTTGCTGCCGATGCGGGCCATGACCATGGCGCAGCCGGCGGCGAACAGGGCCGTCAGCAGGAGCGCCGGTACGGTCAGGAGCCAGGCCGGGCCGGGCCGCTGCCCGAAGGCGAACAGCAGGATCACCAGGGCGGCCATGGAGACGAGCAGCTGCTGGAAGAGCTGCACGACGGTGGAGACGGGCAGGCTGGCCCGGGGGAAGTGCAGAGCGCGGACCAGGCCGAGGTTGCTGTGGACGGCGCGTGTGCCGGCGTTGACGGAGCTGCTGATGAAGTCCCAGAGGAAGATGCCGGTGATCAGGAAGGGGACGTAGTCCGGCACGCCGTGGCTGGCCTTCAGCACGATGCCGAAGATGAAGTAGTAGACCGCCGCGTTGAGCAGCGGGGTCACCAGGTGCCAGAGCTGGCCGAGCTTCGCCGTGCTGTACGTGGCCTGCATGCGGGCGGTGGCGTAGGCGCTCACGAAGTGGCGGCGCTGCCAGAGCTGTGCGATGTAGCGGGGGAGCGTGGGGCGGGCGCCGCTGAGGGTGAGGCCGTGGGCGGCGGCCAGCTCTGCGAGCTCCGCGGAGGTGGCGGGCGCGGTCTTGGATGCGGTCGCGGTGGTCACTGGGATCGCTTTCGCTTTCGACGGAGGTCGGGACGGGTCCGTATCGTCGCTACGGCGAGGTTAGGGCGCGGATCGATGGAACGCAACCGTATCGTCGTGACGGGGCGAGGCTCTATGCTCTGTGCATGACCACGGACCCCGCCCCCTCCGCAGCCGCCCCCGCCCGCCGCGCCCCGGCGGGTGCCGCCGTCCTGCGCGAGGACGTGACCGAGGCGATCCGCGACGCGGTCCTGGAGGAGCTGGCGGCGGTCGGCTTCTCCCGGATGTCCATCGAGGGCATCGCGCGGCGCGCCGGGGTCGGCAAGACCGCCGTGTACCGGCGCTGGAAGTCGAAGCTGCACCTGGTACTGGACCTGATCGGCGCCTTCGCCGTGGATGGTCTGCCGGTCCCGGCGACGGGCTCGCTGTACGGCGACGTACGGGCCCTGCTGGAGGTCGTGGCGCACGTGCTGCGGCACCCGGTGGCCTCCGCGGTGATCCCCGACCTCCTGGTCGAGGCGTCCCGCAATCCGGAGATCGCGGACGCCGTCCGCGGCGCCCTCCTCGACGGCCAGCACCGCATGGCGCAGGGCATCGTCGCGGACGCCGTCGCCCGCGGCGAACTCCCGGCGGAGATCGGCCCCGACCACGCCCTCGACCTGCTGATCGGCCCGCTCTACTGGCGCCAGGTCGTCGTCCGCGACGCGGTCACCCCGGCCCACCTGGACACCCTGGCCCACCAGGTGGTGGCCGGCCTGAAGTCGGCTCGCGGCCCGGCCTGAGGCAACGGCGCGGCTCCGTCGCGAAAGACTTCCCCGTGCCGTGGGAGCAGTCCTGAAACCCCCGCCCTACGGCCAGACGTGGGCCAGTGCCGGTTCCGGGCTGGGGGCCGGGGCCGGCGGGGCCGGGTGGCGGTCCGGGAGCGGGATGACCGCCGGGGACGGGACCGTCTGGCCCAGGAACACCCGCCGGACCACCCGCTCCGCCGCGTGGCCGTCGTCGTACGAGCAGAAGCGCGCGCGGAAGGCGGAGCGCAGCTGGGCGGAGCGCGAACCCTGCCAGTGGCCCGTGGTGAAGATGTCCACCAGCTCGTCCTGGGTGCGGGCGATCGCGCCGGGCGGACACGACCGCAGGTCGAAGTACGTGCCGCGGGCGGCCTCGTAGGCCTCCCAGTCGTCCGCGTGGATCACGATCGGCCGGTCCAGCGCCGCGTAGTCGAACATCAGGGACGAGTAGTCCGTGACGAGCGCGTCGGAGGCCAGGCACAGCTCCTCCACCGAGGGGTGGGTGGAGACGTCCAGCAGGCGCGGGTGGGGCTCCCACGGGCGTGCGGCTTCGGCGTCCGCGTACGTCAGGTGCGTGCGGACCAGCACCGTGAAGCGCGGGCCCAGCTCCTGCAGGAGCCGCTCGAAGTCCAGGTGGTCGGGCCGGCTGCGGCGGTAGTCGCGGTGGGTGGGCGCGTACAGGACCGCCGTCGAGCCGGCCGGGATCCCCAGCCGCTCGCGCAGCTCCAACACGTCCGAACGGGTCGCCCGGTGGAAGACGTCGTTGCGCGGGTAGCCGTATTCGAGGGTCGTGTACGAGGACGGGACGGCCTTCTCCCAGACCAGCGTGGAGTGCCGGTTCGCGGAGAGCAGGTAGTCCCACTGGTCGGCGCCGCGCAGCAGGCCCGCGAAGTCCGCGGTCGGGGCGGCTGCCGGCCGGTCCTGGAGGTCGAGTCCGACCCGCTTGAGCGGAGTGCCGTGCTGGGTCTGGAGCAGGATCTGGCCGGGCCGCTTGACCAGCGCACGGTCGAAGTTGACGTTCGTGACCAGGTATCCGGCTCGGGCCAGGGCGCTCCAGTACGCCGCGGAACCCGGCCGCAGCGCCGCCGTCTCCCGTGGGAGCGTCGCGGCGTGCGCCGGGTCGCAGATCCACGCCGTCCGCATCCGGGGCGCCAGTTCGCGCAGCTTGGCCTCGATCGCCGCCGGGTTGCAGGCGTACCCGCCGTGCCAGTACGCGGAGAAGACCGCGAGCTCCGGGCGCAGCGGCAGCAGTCGCTGGATCCGGTAGTGCAGCCGCAGCGAGGACTCCCGCAGGCCCCGCCCCGTCGTCGTGGCGGCCCGGCCCAGCGCCAGCCCCGCCGAGCGCAGCACCGACAGCATCCGGTAGCTGCGCCTGAAGCCCAGCCGCATCAGCGCGTGCCGGATCCGGTCGGTCCGCGAGAGGGACAGCGGCAGCGAACTGCGGGCGCCCGGGGCGCGGTAGCGGCGCAGCAGGGCGGAGGCCCGGCCGAAGAACTCGGCCCGGCTGGCGCGTGGGAGGCGGCGGGTGTCGGCGTAGACGGCGCAGAAGTGCTCGGCCATCCGACGGTGCAGTGTGGAGCGCCAGCGCTCCAGCTCGGGCCGTCCGGCCAGGTAGCCGAAGACCCGGTCGTACTGGTCGAAGATCTCCAGGTGGCGGGGGGTGCGAGTGGTCAGGATCGATCCGGTGCGCCGCTGGCGGTAGTGGACGCACACCCGGTCCAGGACGGCGACGGACTCTGCGGCCAGCAGCGCCGGGTAGGTCCACGGGGTGTCCTCGTAGAGCCCCGGCGGGAATTCGAGGCCCTCGCGCTCGATGTACTCGCGGCGGTACGCCTTGTTCCACACCACCATCAGCATGGCGAGCAGGGCGGGGCGGTCGGCGAGCCGGAAGCTGGCCGGGCCCTCCTCGGACAGCCGGTACGAGAGCCGGTTGCGCACCAGTTCCCCGGACCAGTAGGCGCGCGCGTAGTCGTAGACCAGGACGTCGGGGGAGCCGGTGGCCTTCAGCCGGTCGGTGAGGGCCTGCAGGGCGCCCGGGGCGAGGGTGTCGTCGCCGTCGAGGAAGACCAGGTAGTCGCCGGTGGCCCGGGCCAGGCCCGCGTTCCGCGCCGGTCCCAGCCCCAGGTTGTGCGCCAGGTGCACCGCGGTCACCCGGGGGTCGCGGGACGCGTACTCGTCGATGATCGACCCGCAGGCGTCGGGGGAGGCGTCGTCGACGGCGATCAGTTCCAGGTCCGGGTACGACTGCGTCAGGACCGAGTCCAGACTCTCCCGGAGGTAGGCCTGGACCTTGTACGCGGGCACGATGACGCTGAACCGGGGCACGGGACATCCAGGGGTCGGCGCGGGCATATTGCCCAGGAACCCCCGGCGTGGCGAGCCGGTTACGCAGAGTGCGGCATTCGGGTTACGGAGCGTCAACGCACGTGAGGCGTGTGTGCGGGCTACTTGACCGCGCCGGCCATCACCCCCGTGACGAACTGCCGCTGGAAGGCGAAGAAGACGACGAGCGGGACCACCATCGACAGGAACGCGCCGGGCGCCAGCACGTCGATGTTGTTCCCGAACTGCCGTACCTGCTGCTGGAGCGCGACCGTGATCGGCGGGTTGGCCGAGTCGGCGAAGACCAGCGCCACCAGCATGTCGTTCCACACCCACAGGAACTGGAAGATGCCGAGCGAGGCGATCGCCGGACCGCCCAGCGGCAGCACCACCCTGGTGAACAGCCGCAGTTCGCCCGCCCCGTCGAGACGGGCCGCCTCCAGCAGCTCGCGCGGGATCTCCGCGAAGAAGTTGCGCAGCAGGAACACGGCGAACGGCAGCCCGAAGGCGGTGTGGAAGAGCACCACGCCCGCAGTGGTCTCGAACAGCCCGATGGTGCCGAAGAGTTCCGACACCGGGATGAGCGCCACCTGTACGGGCACGACGAGCAGTCCGACGACGACGAGGAAGAGCCAGTCCCGGCCGGGGAACTCCAGCCAGGCGAAGGCGTATCCGGCGAGCGAGCCGAGGACCAGCACGAGCAGGGTGGCCGGCACCGCGATCGCGAACGTGTTCAGCAGCGAGGAGGTGATCGTGTCGTTGGCCAGCAGCCGTTCGTAGTTCTCGGCGGTCAGCCGCGACGGCGCGCTGAACACCTGCCACCAGCCGCCGTCGTTCAGGTCGGTCGGGGAGGCGAGGGAGGAGACGAGCAGCCCCAGGGTGGGCAGCAGCCAGAACAGTGCCGCCACGACCAGGAAGACGCGCACGGCGCCGCCGGCCAACCCGCCTGCGGCCCGCCCGGCCCATGTCGTCGCACGTCCGGCCCGCCGGGCCGGGGCGCCCGCGGCGCTCGGGCTGTGCCCTCCGGCGGCCCCGCCGCCGGACGCGGCGCCGTTCCCGAGGACGGACGGGCGGAGTTCCGGCCTCGGGTCCGGCGCGGCGTCGGAACGGCTCATCGGGCCCCCTCCTTCCGCAGACGGCGGATGTTGAAGAGCATCACCGGAATCACCAGCAACAGCAGCAGCACGGCGATGGCGCTGCCCAGACCCGGATCGGCGTCGGTGCCGAAGGAGGTCCGGTACAGCTGGAGCGCGAGCACGTTCGCGTCGTCCTGCACCGCGCCCGGAGCGATCACGAAGACCAGGTCGAAGATCTTCATGACGTTGATGACGAGCGTGACGAGCACGACCGCCAGCAGCGGAGCCAGCAGCGGGACGGTGATCCGCCGGAACACCTGCCACTCGTTCGCCCCGTCCACCCGCGCCGCCTCCAGCAGCTCCCGCGGTACGGCGGCCAGCCCGGCCCCGATCAGCACCATCGCGAAACCGGCCCACATCCACACGTACGCCCCGATGACCGCCGGGGTGACGAGCGCCGGGCCGAGCCACTCCACCCCGCCGTACGCCTCCCGGAAGTTGGCCGCGGGCAGTCGCAGCAGCGCCCCGTCGGCGTTCGCGGACAGCGTGAAGGTGCCGTCGGCACGGGCTGTCGCCGTATCGACCACCCGGCCCTCCTTGACCGCCTCGATGCGCATCCCCGAGAAGCCCTGCTCGCTCGGGTCGACCACGTTCGTCGCGCCGCCCCCGCCCCGGGTGAAGTCCTGCCAGACGGTGCCGGTGACCTCCCCCGCCACCGAGGCCGGGGCCCTGGCCGCACGGGTCCCCTCGGGCAGCGCCTCCGGGGCCACGCCGACCAGCGGGAGCAGCACCGGGCTGCCCGCGCGCACCGGCCCGCGGGTGACGAAGGCGCCCCCGCCCGCGTCCGCCAGCGGCGAGTCGCGGCCCGGTCGGGCCTTGGGGAAGGCCGAGGACTGCGCGAAGGTGTCGTGGACGCCGACCCACACCGCGTTGGCGACACCGCGGTCCGGGTCGTGGTCGTACACGAGCCGGAAGATGATGCCCGCCGCCAGCATCGAGATCGCCATCGGCATGAACACCAGCAGCTTGAACGCCGTTCCCCAGCGCACCCGTTCGGTGAGCACCGCGAAGATCAGCCCGAGGGCGGTGGCCGTGGCAGGGGCGAGCACCACCCACACCGCCGTGTTCTTCAAGGCGGTGCGGATGCCGTCGTCGGCGAAGATCTCCCGGTAGTTGCCGCCGCCGACGAACACGTCGCCGGAGCGGTCGAAGAAGCTGCGGTACAGCGAGTAGCCGATCGGCTGCACGACGAGCGCGCCGAGCAGCACGAGGGCCGGCAGGAGGAACGCCGCCGCCACCAGGCGGCGGCGCCGTGCCTCGGCGGACAGGCCGTGCGCGGCGGGGGCCGTCACGGGGATCAGTTCCCGTAGGCCTTGGCCGCGTCCGCCTCCAGCTTCGCCTGGGTGCCCGCCACGTCCGACGGGTTCGCCAGGAAGTCCTGGAGCGCCTTCCACTCGCCCGCGCCCGGCGTCCCGCCGAACGCCGCCGGCGCCTGGTCCGACATGTCGAAGCGGAAGTCGTCGCCGGCCGCGATGAGCGCCTTGGCGATGTTGCGCTGGATGTCGTTCGGGTAGGCCGCCGGGTCGACCGCCTTGTTCGGGGAGAGGAAACCGCCCTCGCGGGCCTGGATCTGCGCCGCGTCCGCCGACGCCAGGAACGTCAGCAGCGCCTGCGCGCCCTTCGACGGCTTCAGCGCCACGGCCACGTCACCGCCCGAGACCACCGGCGGCTTCGCGCCGACCGCCGGGAAGGGGAACACCAGGGCGTCCTCGCCGACCTTCGCCTCGGTCTGCCCGATGTTCACCGCGACGAAGTCGCCCTCGAAGACCATCGCGGCCGCCGGCCGGTCGCCGCCCGTGAAGGTCTGCGTCACCGACTTCGGGAACTCGGTCGCCAGCGCCCCGCTCGTGCCGCCCGCCAGGAAGTCCTTGCGTCCGAACAGCTCACCGAGCGTGGTCAGGGCCTGCCTGACGCTGTCGTCGGTCCACTTGATCTCGTGCTTGGCCAACTGGTCGTACTTCTCCGGGCCCGCCTGCGAGAGGTAGATGTTCTCGAACCAGTCCGTGAGGGTCCAGCCGTCCGCGCCCGCGACCGAGACCGCAGGGGTGCCCGACGCCGACAGGGTGTCCGCCGCGGTGATCAGTTCCTTCCAGGTCGTCGGCGGCTTGACGCCCGCCGCCTCGAAGGCTTTCGCGTTGTACCAGATCAGCGATTTGTTGGCGGCCTTGTAGTAGACGCCGTACTGGGTACCGCCGACCGCGCCCAGCGACTTCCAGCCCGCCGAGTAGTTCTTGTCCAACTGCGCCTGCGCCTCCGGTCCCACCGGCTGCGCCCACTTGTTCTCCACCGCCGAGACCAGCGCCCCGACCTGCGGCAGCAGTGCGACGTCCGGCGGAGCCCCGCCGGCGATCTTCGTGCCGAGGAAGGTGACGATCGGGTCCTGGGCCGGGACGAAGGTGACGGCGGCACCCGTCCGCTTCTCGAACTCCTTGAGGACCTTGGTGAAGTTCTCCTGCTCGGGTCCCGTCCAGACCGCTGCGACCTGCAGCTTCTCACCGTCCAGCCGTGGTAACGCCACCCCCGGCGAGGCCGTGCCGCCCTGCGGTGCCCGAGGTTCCTCCTCCGCGCCGCCCCCGCACGCGGCGAGGGCGAGCGCGCCCGCCGCGGCCAGCGCCGCCCACCTGAGATGCGTACGGCCCGTTCCGTGCTCGCGCATGGCTCTGCCCCCGATACCCGTGGTGTGTCCCGGACCACAAGGTCTACGCCGACCGGCGCGGCCCCGCAATACCGCGTCACCGGGACGGGTGCGGGGCTACGAGGCGTCCTGGGGCGCCGGCGGGAACAGCACGGGTATCGCCGAGACCAGGTGCGCGGCCCGGTCCAGGGCGCTGGCCAGCAGCGCCAGGTCGGTCGGGCCGTTGCCCAGCTCGCGTACCGGCCTGCGGGCCGGCGGATCGCCCATCCGCTCCCACTCGACCGGGACCACTGTCGGCCGCAGGGTCGCCGTGCGGGGGATCCGCCCGGTGACCCGGCCCGCCTGGAAGGGGACCGTACGGCCGTCCGCGAAGCGCAGTACGCCCCGGCCGGGCCCCGGCTGGTCCGGGGCCGCGAGCTCCACCCGCAGGGCGGCCATCCGGGCCGGGCCGGTGTCGGCCGTGCGGTCCGGGCGGGAGGTGCTCGCCACCAGGTGCACGCCCAGCCGGGCACCGTCACGGGCCACCGCCTCCAGCGCCCGCACCACCGAACCGGCCGCGGGCCGGCCCGCACTGCCCAGGCCGGGCGCGACCAGCGCGTCGAGGTCGTCCACCAGGACCACCAGGCGGGGCAGCGGGCTCGGTCCGGCCGGCTCCGTGCGCGTGACCGAGGCGCGCAGCCGGAGCGTTCCCGTCCGCACGGGCTCCCCGGCGCCCGGAGGACCGGCCGACGGGCCGCCGTCGCCGCGGACCTCGCCCGCGGCGGGCCGGCGGGGCGCGACCATCCGGCCGGACACCTCGCGCTGCGCGTGCCACTCGGCGAAGTGGACGCCGTCCAGCAGCTCGGCACGCCGCTTGAGCTCCGCTCCCAGCGCCTGCGCGAACTCGCGCATGCGCACAGGATCGGAGGCGACCAGGTGGGCGGAGACGTGCGGGAGTTCGGTACAGGGCAGCAGCCCGTCGCCGCGCTCGCCGCCGGCCCCGTCGAGGAGCACCAGCCCCAGCCGGTCCGGGCGGGCGCCCGAGGACAGCGACGCGGCCACCGACCGCAGCAGCTCGGTCCGCCCGCTGCCGGCCGGCCCCTCCACGATCAGGTGCGGCCCGTCGTGGACGAGCTCGGTGCCGACGGGGCCGCGCCGCCCGCTGCCCAGCACGATCTCGGCCAGGCCGCCCTGGGCCTGCCCCTGGTCGGTGGCGGCCGCCCAGCGGGCCATCAGGGAGGCCGGGGTGGCCCGGGCCAGACCCAGCTCGTCCAGCAGACGCGCCGTGGCGGGCAGCGTGGCGGCCGTCGGACGGCTCGGGCCGCCGGCCCCGGCGTCGGTGGGCCGCAGGGGTGCCAGAGCCCGCGCGAACCGCTCGGCCCAGGCGGTGGAGACGGCGTCGGAGACAGCGGTGCCCCCGGACGGGACCGGCCGGCCGCCCCGGATCTCGAAGGTCCGCACGGCCGTGGCCACGTCCCCGCTGAGCAGGGCGACCGCGCCGCAGTCCCGGAAGGCCGCGGTGGCCGCGCAGGCGGTCTCGTACGTGTCGGTGACCGGAGAGGCGGGTGTGGCGGCCGGGGCCTCGGCGAGCACCAGGACGTGGATACCGGCGGCGGGGCCGTGCGAGGCGAGCCGGCCGGTGATGTCGCGCAGTGCGCCGGTGCCGGGATCGCCGTCGAGGACGAGGAGGGTGTACGGGCCCGCGTAGGCGTCGGCCGTCTCGCGGACCCGGTCCGCGGAGGCGCTCGCCCAGTGCGCGCCGAGCGGACCGTCGTCGAGGCGCCGGGTCAGCTCGGCCGTGCGGGCGGCGGCCTGGTCGCGGTCGAACGCGAGGAGCAGGCGGCAGTCCTGGCCGTGCGCGGGCCGTACGTGGGGCAGCCAGCCCAGCCAGCCCCAGTCGCGGCGCCGGTCGGCGAGCGGACGGGCCCGGTCGGCGCAGACGAGCACGATCTCCAGCTGTCCCGGCGCGTGCAGTCCGGCGAGCTGCGCGACCACCCAGCGGGCGGCGCCGGACATCCGGGCCCGCGGGCCGGCCAGGCCGAGGGCGCCCACAGCGGGCAGCGACACCCGGCTCCCGGCGCCGAGCCCGACCTCCAGCAGCGCGGAGCCGGCGGCCCGCCCGGACGTACGGGACCACAGGCGCCCGGTGGGCCCCATCGCGCCCAGCAGCAGCGCGGCCGGGTCGTCGGGGTGCGGCGGGGCGGCGGCGACGACCGCCTCCGGAGCGTCCTGCGCGACGTCCTCCCCGCGCACCCACTTGCGGGCCCACGCGCCGAGGCCCTTGCGGCGGCCGGACCCGGGCCGGGGCCCGTCCGGCCCGCCGGTCCCGGCCGGGGAGTCGGACGCGCCCGGACGGGCCGCCCCGGCGGCGCCGGTCGGCCCGTACGGCCCTGCCGTGCCCGCGGCGGTGCCGGAGGCGCCCGGCGCCGGGCCGGGGCCGGCGGCGTGCGGACCGTACGCCCCGGGGCCGGCCGGGCCGCGGGCGCCCGCCGCGCTCCCGGCGGCGTCGGGGGAGGCCCCGGCGGGGCCGTCCGGGCCGGCGGGCGCGGCGAGAGCCAGGTGGCCCTCCTGGTCCGGGGTCACCGGCAGCACGGGCGGACTCGCGGGAGCCAGCCGCAGGGTGGACTCGCCGACCCGCAGCAGGGCTCCCGGGCGCAGGGCGACCGGCTGGATCCCGACCGGGGAGCCGTCGAGGGTGGTGCCGTTCGTCGACCCCAGGTCGGCCACGGCGACCCGGCCGTCGCCGATCACCGTCACCGCGCAGTGCATCCGGGACACGTCGGGATCGTCCAGCGGGACGTCGGCGTCGGCGGACCGGCCGACCCGGATCTGCCCGCCGTGCAGCAGGTGCACCCCGCCCGCGTCGGGTCCGGCCACGACGTGCAGCTGGGGTGCGCCGAGGCCGTCCTCGGGCAGCACGTCCGGCATCGGGGAGTGCAGCGCCAGCACCGCGCCGTCCACCAGCGGCGGCTCGCCCAGCACCCGCCGCTGGAGGTCGAGGCGCTCGGAACCCGCGTACAGCACGACCGTGCCCCCGGTGTCGGGGCCGCCGACGGTGGCCGCGAGCCCGGAGGCGACCGCGGCCAGCGCGGTACCGGCGGGCGCGGTGACGAGCACGTCACAGCTCGCGGGGGCGGTCGCGGTCTGGTGGCCGCTGCGCGACCCGAGGACGGTCAGCCGGATCTGCATCGCCGTCAGCGGTCCCTTCTGCGCGGTGCGCGGTGAGTGCGCCCGGCAGGGGATTTCCGTGACACGCATGCCCGATCGCCCCCCGCCCGGCACGGACGCGTCGTCCGGTCAGGTCTGCCCGGAAGGCGGGGCTCCCGTCCCGTGCCGTTCCGTACGGGTGCATCCTCGCACCTGTCGCGGACAACACGCCCGGCACCCGGCAATAAATGATCTTGATCTGTCGCGGGCCGGGCCGGGGCCCGATCGAATCCGGACCGAGAGCGGGGGAAAGAAGGGGAAAATCGCCTCCGGCATACCCCGAAAACGTCACCCTCCGTACATATGTGCGGCAACCAACCTCCGGGGACCGGCGTCTTCCCGGGGGACACCCCCTAGAGTGGGCCGGAAAAACCACTCGACGGATCGACCACAGCAGACGACAGCAGGGGAGCGCGAGACGTGCGGCCAGTCGGCAGTAAATACCTGCTCGAGGAGCCGCTCGGGCGCGGCGCCACGGGCACCGTCTGGCGTGCCCGCCAGAGGGAGACCGCCGGCGCCGAGGCGGCCGTCGCGGGGCAGCCCGGCGAAACAGTGGCCATCAAGGTCCTCAAGGAGGAGCTGGCCCAGGACGCCGACATCGTCATGCGCTTCCTGCGGGAGCGCTCGGTCCTGCTGCGCCTGACCCACCCCAACATCGTGCGCACCCGCGACCTCGTCGTCGAGGGTGACCTGCTCGCCCTGGTCATGGACCTGATCGACGGTCCGGACCTGCACCGGTACCTGCGCGAGAACGGCCCGTTCACCCCCGTCGCCGCGAGCCTGCTGACCGCCCAGATCGCGGACGCGCTCGCCGCCAGCCACGCGGACGGCGTGGTACACCGCGACCTCAAGCCGGCCAACGTGCTGCTCGACGAGCGCGGCGGGCAGATGAAGCCGATGCTCACCGACTTCGGCATCGCCCGGCTCGCCGACTCCCCGGGCCTGACCCGCACGCACGAGTTCGTCGGCACGCCCGCCTACGTCGCCCCCGAGTCCGCCGAGGGCCGGCCGCAGACCTCCGCCGTCGACATCTACGGCGCCGGCATCCTGCTCTACGAGCTGCTCACCGGCCGCCCGCCGTTCGCCGGCGGCACCGCGCTCGAAGTGCTCCACCGCCACCTCAGCGAGGAGCCGCAGCGCCCCTCGACCGTGCCCGAGCCGCTGTGGACGGTCGTCGAGCGCTGCCTGCGCAAGGAGCCCGACGAGCGCCCCAGCGCCGTGAGCCTGGCCCGCGGCCTGCGTGTGGTCGCCGCCGGCATCGGCGTGCACTCCACGTCCGCCGAGGTGGAGGCCGCGCTCGGCGTGGGCGCCCTCCTCGCGCCCGACCCCTCCCCGGCCCCGGTCCCCGAGACCCCCGGTGCCGCGGACCCCACCCAGGTGCTGCCCGCCGGAGCGGGCTCCCCGGCGGGCGCCTACGACCCGAATGCCATGACCAGCGTCATGCCGCCGGTCGGCGCGGCCGACGCCACCTCGGTGCTGCCGAGCACGGGGGGCCCCGGGGCCGACCCGACCTCGGTCATGCCGCCGGTGCAGCAGCCGGACGCGCCGCACCCGTGGCAGACGCAGATGCGGGCCGCCCGCGACCGCAACGAGCAGACGCAGATCCAGTACCTCGACCCCGAGGACGACCCGCTGCGCCGCCGTCCCCAGCGCCAGGCGCCCCCGCCGCCGCAGCACCGGCCCCAGCAGCCGCCGCAGTACCGGCAGGGCCCGCCGCCGCAGCAGTACCAGCAGCCGCAGCAGCCCCAGTACCGCCAGCCGCAGCAGCCCTCGCAGCAGCAGTACGCGCCGCCGCCCCCGCCGCCGCAGCACTACCAGCCGCAGCAGCGCCAGCCCCAGCCGTACCAGCAGCCGCAGCCGCAGCAGCCGCAATACCGCCAGCCGCAGCAGCCCCAGCAGGCCCCGCCGCAGCCCCCGGCCCCCCGGGAGCCGCGCGAGCCGCGCCGCCGCAGCGCCAACCCGGTGCGGATCCCGGGCCTCGGCTGCCTCAAGGGCTGCCTCGTGCTGATCCTGGTGTTCTTCGTGGCGGGCTGGCTGATCTGGGAGCTGACCCCGCTCCAGGAGTGGGTCGGCACCGGCAAGGGCTGGTGGGACCAGGTGTGGTCCTGGGGCTCCGGCGTCGTCGACTGGGTGACCACAATCGGTGACGCGGCGGGCTCGTCGGGTTCCTCGGGCTCCGGCACCCCCTGAGGCCGGGCCCGTAGCGACGGCTTCGTGGATTTGTCGACATCCAGGGCGGGATTTCGCCCGCAGAAGTGAAGGTCGTCGCGAATCGGGCCCCCTGCTGGCCTCCGAAGCCCGCCGGGCCGCGTAGCTTTGGGGCGTACGCCAGCCACTGAGGGAGCAGTCGTGGCACGGAAAATCGGCAGCCGGTACACGGCGCACCAGATCCTGGGGCGCGGCAGCGCGGGCACGGTGTGGCTGGGCGAGGGGCCTGACGGGCCCGTCGCCGTCAAACTCCTGCGCGAGGACCTCGCGTCGGACCAGGAGCTGGTCGGTCGCTTCGTCCAGGAGCGCAGCGCCCTGCTCGGACTGGAGCACCCGCACGTCGTCTCCGTCCGCGACCTCGTCGTGGACGGCAACGACCTCGCCCTCGTCATGGACCTCGTACGCGGTACGGACCTGCGCACACGGCTCGACCGCGAGCGCCGGCTGGCCCCCGAGGCGGCCGTGGCGATCGTCGCGGACGTGGCCGACGCACTGGCCGCGGCCCACGCGGCGGGGGTCGTCCACCGGGACGTCAAGCCGGAGAACGTCCTGCTGGACATGCAGGGCCCGCTCGGCCCGGGCGGCTCGCACCCGGCCCTGCTGACCGACTTCGGCGTCGCCAAGCTGATCGACTCCCCACGGCGGGCCACGGCCGGCCGGGCCACCGCCCCGACGACCCGCATCATCGGCACCCCGGACTACCTGGCGCCGGAGATCGTGGAGGGCCTGCCCCCGCGCGCGGCCGTGGACATATACGCCCTGGCCACCGTCCTGTACGAGCTGCTGGCCGGATTCACGCCCTTCGGCGGGGGCCACCCGGGAGCCGTCCTGCGGCGGCACGTGACGGAGACCGTCGTCCCGCTGCCGGGGATCCCCGACGAACTGTGGCAGCTGATCGTGCAGTGCCTGGCCAAGGCCCCCGCCTCACGGCTGCGGGCGTCGGAGCTGTCCGTCCGGCTGCGGGACCTGCTGCCGATGCTGGCCGGGATGCCGCCCCTGGACGTCGACGAGCCGGACGACGCGGAACCGGAACCGGCGGTGTCCGAGGAGCCCGCCGCCGACCCGGTGCGGCGGCGCAGCGTGGTCCCGCTGGTGCCGGGGTCGGCGACCGACTCCAACCGGGACACCCACACCTCGATGCGGGTGCCCGGACCGGACGAGCTGGCGGGCGGGGCGCTGGGCACGGCCCGCGTGCCGCGCCCGGCCGGCGGGCACCGGCCCGGCTCGGCCCGGCACCGTGCCGAGGCCGCGCGCAAGCGGCGCCTGACCCTCTCCGCGGTCGCGGTGGCCCTGGCCGCCGCCGTCGGACTGGGCGGCTGGCTTGCCTTCTCCGGGGGCGACGAGCCGAAGCCCCGGCAGGACAACAAGCAGTCCGTTCCGCGGGTGCCGTAGCGCGGGTGCGGCGCGCCTCGGCCGGGGGCCGCCGGCCGCCCCCGAAGCCACGCGCCTCCCCACGCCGACGGGGCCGGAACGGCGGGGCTGCGCGCAGCCCGGGCGCCCCGCCTCGCCCCGCTGCCGCCGCCGTGTGCGGGCCTACGCCGCAGCCAGTTCGGGATGCCAGCGCCGTGCGACGGCCGGATGGGCGCGGACCCAGCCCTTGAGCTCGTTGCGGCCGTACTCGGCGTGCAGCGGGTTCGACGCGTCGTGCGCGACCCCGGGCGCCGAGCGGAGGTAGTCGCCCGGCACGGTCTCCACCACCGCGTCCAGCCGCGGGTTGTAGAAGAACGGCACGGAGAACCGCTCCACCGCCCCGGGCGGGCTCACCACCCGGTGGTCGGTCGCCGTCAGGTACCCCTCGGTCGCGATCTCCAGCAGCTCGCCCAGGTTCACCACGAAGGCCCCCGGCATCGGCGGCACGTCCACGTAGCCGCCGTCCCGGACCACCTGGAGGCCGCCCACCGAGTCCTGCAGCAGGAGCGTGAGGAAGCCGTAGTCCTTGTGCGCCCCGACGCCCTGGTCGGCGCCGGACGGGGCCGACCCCGGGTAGCGGATCAGCTTGGTGTGCAGGTGGGGGCGGTCGGCGAAGGCCTCGTCGAAGAAGTCGGCCGGTGCGCCGATCGAGGCAAGGAGCTCCTGGAGCAGGCGGTGCGCCACCGCCGCCAGGCGGCTCTGCCACTCCAGGACCACCGTGCGGAGTTCGGGGAGGGCCGCCGGCCACTGGTTCGGCCCCTCCAGCCACAGGTACGGCGGGTCGTCCGGGCCCACCACCGGCGCCGGCCGCTCCGCGCCCACGTCCAGCTGGTCGCGCCAGTCCGAGGCCCCGCCGGTCAGCTCGTGCCCGATCCGGGTGTAGCCGCGGAAGTGGGGCGAGTTCAGATTGCTCACGGCGAGCCGGTCGGCCTCCGGGAGGGCGAAGAAGGCCCGGGTGACCTCCAGGATGCGGGCGCTCTCGGCGGCGGTCACGCCGTGCCCGGTCAGGTGCAGGAAACCGGTGTCCCTGGCTGCCGCGTGCAGCTTCTTCAGGAATTCGGCCCGCTGGGCCGGGTCGTCGGCCTGGGAGAGGTCCAGGACGGGGAGGGAGTGCGCGGACGGCATGACGGCTCCGTTTCGGATGTCACGGGGTCCTGTTCCCCAGAGGTGGCGGGGTCGGCGGGTGGGGCGGGGCCGCCGGCAGGGGTGGTGCCGGCGACCGCTTGGGCCGCGTACAGGACCAAGTCGGATCGGGGTGGATCAGGCTTGGGTTCGGTCCGGCGGCTGACAGCTCGTCGACGTGACGCGCATGTAGTCCACATGGCGGCGCTTGACGAGGAGAACGGTCATACGGTGAGCGTACGCCCGTGCGACCTCTCATCAGAACGGGTGATCCGGCCTGCCCGGACGGGCTTGCCCGCGGACCGGCTACGCTGGACCCGTGGCAGTCGTCGATGTTTCCGAAGAGCTGAAGTCCCTCTCCTCGACCATGGGGTCGATCGAGGCCGTCCTGGACCTCGACAAGCTGAGGGCAGATATCGCCGTGCTCGAGGAGCAGGCCGCCGCGCCGTCCCTGTGGGACGACCCGGAAGCCGCCCAGAAGATCACGAGCAAGCTTTCGCACCTCCAGGCCGAGGTCCGGAAGGCCGAGACCCTGCGCGGACGCATCGACGACCTCGGGGTGCTGTTCGAGCTCGCCCAGGAGATGGACGACGCGGACACCCTCGCCGAGGCCGAGACCGAGCTGGTGTCCGTGCGCAAGGCGCTGGACGAGATGGAGGTCCGGACCCTGCTCTCCGGCGAGTACGCCGAGCGCGAGGCCCTGGTCAACATCCGTGCCGAGGCCGGCGGCGTCGACGCCTCCGACTTCGCCGAGCGCCTCCAGCGCATGTACCTGCGCTGGGCCGAGCGCCACGGCTACTCCACGGAGATCTACGAGACCTCGTACGCGGAGGAGGCCGGCATCAAGTCGACCACCTTCGTCGTCAAGGCCCCGTACGCCTACGGCACGCTCTCCGTCGAACAGGGCACCCACCGCCTCGTGCGCATCTCGCCCTTCGACAACCAGGGCCGCCGCCAGACCTCCTTCGCGGGCGTCGAGGTGCTCCCGGTCGTCGAGACCAGCGACCACGTCGAGATCGACGAGACCGAGCTGCGCATCGACGTCTACCGCGCCTCCGGCCCCGGCGGCCAGGGCGTCAACACCACCGACTCGGCCGTGCGCATCACGCACATCCCGACCGGCATCGTCGTCTCCTGCCAGAACGAGCGCTCGCAGATCCAGAACAAGGCCAGCGCCATGAACGTCCTCCAGGCCAAGCTCCTGGAGCGGCGCCGCCAGGAGGAGCAGGCCAAGATGGACGCCCTCAAGGACGGCGGAAGCTCCTGGGGCAACCAGATGCGCTCCTACGTCCTGCACCCGTACCAGATGGTCAAGGACCTGCGCACGGAGTTCGAGGTCGGCAACCCGCAGGCGGTGCTCGACGGCGAGATCGACGGCTTCCTGGAGGCCGGCATCCGCTGGCGCAAGCAGCAGGAGCAGACCGCTTAAGGCACTCCGCGCACGCACGCAACACGGGAAGGGCCCGGACACGAGATGTCCGGGCCCTTCCGCTTGTTCGTGATCGGTACGCGGCGCGGGCACCGACGAGCACCGGCGCCGCTCCCGCCGGGACAGCGCCTCCTCAGGCGGTCTGCTGGGCCACCAGCACCAGGGCTGCCACGAGCACCACCATGAGCACGATGAGAGCCACGGGGTTCAGGCCGGAGAAGGGGCCCTCCTGCTGGAGGCGCTCCCGGTTCGCCCGGCACACCGGGCAGCGGCCCTGGCTGACGGGTGCGGCGCAGTTCGCGCACACGAGCCGGTCATATGTCATGCGCTCCTCCTCTCGTCCCCTCGGTCTGCCTTCTTGCCTATAACGGCACGGGGAACCGGAGCGTTCCCCCTACCACTGTGCCAGCTTCGCCGGCATTCGGCGCGGCCCGCCCGGGCAATCGCGGTCCGCACCCTCCGGGACCGTGGGATAAAGCGGACAACTCCGGATGCCGGGTCCACACCTCGCGCCCGTTCGCGTATGGTCACGCACACCTACTCCCGGCGACCGTGGTGCACCCGTGATCCGATTCGACAGCGTCTCCAAGTCCTACCCGAAGCAGAGCCGTCCCGCACTCAGAGAAGTCTCCCTCGACATCGCGAAGGGCGAGTTCGTCTTCCTGGTCGGCTCGTCCGGCTCCGGCAAGTCCACGTTCCTGCGCCTCATCCTGCGCGAGGAGCGGGCGAGCCACGGCCAGGTGCACGTCCTGGGCAAGGACCTCGCCAAGCTCTCCAACTGGAAGGTCCCGCAGATGCGGCGCCAGCTGGGGACCGTCTTCCAGGACTTCCGCCTGCTGCCCAACAAGACGGTGGCCGAGAACGTGGCCTTCGCCCAGGAGGTCATCGGCAAGCCCAGGGGCGAGATCCGCAAGGCCGTCCCGCAGGTCCTCGAACTGGTGGGCCTGGGCGGCAAGGAGGAGCGCATGCCCGGCGAGCTCTCCGGCGGTGAGCAGCAGCGCGTGGCCATCGCCCGCGCCTTCGTCAACCGCCCGGCGCTGCTGATCGCGGACGAGCCCACCGGCAACCTCGACCCCCAGACCTCCGTCGGGATCATGAAGCTGCTGGACCGGATCAACCGGACCGGCACCACCGTGATCATGGCGACGCACGACCAGCAGATCGTCGACCAGATGCGCAAGCGCGTCATCGAACTCGAACAGGGCCGACTCGTGCGCGACCAGTCGCGCGGCGTCTACGGCTACCAGCACTGAAAGGCCCCCCAGAGTCATGCGCGCCCAGTTCGTCATGTCCGAGATCGGCGTCGGCCTCCGCCGCAATCTCACCATGACCTTCGCGGTCATCATCTCGGTGGCCCTGTCACTGGCCCTGTTCGGCGGCTCCCTGCTCATGAGCGAGCAGGTGGGCAGGATGAAGGGCTACTGGTACGACAAGGCCAACGTCTCGATCTACCTCTGCAACAAGCAGGACGCCCAGGAGGCCGGCGAGGCCGCCGCCAACAGTGCGGGAGGCGGCGCGGGAGGCGTGGCCACCTGCCGCAAGGGCGCCGTGACCGAAGAGCAGAAGAAGCAGATCGAGTCCGAGCTCAAGGCGATGTCCCTGGTCAAGTCGGTGACCTACGAGTCGGCCGACGAGGCGTACAAGCACTACCAGGAGCAGTACGGCCACACCGCCCTGGCCTCCTCCATCACCCCCGACCAGATGCAGGAGTCCTTCCGGGTCAAGCTCAAGAACCCGGAGAAGTACAAGGTGGTCACCTCCGCCTTCGCGGGCCGCGACGGCATCCACACCGTCGACGACCAGCGCCAGGCCATCGACGACCTGTTCAGGATCCTCAACTACCTGAACATGGCGGCCGTGGGCATCATGGCGATCATGCTGATCGTGGCGCTGCTGCTGATCGTCAACACCGTGCGCGTCTCGGCGTTCAGCCGCAGGCGGGAGACCGGGATCATGCGGCTCGTGGGTGCCTCCAGCTTCTACATCCAGGTGCCCTTCATCATGGAGGCCGCCGTCGCCGGGCTCATCGGCGCGCTCTTCGCCTGCGCCATGCTCGTCTCCGGCCAGTACTTCGTGATCGACCACGGCGTGGGCCTGCGGGACAAGATCCAGCTCATCGACTTCATGGGCTGGGGCTCGGTGCTGGCCAAGCTCCCGTACGTGCTCTTCATCGGCCTCCTGATGCCCTCCATGGCCGCCTTCATCGCCCTGCGCAAGTACCTGAAGGTGTGACAAGCGCCCCGCAAGCGGTCCGGCCAACCATCCGTACCGGCGCGGGCCTTGTCCTAGACTCGGCGCCATGCCGGGTCTGCCCGCCTTCTGTCTCCGGCCCCGCGACCCACGTCGCGGGGCCGTTTTGACGTTAACCTTCGTCGCCGTCGTCGCCGTCGGCGCGTTCACCGGCTGCTGGGAACGCGAGGACGGTGCGGCGGCCGCCGCCCTTACGGACGCCCCCGCGCCCGGGGCCCCGCGCGCGGAGGGCACTGCGGACCGCGAGGCGGTCGCCCGCGCCGCCGCCGAGGCCGTCGCCGAGGGCAAGTCCGGCAAGAAGGCCGCGCAGGAGGTGGTCAGCCGCAGCGGCGACCGCTGGGGCACCGTCTACGACCGGGGCGAGTACGCCGCCTTCGCCGAGGGCCTCGACGGGCACTGGACCGGTGTCGGGGTGTGGGCCGTGCGCGCCCGGGACGGCATGATCACCGTCGACGGGGTCCAGCCCGGCGGCCCGGCCGCCCGGGCCGGCCTGCGCGCCGGGGACCGGCTGCTGAGTGTGGACGGGCACGCCGTGACCGGGCTGGCCGTGGCCGACGTGGTGGCGCTGCTGCGCGGCACCGCCGGCACCCCCGTCGTGCTGAACCTGAGCCGGGGCGGCGCCGACCTCACCGAGACCGTCCTGCGCGAGCGGCTGAGCGCCGAGCCGGTGACCGTACGGCACCTCGCCGGCGACGTCACCGTCATCAAGGTCACCTCCTTCACCCGCGGTTCCGGCGAGCGGGTCAGGGCGGCCGTCCGTGCCGCCCCGGCCGGCGGCGGGGTGCTGCTCGACCTGCGCGGCAACCGCGGCGGGCTGGTCGCCGAGGCCGTCACGGCCGCCTCCGCCTTCCTGGACGGCGGGCTCGTGGCGACGTACGACGTACGGGGCGAACAGCGCGTCCTGAACGCGGCCCCGGGCGGGGACACGACCCGGCCGCTGGTGGCCCTCGTCGACGGCGGCACGATGAGCGCAGCCGAGCTGGTCACCGGCGCGCTCCAGGACCGCGGCCGGGCGGTGGCGGTGGGCAGCAGGACCTTCGGCAAGGGCTCGGTGCAGATGCCGACCGAGCTGCCGGACGGCTCGGTGGCCGAGCTGACCGTGGGCACGTACCGCACACCGTCGGGCCGCAGCCTCGACGGCGGGGGCATCACCCCGGACGTGCCGGCGGGCGAGCGGGCCGAAGAGCGGGCCGTCACGGTATTGGGTGGCCTCGGGGTGGGTCCGTAGTGCGAAAATGACCGCACTATGGCTAAGGAAAAAGGGCGCAAGCTGATCGCCCAGAACAAGAAGGCGCGGCACGACTACACGATCATCGACACCTACGAGTGCGGTCTCGTGCTCACCGGTACCGAGGTCAAGTCCCTGCGTCAGGGCCGGGCCTCGCTGGTGGACGGCTTCGTGTCGGTGGAGAGCCGGGAGGCCTGGCTCTACAACGTGCACGTGCCCGAGTACAGCCAGGGCACCTGGACCAACCACAGCGCCCGGCGCAAGCGCAAGCTCCTCATGCACCGGGAGGAGATCGACAAGCTGGAGCGCAAGGCGGACGAGTCGGGCCACACGATCGTGCCCCTCTCGCTGTACTTCAAGGACGGCCGGGCGAAGGTCGAGATCGCGCTGGCGAAGGGCAAGAAGGAGTACGACAAGCGGCAGACGATGCGCGAGAAGCAGGACACCCGCGAGACGAACCGGGTGATCTCGGCCATCCGCCGCAAGCAGCGCGGCACGGTTTAATCACCTGGCACGCGGTGGTCCACTTCGCGTACCATGGCGTCAGCACCGCCCCCCGGGGTGGAGCACATTGTTAAAAAAACATGGGGATGATCGGTTTCGACAGCGGATGTCGATGCAGGGGAAGCGAGCCGAGGAAGCGGCAATGATCTCGCTAACCACATGTCGCAAAAAATAATCGCCAACTCCAAGAGCGATAACTCCCGCTTCACCCTCGCTGCCTAATAACAGTGAGCTGAAGCCTCTGTGAGGAGCGTCAGCCCGGAAGTGGTCCCGGTCCGGATCCTGGCGTCAACAAGGGATCTAAACCTCTAGCCCCGGTCACGGGGGTTGGAGGGAAACCAAACAGTGACTGAGCCCGTCGGAGACTTGTCCGTGTGATCTCCGGGGCCGAGAAAAGCGCAGCGGACTGCGCTCGGAGAAGCCCTGCTTCTGCACCGTTGGACGCGGGTTCGATTCCCGCCATCTCCACTCATCCCATGTGGGCGAAGGCCCCGCAGCCACTCGGTTGCGGGGCCTTCGTCATGTCCGGGGGCCTGCTGGCAGGTGCCGATGCGCCGGTACGACGCGATCAAGGATCTTTACAAGCTGCCGGGCAACCCGGAGTGCAACGACCAGCTGCAGCCGGGGTTCAAGAACGGGATGCAGTACGTGTACCGCGTTCCGGCGGGAGCACGGATCGTGTCGTGGAAGTTCCAGGGGGTCGACTTCTCCGCTGCCGAGGAAGCGGCGGCGGGGCTGGTGCAGCTCGGCGAGGCAGGCACGCAGGGAACGTAGGCGCCCGACAAGTGCACGGAGCGTCCTCGGGACAGCTGGGGCTTGGAGCTCCTCCGTGCTCTTCACGACGCACGCTCGCGGCATCTGGCCCGGTCCCGGGCGACGGCTTGCATCAGCCGACGGGCATTCGCCGGAGGGCCCGGCAGGTGGGTCGTCTCCGGCCAGGAGTCGTGCTCGGCGGCCGACATGAGGATGTGCTGTCTCCCTTCACGAGGGTACGCAGTCTGGGGGTACCGGGTGAGGGGCGTCTGCCTGTTTCGCGGACCAGGCCCCCCGGCCGTGGGGCCGGGGGCCTGGGTCAGGCGGGGGCAGGGGTCAGCAGAAGGGGACCTTGTTGAGGTTCAGGGCGTAGCGGGCGGCGATCCAGCCGGAGCCGTCGGCGAGCTTGTACCAGATCGAATTGCCGTCGACCTTCTGGGCGTTGACCTTGCACTGGAGCTTGACCACCGTGCCGGTCGGGATCTTGCCGTGCTGCTTGTAGTGGGTGCCGGGGCCGGAGCGGACGCCGAGCCCCTTGCCCGGGGAGACGATCTTGGCCTTGGGCTTTGCCTCGGGCTGCTCGTGGTGACCGCCGCCGCACTTGCAGTCGCCGGGCTTCCCGGTGTCGCCCTTCGGGCCCTTGGGGCCCTGCGGGCCCGCCGGGCCCGGCTTGCCCGTGTGCCCCTGCGGGCCCTGCGGGCCCTGCGGGCCGGGCTTGCCGTCGTGGCCCTTCGGGCCCGGCTTGCCGGTCTCGCCCTTGTGTCCCTGCGGTCCGCGGGGGCCTTCCGGTCCGCGCGGGCCCGCGGGCCCGGTGTCGCCCTTCGGGCCGTTCGCGGGGCCCGGCTCGCCCTGCGGGCCGCGCGGGCCGGCGGGGCCCTGCTTGCCGTCGTGGCCCCTCGGGCCCCGCTTGCCGGTGTCCCCCTTGTCCCCCTTCTCGCCCTTCTCGCCCCTGTCCCCCTTGTCGCCCTTGGGGCCGGGGCGCCCGGGCTTGCCGTGGTGCCCCGGCTTGCCGTCGTCGCCCTTGTCGCCCTTGTCTCCCTTGGGGCCGGTCGCCGGGGTGGTGACGGCGAACAGGGCGGGGGCCGCCTCGTCCGTCGACCATTCGCCGCCGTGCAGGGTCGTGCCCTGCGGCGCGTCCGCGTCCACCCGCAGGTCGACACCCAGCCGGGTCTGCTCGTTCGAGGGGAAGACGAACCCGGCGCGGCTCCCGGCGTCGCACGTCAGCCGGCGGGCGTCGGCCGAGCGGGTGCACGGGATCGAGGAGCGCTGCCCGTCCCAGTAGAAGCGGGCCTCGGGGAAGGACGTACGGTCCGGTGCGGTGATCCGGAAGGTGCTGCTGACGGCCTGGTCGGACCCGTTGGCGGCCGCGATGACGACGCGGCCGGTCCCGCCGGGAGCGATCGAGGGTACGTACGGCTGGAAGAACCGGATGTTCGACGAGTCGGCGGCGGCCGGTACGGCCGGCGCCAGGCAGGCGGCGGTGACGGCTGCGACGAACAGGGCGGCGGGCACGGAACGGGAAGCAGGCACGGGTAGTTCCTCCGCAAAGGGAAGGGCGCTGGGGGAAAGCACCCCCAGTTATCGCGGATCCCCGGCGGTGGTCGTGCGTACCACGCGGGAACGATCACTCGGCCGCCGGATCGATCGGCCTGTCAGGGCGATCACCAGGGCGATCAGCGCGGCCGCCGCCGGAACCGCGTACGCGGCGACCGGGCCCGCGTCCTCTACCATCCGGCCCGAGCTCGCCGCGCCCGCGGCGATGCCCGCGAAGATGGCGGTCACCGCCAGGGTCATGCCCTCGTTCAGCCGCCCCTCGGGGGTGCGGGCGTGCACCTGCGACATCGCCGTGACCATCGTCGGGGCCGTGGCCATGCCGGCCAGCAGCAGGGCGCCCGCCAGGGCGGGCACCGAGCCGGTGGCCGCCGCGGCCCACGGAAGGGCCATCGCGGCGGCCAGGGCGTACACGCAGGCCTTCAACGAGCGGGCCCGCACGGTGCCGTAGAGCAGGCCGGCCGCGCAGGAGCCCGCCGCCTGGAGGGCAAGGACCAGACCGGAGGCTGCGCCCAGGCCGTGGACGTCGAGGTAGGCGATCGAGGCGACCTCCATCGAGCCGAACACCACGCCCGTGGCGAGGAAGAGCGGCAGCAGCGGGCCGAGGGCGCGCAGCGGTGAGCCCTTGCGGGGCGTCGCGGCCACCGGGGGCTGCGTGGCGCGGCAGGAGGTGAACACCAGCATCCCGGTGAGCAGCAGAGCAGCGCCGACGAGGGTGCCCGCCTCGGGGAAGACGGCGCTGCAGAGGAAGGCCGCCAGGACCGGCCCGAGCATGAAGCACAGCTCGTCCGCGGCCTGTTCGAAGGACATCGCCGTGTGGTGGGCGCCGGGGGAGTCGCGCAGCAGGTGCGTCCAGCGGGCCCGGGACATGCCGCCGATGTTGGGGGTGGTGGCTGTCGCGGCGTAGGAGACGAAGAGCGTCCAGGCGGGAGCGCCGCTGCGGACGCAGGCGATCAGGGCCAGCGAGCCGAGGACCGCGATCAGGGTGGCCGGCACGGCGATCCGGGCCTGACCGTGGCGGTCGATCAACCGGGCGGTCCAGGGCGCCACCACCGCCGTGGCCGCCAGGCCGGTCGCCGTGACCGCACCGGCGAGTGCGTACGAGCCCCGCTGGCCGGCGATCATCATGACCGCGCTGATCCCGAACATGCCCATCGGGAGGCGGGCGATGAGGTTGCCGGCGGTGAACCCCCGGGCGCCGGGCAGGTCGAACAGCCGCCGGTAGGGGCCGGGTGCCGGCCCGGCGGCACGGCGGGGGGCGGCGGGAGCGGTGGCGGGGGAGGGGGCGGTGATGACGAGCGTGCTGCCGGTGACGGTCATGAGGGGCATGGATCCACCCTCGGCCCGGGCGGTGTGCGGCGTCCAACACCTGTTCCGAGGCCATTCACCCGCTCTTGTTGTTAGTCTCCGGGGGTGAATCCCCGTGATGTGGAACCCCGACTGCTGCGAGGGTTCGTCGCCGTTGCCGAGGAACTGCACTTCACCCGCGCCGCCGCCCGCCTGTACGTCGCCCAGCAGGCGCTCAGCAGGGACGTCCGGCGCCTCGAACAGACCCTGGCGGCCACGCTGTTCGTCCGCACCACCCGCGCCGTCGAGCTGACCGCCGACGGACACCGGCTGCTGCCCCTGGCCCGGCGCGTGCTGCGCGCCCACGAGGAGCTGGCCGGCGCCTTCGGAGCCGTGACCGCCGCCGGTGCGGCGCCCAGGCCGCTGCTCGTCGACCTGAACACCGACGGCCCCGGCACCGCGCGCACCGTGCTGGAACGGGCCCGCGAACTCGCTCCGGACTGCGAGCTGATGGCCCGCTTCGAGAGCGGACTCACCCACGCCGCCGCCGAGGTCGCGGCCGGCCGGCTCGACGTCGCCTTCGGATACGCCGACGGGCTCGACCCCGTACTGCGGGCGCCACTCGCGCAGCGGGCCGTACGGTACGAGCCGCTCGCCGTGCTGCTGCCCGAGGGGCACCCCCTGGCCGCCCGCCGGTCCGTACCGCTGGACGCGCTGGCCGGGGAGACCGTGTACGCGGGCGCCGGGAACCCCCGCACGCTGGAGTGGACGGGGCTGGCGCGCGAGCTGTTCGCCGGGCGGGGGATCCTGATGGCACCGCCCGCGCCGGTCGCGATGGGCAAGGACGAGTTCCGCCGGGTCATGGTCAAGACCGGCAATCCGGTGCTGGCGACCGTGGGCTTCCTGGACATGCCCGGGTGCGTGAAGCTGCCGCTGACCGATCCGGTGCCGCTGTCGCCGCTGTCGATGGTGTGGCGCAAGGGTTTCGGCCACCCCGGACTGGACGCCCTGCACACCGCGGCCGCCGGGCTGGCGGCCGACCGGGGCTGGCTGGAGCCACCCACCGGGAGCTGGCTGCCCGCCCCGCTCACACCCGGCCCGGGCGGCGGGTGAGAGCAAGGTTTCCCGGCGGTCATCCGGCGGGGACCGGGGCCGAAACGCGCCCTTCCTACCGTCGGTCCCACGGACGCGACAGCTGTGGAGGCGTGTGATGACCGGTACCGCACCGCGCAAGCGGGGCCGCTGGATCGAGCAGTGGGATCCCGAGGACGAGACCTTCTGGAAAGAGACCGGGGAGCGGGTCGCCCGCCGCAACCTGCTGTACTCCGTGCTCTCCGAGCACATCGGATTCTCCATCTGGTCCCTCTGGTCCGTGATGGTCCTCTTCATGGGCCCCGAGTACGGCATCGACCCGGCCGGGAAGTTCTTCCTGATCGCGACGGCGACCTTCGTGGGCGCCCTCGTGCGCGTGCCGTACACCTTCGCCGTCGCCCGCTTCGGCGGCCGGAACTGGACGGTCTTCAGCGCGCTGCTGCTGCTCGCCCCCACGGTCGCCGCGATCGTCGTGATGGAGCCGGGGACCTCGTACGGGACCTTCCTGCTCGTCGCCGCCCTGACCGGCGTCGGAGGCGGCAACTTCGCCTCCTCCATGACCAACATCAACGCCTTCTTCCCGCTGCGGAAGAAGGGCTGGGCGCTCGGCCTGAACGCCGGCGGCGGCAACATCGGCGTGCCCGTCGTCCAACTGGCCGGCCTGCTCGTCATCGCCACCGCCGGAGCCGGCCACCCGCGGCTGCTGCTGGGCGCCTACATCCCTCTGATCGTCATCGCCGCGGTGCTGGCCGCCGTACGGATGGACAACCTGGCGCCCGTCCGCAACGACACCGGCGCGGTGCGCGAGGCCCTGAAGGACGCGCACACCTGGATCATGGCGTTCCTCTACATCGGGACGTTCGGGTCCTTCATCGGCTACAGCTTCGCCTTCGGACTGGTCCTCCAGACCCAGTTCGGGCGCACCCCGCTCCAGGCGGCCTCGCTGACCTTCATCGGACCTCTGCTCGGCTCGCTGATCCGGCCGGTGGGCGGGGCGCTGGCGGACCGCTTCGGCGGGGCGCGCATCACCCTGGGCACGTTCGTCGCGATGGCCGCGGCGACCGGGGTGGTCGTGTACGCCTCGCAGCGATCCTCGCTGCCGGTCTTCCTCGTCGGGTTCGTGGCCCTGTTCGTCCTGAGCGGGCTCGGCAACGGCTCGACGTACAAGATGATCCCGGGCATCTTCCAGGCCAAGGCACTGGCGCGCGGCATGAGCGGCGAGAGCGCGGCGGCGTACGGACGACGGCTCTCCGGGGCCTCCATGGGCTTGATCGGTGCGGTCGGCGCGCTCGGCGGCCTGGGCATCAACCTGGTCTTCCGGGAGGCGTTCCGCACCTCCGGATCCGGTACGACGGCCTTCGTCACCTTCCTCGGCTTCTACGCGCTGTGCTGCGCGGTGACGTGGGCGGTATACCTTCGCCGCTCGGCCGCCCCCGTGATCCACACGGCCGAGGCCCCGGCGAAACCCCAGCTCACGTCGGTGTAACCGGGGCGAAATACGGGTGAACCGAGTCCGACACGCCGAGTTGGCAGGCTCGGTCCACCCGTACCGCCCCCACATGCGTCAGTAGGCAGGTCACGATGGAAGACAGGAACCCCCGCCCGCTCGCAGGCTTCACCGTCGGGGTCACCGCCGCACGGCGCGCGGACGAACTCATCGCGCTGCTGCGGCGGCGCGGCGCGTCGGTGCTCCACGCGCCGGCGCTGCGGATCGTCCCGCTCGCCGACGACAGCGAACTGCTGGCCGCCACCAAGGAGCTGGTCGGCTGCCCGCCGGACGCGGTCGTCGCCACCACCGCCATCGGCTTCCGCGGCTGGGTCGAGGCCGCCGACGGCTGGGGGGTCGGCGAGGAACTCCTGGAGACGCTCCGCTCCACCGAACTGCTGGCGCGCGGTCCGAAGGTGAAGGGCGCCATCCGGGCCGCGGGGCTCGTGGAGGCGTGGTCCCCGCAGTCGGAATCGCTCGCCGAGGTACTGGACCGGCTGCTGTCGGCCGGGGTCGCCGGCCGGCGGATCGCCCTTCAACTGCACGGGGAGCCGCTGCCCGGCTTCGTCGAGGCGCTGAAGGCCGGCGGGGCCGACGTGGTGGTGGTCCCGGTGTACCGGTGGATGCCCCCGGAGGACCTCGCACCGCTGGACCGGCTGCTGGACGCGGTCGTCGGCGGTGCGGTGGACGCCGTCAGCTTCACCTCGGCCCCCGCGGCCGCCTCGCTGCTGTCCCGGGCCGGAGAGCGGGGGATGCGGGAGGCCGTGGTCGACGCGCTGCGCGGCGGGCCGCTGTCCGCGTGCGTCGGGCCGGTGACCGCGCTGCCGCTCCAGGCGCTCGGCGTGGACACGGTCCAGCCGGAACGGTTCCGGCTGGGCCCGCTGGTGCAGCTGCTCTGCCAGGAGCTGCCCGGCCGGGCCCGGGTACTGCCGGTGGCCGGGCACCGGATGGAGATCCGCGGGCACGCCGTCCTCCTCGACGCGGAACTGCGGCCCGTACCGCCCGCCGGGATGGCCCTGCTGCACGCCCTGGCGCGGCGGCCGGGCTGGGTGGTGGCCCGCGCGGAACTGCTGCGGGCCCTGCCGGGCGCGGGCCGCGACGAGCACGCCGTGGAGACGGCGATGGCCCGGCTGCGGGCGGCGCTGGGGGCGCCGAACCTCATCCAGACGGTGGTCAAGCGCGGCTACCGGCTGTCGCTGGACGCCGGCGGCGACGACAAGTACGGGGAACTCCCGCGGGACGCGGCGGCGACGGCCAGGGGAGTTCTGGGCTGACGGGCCGTCCCCTCATCCCCGGTGGATCGGCGCGCCTCGGATGCGGTGCATCGCGAGGCGGACGAGCGTCTTCATACCGCGGGTATCCGGGCGTCCGGCGACCCCGCGAGGCGCCCCGGCGGTCGTCGTGCGCCCGTCGGGAATGACGGGACAGCCCTTATCGTGTCGGGATGATCATTGACGGGGTGGAGATGAGGGGCGTCGCACTGGACGACGCCGCAGGACTGGCCGAGGCGTTCGCGCGGAACCGGGCCTGCATGGCGCCGTTCGAGCCGGTCCGGCCCGACGCCTTCTACACCGAGCCGGGGCAGCGGGAGCGGATCGGGCAGCAGCTCCAGTCCCGGGACGCCGGGCGACTGCTGCCGTTCGTGTTCGTGGACCTGGCGAGCGGCGCACCGCTGGGCACCATCAACCTCGGCAACATCCAGCACGGGCCGCTGAGCAGCGGTGGGCTCGGCTACTGGGTGGACGAGGCCTGCCGCGGCAAGGGCCTGGCCACGGCCGCCGCCCAGGAGGTCTGCCGGATCGCCCGCGACGAGCTGGGGCTGCACCGGGTCGAGGCCGGGACCCTCGTCGACAACCTGGCTTCGCAGCGGGTGCTGGCGAAGGCCGGCTTCGAGCAGTACGGACTCGCACCGCGCTACCTGCACATCAACGGCGCCTGGCGCGACCACCGCCTCTTCCAGCGGATCCTGCACGACAACCCGCCGGCTCCCTGAGCGGGCGCACCGCCGCAGTCCAGCCGCGCCCGGCACTTCCAGCCCCGCCGGGGGCACCTCCCAGCGGTGGCCGGGGAGTGCGCGGCGGAGGGCCGCGGAGCCGGGTCCCCGGGGCACCACCCCGGACCCCGTGCCTCGACGGCCGGTGGGGCCGGGTGGTGGACCCACCGGTTCGGGGGCTTCCCCCGCGGGCAGCGGACGGGCACTCTGGGGAGGCGCCCGACGACGCGAGGCGGTGACGGACATGCGGTTCGATTCCGGGCGGGTCTGCCTGGACCTGGTGGCCACCTTCGCCCCGCACGAGGGGATCCCGGACGGCGACGAGCTTCGGTTGTGGCTCGCCGGGGCCGGGCTCGTGCCAGACAGGACGCCGCTGGTCCGGGTGGGCGCCGACTGGGCCGAGTCCTTCCGCGCCCTGCGCGCCGACGTGGAGGCCCTCGTCCGGGCGGAGCTGTCCGGGAGCGAGCCCGACGAGGGCGCCCTCGCCCGGGTCAACGCGCTGGCCGCCGGACCACCCCCGGGCCTGTGCGCCGTACGGGACCAGGAAGGGCACCTCGTACGGGAGTTGTGCGGCGGCGTGGAATGCGGCGCGCTGCTCGCGGCCGTCGCCCGCGACGCCGTGGAGCTGCTGACCGACCCCGGCGACCGCGCCCTGCTGCGGGCCTGCGCGGGCGACGGCTGCACCCGCGTCTACCTGGACACCTCCCGGGGTCACCGCCGCCGGTGGTGTTCCAGCGAGCTGTGCGGCAACCGCGAACGCGTCGCCCGCCACCGCCGACGGCTCCTGGCGTCCGGATCCCGGTAGCCGGCGTATCACTGAGCGAGACCCGTTCCGGAACGGGCGTGCGCACAGGGGGCCGGTTCGCGTACGGTTGACGGTCGCCCATGCACGTCAGAAGGGGGCCTTGGTGGCCGCGCAGGATGCCGCTGTCGACAGCACGGCGGATTCCGTCCGCGATCGGGAGATCGCGGTCGAGCAGACGCACCTCGACCAGGTGTACCGACGCCTCGAGGAGAAGATCCACGAGGCCGAGTTCCTCATGAACGACGCCGCCCAGCGCGGCCAGGTCGGTACGCCCGGAGCCCTGGCCGAGCGCGACGCGCAGGTCTTCCGGGCCGGCGTCCACCTGAACCGGCTGAACAACGAGTTCGAGGACTTCCTCTTCGGCCGCATCGACCTGGTGCTCGGCAAGGACGGGGAGCGCGGTCCGGACGGCGCGTACACCTCGGTCGAGCCCGCCGACGAGGCGATCCGCGAGGACCTCACGGCCGACATCGCCGAAACGCTGCACATCGGCCGCATCGGAGTCCTGGACTCCGACTACGCGCCGCTGGTCATCGACTGGCGCGCACCGGCGGCCGCACCCTTCTACCGCTCCACGCCCAAGGACCCGGGCCGCGTCGTGCGCCGCCGCGTCATCCGCTCCAAGGGCCGCAAGGTGCTGGGCGTCGAGGACGACCTGATGCGCCCCGAGGTCACCGCGTTCCTCGACGGCCGCGAGCTCCCCGCCATCGGCGACGGCGCGCTCATGGCCGCGCTCGGGCGGGCCCGCACGCACTCCATGCGCGACATCGTCTCCTCCATCCAGGCCGAGCAGGACCTGGTCATCCGGGCCCCCGCCGCCTCCGTCGCCGAGGTCGCGGGCGGCCCCGGCACCGGCAAGACCGCCGTCGCCCTGCACCGCGCCGCCTACCTCCTGTACCAGGACCGGCGCCGCTACTCCGGCGGCATCCTCATCGTCTCCCCGACCCCGCTGCTCGTCGCGTACACCGAGGGCGTACTGCCCTCCCTCGGCGAGGAGGGGCAGGTCGCCATCCGGGCGCTCGGCTCGCTGGTCGACGGCGCCGAGGCGACCACGTACGACGACCCGGCCGTGGCCCGGATCAAGGGCTCCTCCCGGATGCGGTCGGTCCTGCGCAAGGCCGTGCGCGGCACCCTGGAGCTCGGCGACGGCCGGGGCCCGGCTCCCGACCGGCTCCGCGTGGTGGCCTTCGGCCGCCGCCAGGAGCTGGAGGCCGCCGAGCTGAACCGGATCCGGCAGAACGTGCTCGGCGGCACCGCGCCCGTGAACCTGCTGCGCCCGCGCGCCCGCAAGCTGCTGCTCGACGCCCTGTACGCCAAGACCGGCGCCTCAGGCCGGCACAGCGACCCGGAGCTCGCGGCCGAGCTGCGCTCCGCGTTCGACGAGGACGTCTCCACCGAGGACGTCTTCATCGACTTCCTCAACGCCTGGTGGCCCGAGCTGACCCCGCGCCGGGTGCTCGCCGCGATGGCCGACGAGCGCAAGCTCGGCCGCTGGTCGCGCCGCGACCTCAACCCGCGTGAGACCCGCCAGTTGGCCCGCTCGCTGCGCCGGGTGGGCCCGGACGGCAAGGGCCCCCTCTCGGTGCACGACGTGGCGCTGCTCGACGAGCTCCAGCAACTCCTCGGCGCTCCCGCCCGGCCGAAGCGGAAGCGGGAGATGGACCCACTGGACCAGCTCAGCGGGCTGGAGGAGCTGATGCCCACCCGCGAGGAGACCCAGTGGGAGCGGGCCGAGCGGCTCGCGGCGGAGCGCACCGAGTACGCGCACGTCATCGTGGACGAGGCCCAGGACCTGACGCCGATGCAGTGGCGGATGGTGGGCCGCCGGGGCCGGCACGGCACCTGGACGGTCGTCGGCGACCCGGCGCAGTCCTCCTGGACGGATCCGGAGGAGGCGGCCGCCGCCCGCGACGAGGCCCTGGGGTCCCGGCCGCGCCGGCGCTTCACGCTCACGGTCAACTACCGCAACCCGGCCGAGGTCGCCGAGGTCGCCTCGCGGGTGCTGCGCCTGGCGATGCCCGGCATGGAGCCGCCGTCGGCGGTGCGCTCCACGGGTCTTCAGCCGCGGTTCACGGCCGCCGACGGCGACCTGGGCGCCGTGGTGCGGGAGGAGACCGGGCGGCTGCTGGAGCAGGTGGACGGCACCGTGGGCGTGGTCGTGGCCATGGACCGGCGTACGGAGGCCGCGGGCTGGCTCGCCGACCTGGGCGGACGGGCCGTGGCCCTGGGCAGCCTGGAGGCCAAGGGCCTGGAGTACGACGCCACGGTGGTCGTCTCACCGGCGGAGATCGCGGCGGAGTCCCCGGCGGGCCTGCGGGTGCTGTACGTGGCGCTGACCCGTGCCACCCAGCAGCTGACGGTGGTCTCCGCCGAAGAGGACAAGCCGAACGCCGACGGGGTCCCCGAGCTGCTCCTGCCGTAGCCGCGCCCGGGCGGCCCCGAGGTCCCCGGCGGGGCCGTCCGGGCCGCTCGGAGCGGCGTACCGCCATATGGGCCGCGGCCAGGCGCGTGGTCCCCGGAACCGAGCCCGAGCAGGGGGATCACATTCGGCGATCCTTTGTTAGCCTGGGTACGGCACCGACTCGATCCAAGCCCCCGGGCCCAACCTTCGTCGCTCAGAGCGACCACTTGCCGCGAGGCGAGCATGGCGGGTCGGTGTCATAAGCGTCGAACAACCAGGTCCGCGTCCCCCACAGGTGGGGGCGCGGACCTGTTTTGTGTGACCCGCCATTTCCGAACCCCCCACATCTCTCGTATGGTGGAAGAGTCTTTCCGAATTTTGTAGCTGGTTACCTTGTACCGGCTGGTAGGTGGGACGATCGGACAACAGGTCCTGCCGCCACCCGCTGCGGAGCGCGGGCCCTGTGTGTTAAGCGAACCAGGGACAGAAGAGGAAACACGGCCATGGCAACGGCGCCCAGCGTCTCGTATTCGATGACGGTCCGCCTGGAAGTGCCCGCGAGCGGAACCGCGGTCTCCCAGCTCACCACCGCCGTGGAGTCCTCCGGCGGCTCGGTCACCGGCCTCGACGTGACCGCCTCCGGCCACGAGAAGCTGCGGATCGACGTCACCATCGCCGCGACCTCCACCGCGCACGCCGACGAGATCGTGGAGAAGCTGCGCGGCATCGAGGGTGTCAGCCTCGGCAAGGTCTCCGACCGTACGTTCCTGATGCACCTCGGCGGCAAGATCGAGATGTCGTCGAAGCACCCCATCCGCAACCGTGACGACCTCTCGATGATCTACACCCCGGGCGTGGCCCGCGTGTGCACCGCGATCGCCGAGAACCCCGAGGACGCGCGCCGCCTCACCATCAAGCGCAACTCCGTCGCAGTCGTGACGGACGGCTCCGCCGTGCTGGGCCTGGGCAACATCGGCCCCATGGCCGCGCTGCCCGTCATGGAGGGCAAGGCGGCCCTCTTCAAGCGCTTCGCCGGCATCGACGCCTGGCCGATCTGCCTCGACACCCAGGATTCCGACGAGATCGTCGCCATCGTCAAGGCCATCGCTCCGGGCTTCGCCGGCATCAACCTCGAGGACATCTCCGCGCCGCGCTGCTTCGAGATCGAGGCACGGCTGCGCGAGGCCCTCGACATCCCCGTCTTCCACGACGACCAGCACGGCACCGCGATCGTCGTGCTCGCGGCCCTCACCAACGCACTGCGCGTGGTGGGCAAGGCAGTTGAGGACGTCAAGGTCGTCATGTCGGGTGCCGGCGCGGCCGGTACCGCCATCCTCAAGCTGCTCCTCGCGGCGGGCGTGAAGAACGCCGTCAGCGCCGACATCCACGGCGTCGTGCACGCGGGCCGCCCCGACCTCGTCGACGCGGCCGCGGACTCCCCGCTGCGGTGGATCGCCGACAACACCAACCCCGAGGGCTACACGGGCACTCTGAAGGAGGCCGTGGTCGGCGCCGACGTCTTCATCGGCGTCTCGGCCCCCAACGTGCTGTCCGGCGAGGACGTCGCCGCCATGGCGGAAGGCGCCATCGTGTTCGCGCTCGCGAACCCGGACCCCGAGGTGGACCCGGCCGTGGCCCGCCAGACGGCCGCCGTGGTCGCCACCGGCCGCTCCGACTTCCCGAACCAGATCAACAACGTGCTCGTCTTCCCCGGCGTCTTCCGCGGTCTGCTGGACGCACAGTCCCGCACCGTGAACACCAGCATGATGCTCGCCGCCGCGACCGCGCTGGCCGACGTCGTCGGCGAGGACGAGCTGAACGCCAACTACATCATCCCGTCGGTCTTCAACGACAAGGTCGCCGGCGCGGTGGCAGGCGCCGTCCGCAAGGCCGCCTCGGCCGCGCAGAACGGGCCTGTGACGGGCCTCACGGCTCCCTGATCCCCGGCGCGTCGGGAGATGCGGGCCCGCCGGGCCGCCTCTAGGGTTGCGGGGATGCCAACGAGCTCCGCTGTTCGCATCCCACGGGTGCGGACGGAGCGTCACCGGGGCGTGACTGTGGCGCTTTTCGTGTGACCCCGGCGGGTGCCGGATTGGCTTTCCCGCCGCTGGTGGGGGCAGGATGCGTAACCGGGCGAGAGGGTCTGACGTTCAGACCCGGGTCCGGGGACTGTCCTAGGGCCCTGGCAGCATCGGCTTCGATCTCACGCCTCTAAGGCAAGTTGAACACGGGAGTACAACATGAACCGCAGTGAGCTGGTGGCCGCTCTGTCCGAGCGCGCCGAGGTGACCCGCAAGGACGCCGACGCCGTTCTGGCCGCGCTCGCCGAGACCGTCGGCGAGATTGTCGCCAAGGGCGACGAGAAGGTCACCATCCCCGGCTTCCTGACCTTCGAGCGCACCCACCGTGCCGCTCGCACCGCGCGCAACCCGCAGACCGGCGACCCCATCCAGATCCCGGCCGGCTACAGCGTGAAGGTCTCCGCGGGCTCCAAGCTCAAGGAAGCCGCCAAGGGCAAGTAAGTCCTGCCCCGGCGCCGATGGCCGCACAGGCCTGTGGAACGCCGAGCACAGCAGAGACGCAGTAGGTAGTACGTAGAACGGTGAAGGGCGGCCACCCCGGGCGGGGCGGCCGCCCTTCTGCCTGCCCGGGGTCCGCTCGGGCGGGCCGCCCGGCCTCGGACTCCGTTGCGGGGCCCCGGCGGGCCCGTGAGGGCCCGTGAGGCCCCGTCAGGCCCCGTCACGGCCGTGCCAGGGCCTGACGGGGGCCGCCGGGGGGCGCGGCGGGGTGCGGCGAGGGCGCGGCGGGCATGCGAAAGCCCCCCTGGCCCTTGCGGGCCCGGGGGGCTTTCGGCGTCCGTACGGCAGCACGGCAAAGGGGCTAGACGAGGTCGCCGCCCGGCAGCTCGACCTTCGCGCCGAGCTCCACGAGCTTCTCCATGAAGTTCTCGTAGCCGCGGTTGATCAGGTCGATGCCGTGGACCCGCGAGGTGCCCTCGGCGGCCAGCGCTGCGATCAGGTACGAGAACCCGCCGCGCAGGTCGGGGATGACCAGGTCGGCGCCCTGCAGCTTGGTCGGGCCGGAGACGACCGCCGAGTGCAGGAAGTTGCGCTGGCCGAAGCGGCAGGCCGAGCCGCCCAGGCATTCGCGGTACAGCTGGATGTGAGCACCCATCTGGTTGAGCGCCGAGGTGAAGCCGAGCCGGGACTCGTAGACCGTCTCGTGGACGATCGAGAGGCCGGAGGCCTGCGTCAGGGCCACGACGAGCGGCTGCTGCCAGTCGGTCTGGAAGCCGGGGTGCACGTCCGTCTCCAGCGCGATGGCGTTGAGCGGGCCGCCCGGGTGCCAGAAGCGGATGCCGTCGTCGTCGATCTCGAAGGCGCCGCCGACCTTCCGGTACGTGTTCAGGAAGGTCATCATCGAACGCTGCTGGGCGCCGCGCACGTAGATGTTGCCGCCGGTGGCGAGGGCCGCGGAAGCCCAGGAAGCGGCCTCCAGGCGGTCCGGGAGCGCCTTGTGGTTGTAGCCGCCGAGCCGCTCCACACCGGTGATCCGGATGGTGCGGTCGGTGTCCATGGAGATGATGGCGCCCATCTTCTGCAGCACGCAGATGAGGTCCTCGATCTCCGGCTCCACGGCGGCGTTGCTGAGCTCGGTCACGCCCTCGGCCAGGACGGCCGTCAGCAGCACCTGCTCGGTCGAGCCGACGGAGGGGTAGGGCAGGCGGATCTTGCAGCCGCGCAGCCGCTGCGGCGCCTCCAGGTACTGGCCGCCCTCGCGCTTCTCGATGGTCGCGCCGAACTGGCGCAGCACGTCGAAGTGGAAGTCGATCGGCCGGCCGCCGATGTCGCAGCCGCCGAGGCCCGGGATGAAGGCATGGCCCAGGCGGTGCAGCAGGGGCCCGCAGAAGAGGATCGGGATGCGCGAAGAGCCCGCGTGCGCGTCGATGTCCGCGACGTTCGCGCTCTCGACGTGGGTGGGGTCGAGCACGAGCTCGCCCGGCTCCTCGCCGGGTCGGACCGTCACCCCGTGCAGCTGGAGCAGACCTCGCACGACACGCACGTCACGGATGTCGGGAACGTTGCGCAGCCGGCTGGGTTCGCTGCCGAGCAGAGCGGCGACCATGGCCTTGGGCACGAGGTTCTTCGCACCGCGGACACGGATCTCGCCCTCGAGCGGGGTACCGCCGTGGACAAGCAGTACATCGTCACTGATGCCGGTCATGAATCTCGCGTTCCGGAGAGGGTGGGCAGGGGGACCAGGGAAAAGGGTAAGGGCCATCACCCCCTTGTTCGTAAGGGTGACGTGGCCCTGGGACTGTCATGAATTCGGTACAACACCCTCCGTATCCACCACATGGCGGAGCGTCGCGTTCCGGCTGGTCCGCCCCTGCGCGCTCCGCGCTGCCGCCGTGCGCCCTGAGCTGCGGGCGGTCCGATCTGCCCGCCGGCTCCCCGCAAAGGGGCGATGTGGGGGATCATGGCGGCATGACCGAGGTGTCCTCCCTCACAGGGCGGCTGCTCGTGGCCACCCCCGCCCTCGCGGATCCGAACTTCGACCGCGCGGTGGTGCTGCTGCTCGACCACGACGAGCAGGGCTCGCTCGGCGTGGTCCTCAACCGGCCGACCCCGGTGGGCGTCGGCGACGTCCTGCTGCCCTGGGCGCCCCTGGCCGGAGCCCCCGGTGTGGTGTTCCAGGGCGGGCCGGTGGCGCTGGACTCCGCGCTGGGGCTCGCCGTCATCCCCGGCGAGGAGGGGCCGCTCGGCTGGCGCCGGGTGCACGGGGCGATCGGGCTGGTCGACCTGGAGGCGCCGCCGGAGCTGCTGGCCCCGGCCCTGGGGGGCCTGCGCATCTTCGCCGGCTACTCCGGCTGGGGGCCGGGCCAGCTGGAGGAGGAGCTGGGCGAGGGTGCCTGGTACGTGGTCGAGTCGGAGCCGGGAGACGTGTCGTCGCCGGATCCGGAGCGGCTGTGGCGCTCGGTGCTGCGCCGCCAGCGCAGTGAACTGGCGATGGTCGCCACCTATCCGGACGACCCGTCGCTGAACTGACCGGCGCGGGGTTAAGTACCCTGGGTTCATGAGCACTCTTGAGCCCGAGCGCGGGACTGGCACGGGGACCCTCGTAGAGCCGACGCCGCAGGTGTCGCACGGTGACGGCGACCACGAGCGCTTCGCCCACTACGTCCAGAAGGACAAGATCATGGCGAGCGCGCTCGACGGGACCCCCGTCGTCGCGCTCTGCGGCAAGGTCTGGGTACCGGGCCGGGACCCGAAGAAGTACCCGGTCTGCCCCATGTGCAAAGAGATCTACGAGTCCATGGGCCCCGGCGGGGACAAGGACAAGGGCGGCAAGGACAAGTAGGTCCGGCCTGTTCCTCCTCCCCTTCGCGGCCCGAGGCCCTCGGTGCACCACGGTGCGTCCGGGGGCCTCTGCCGTCGCCGCACCACGGACTGTCGGGGGCCTTTGCCGTGCCCCCGGCGCGCGTTAGGGTCGGCGCGACGAGCACCCCGCGGAACGCGCGTTGCGCAGGGCGCAACGCGCTGCGCGAAGGGCTGACGCATGGACCTGATCCGCACGGGCCTGATCCCCGCACCCCGGGTCGCGCTCCTCGACGAGGGCGGCCGCCGCTTCGCGTTCGGACCCGAGCCGCTCCTCGACGCAGGGCCCGGCACCGGATCCGTCGCCCGCTGGATGCGGCGGGAGCTGGGGGCGGCCACCGGATGGGCGCTGCCCGCCGCCGGGCCGGAGGCCGGGGCCGGCGCGGTCGCGGAGCTGCGGTTGCGGATCGACCCCGACGCCGCGGGGGACCGCGGGCCGGAGTCCTACCGCCTCGACATCGGCGAGGGCGGGGCGGAGCTGACGGGAGCGACGGCCGCCGGGCTGTTCTGGGGCGCCCAGACCCTGCGCCAGCTGCTCGGGCCGGACGCGTACCGCAGGGCGCCGCTGCCCGGCCGGGCCTGGAGCCTGCCGTACGCCCGGGTCGCGGACGGTCCCCGCTTCGGCTGGCGCGGCATGATGCTCGACGTCGCCCGCCACTTCATGCCCAAGGACGGGGTGCTGCGCTACATAGACCTGCTCGCCGCCCACAAGCTCAACGTGCTCCACCTGCACCTGACGGACGACCAGGGCTGGCGGATCGAGATCAGGCGGTACCCGCGGCTGACCGGGGTCGGGGCCTGGCGGCCGCGCAGCCGGAGGGGCCACCGGGCCTCGCCGCTGTGGAACGAGACCCCGCACGGCGGCTTCTACACGCAGGACGACATCCGCGAGATCGTCGCGTACGCCGCCGCGCGGCACGTCCGGCTGGTCCCGGAAATCGACGTGCCGGGGCACTCGCAGGCCGCCATCGCCGCCTACCCGGAGCTGGGCAACACCGACGTGGTCGACACGGCCGCGTTCGGCGTCTGGGACGACTGGGGGATCTGCGAGAACGTCCTCGCGCCGACCGAGGCGGTGCTGCGCTTCTACGAGGGGGTCTTGGAGGAACTGCTGGAGCTGTTCCCGGCGGAGGTCTCGCCCTTCGTGCACCTGGGCGGCGACGAGTGCCCCAAGACGCAGTGGAAGGCCTCCCCGGCCGCGCAGGAGCGAATCCGCGAGCTGGGCGTCGACGGCGAGGACGGCCTGCAGTCCTGGTTCGTCCGGCACTTCGACGGCTGGCTCGCCGAACGCGGACGGCGCCTCATCGGGTGGGACGAGATCCTCGAGGGCGGGCTCGCGCCGGGCGCGGCCGTCTCCTCGTGGCGCGGCTACGCGGGCGGGATCGCCGCCGCCGAGGCCGGGCACGACGTGGTGATGTGCCCCGAGCAGCACGTGTACCTGGACCACCGTCAGGCGGGCGGCGAGGACGAGCCGATGCCCATCGGATACGTGCGCTCCCTGGAGGACGTGTACCGCTTCGAGCCGATGCCGCCGAAGCTGTCGCCGGAGGCCGCCGCCCATGTGCTGGGCGCCCAGGCCAACATGTGGACCGAGGTGACGGAGGACCAGGACCGGGTCGACTACCAGGTGTTCCCGCGGCTGGCGGCCTTCGCCGAGGTGGTGTGGTCGTGGCAGCCGGCGCCCGAGGAGCGCGACTACGCGGACTTCGAGCAGCGAATGGCCCCGCACTACGCGCGGTTGGACGCCCTGGGCGTCGGCTACCGGCCGCCGGGCGGCCCGTGGCCGTGGCAGCGGCGGCCCGGAGTGCTCGGGCGCCCCATCGAGGGCACGCCCCCGAACGTGTGACACCGGCGCGCGGCAGCCGGCCTGAACGGAAAGGTAACGGGTCCGGAACTCTGACTCGATTTCCTGCTATACGGGGAAAACCGGGCAATAGGGGAGGAGGGCTGCCGAAGGCGGTGCGACCGGGCCCCTCCACCTCGTACGGGCACACCGTGCGCGACTGCGGGGCGCCGGGAGGACCCTCGCGCCGGGCGGCTCGGAAGATGTGCCAGAGTTGCCACGTCCCGGCGGTGAGCACGTACCGTACGGCGGACAGGCGTGAGCGCCAGGACCGGGACATCGGGAAGGGGCAGCTGGGTTGACCACGCACGCACCGCACGCACCGCACGCACCTGATTCACCTCAGGGGGCTCAGGGGCAGCAGGCGGCGCAGTCCGTGACGCTGCCGGCCTCGCTCGACGAGGCCGTCGCGGCGCTCACCGCCATGCCCGCCGCCGTTCCCGTCGCGGGCGGCACCGACCTGATGGCCGCGGTCAACGCCGGACTGCTGCGGCCCGCGGCACTGGTCGGCCTGGGCCGGATCAACGAGATCCGCGGCTGGCAGTACCAGGACGGCCACGCGCTGCTCGGCGCGGGCCTCACCCACGCCAGGATGGGGCGGCCGGACTTCGCCGCCCTGATCCCCGCGCTCGCGGCCGCCGCGCGCGCCGCCGGGCCCCCGCAGATCCGCAACGCCGGCACCCTCGGCGGGAACATCGCCACTGCCGCGCCCACCGGGGACGCGCTGCCCGTGCTGGCCGCGCTGGAGGCCGTACTGGTCATCGTCGGCCCGGGCGGTCAGCGCGAGATCCCGGTCTCGCACCTGCTGGCCGGCCGGGAGATGCTGAGGCCCGGCGAGCTCATCGGCTTCGTGCGGGTGCCGCTGCTGCATGCCCCGCAGGTGTTCCTCAAGGCCACCGGGCGTACGGGGCCCGGGCGCGCGGTGGCGTCCGTGGGGCTCGTACTGGACCCGGCGCGCCGCGGCGTGCGCTGTGCGATCGGTGCGGTGGCCCCGATGCCGCTGCGGCCGCTGGAGGCCGAGCAGTGGGTGGCCTCGCTGATCGACTGGGACGGCGGACGGAGCCTGGCCCCCGAGGCGCTGGAGGCCTTCGGCGAGTACGTCGCGGCCGCCTGCGTGCCCGACCAGGGGGAACCGGTGGCTCCCGGCGTACTGCACCTGCGGCGGACGGTGGCCGTACTGGCACGGAGGGCCCTCGGAAGGGCGCTGACCTCATGAGCGAGAACGAGAACGAGAACGTGACCCAGGGGAACGGCACGACGGGCTGGGGCTGGGAACCGGTCCCGCAGGGCGGCGAGTACGACTCGGACGCCACGGCCTTCGTGAAACTGCCGCAGGACATGCTCGACGCGCTCGGCACCGGTGAGCCGCTCGCGGCCCCCGGGCACGGCTACGTGCCGCCGCCGATGATCGTGCCGCTGGGCTCGGCCAGTACGGACCCGGCGGCCACGGGCACCTGGACGCTCCCGGTGCAGTGGCCGGAGGCGGGCGCAGACGCGCCGGCGTCCGCCGCGGGCTCCGGTGCGGCCTCCGGGTCCGTGGGCGGCCCCATCCCCGCTTCGATCCCCATCCCGGCGTCGGCGGCGGCCGCGTTCGCCGACTCGGAGCCGGAGTCCGACCCGGCGCACGACCCCGGTGCGACCGCGGAGTGGCGGTTCCCCGGGGGGGTGCACGAGCCCGAGGAGGCGCCCTCGACGACCGGCCAGTGGGCGGTGCCGGACTTCGCGCAGCAGCAGGGCGACTTCCGCACGGGCGGCGGCCTGGACGCGGACTGGAGCCAGGCCCCGGCGACCCTGCCGGGCGGCGCCCCGGCCCCGTGGGCGTACCTGGCGCAGCAGTCGGCCGCAGACCCGGAGCCGGGCCCCGGCCGGGCGCCCGGCCAGGACGCCGGCGTCCTGCCGGGCACGGACGAGGCCGCAGCCGCTTCGGCCGCGGCCGCCGCAACGGCGCAGGCCGCCGGCCGCCTGCTCGGCGGGCCCGGTGTGGGCGCCGCGGGCCGAGGGCCGCGGGTGCTGGGCGGGCCCGGCGTGGGCACCGCGCTGCAGGAGGCCGAGCCGGCGCACCGGGCGCCGCACGACATCGAGGCCGCGCACGGCCCGGCGGCGACGGCGCACGCGGGGGAGCGCCAGCATCCGGCAGCCGCGGCGCAGGATCCGGCCGAGGCCGCCGCCGGCGTGGACCTCTTCGGCGGGGCGCGGGCCGAGGCACCGGCCGCGGACGCCGCGCAGCCGACCGAGCCCGACCACTCCGACCGGCCCGGGCACGCCGAACACGGTGAGGAAGCAGACCTGTTCGGGCATCTCGGCGATGCCGGGCATGCCGGGCACATCCGGCATGGGGGGCGTGCCGGACAGGACGGGCGCGACGGCCACTCCGAACACGACGCGCATGCCGGCCTGTTCGGGCCTGCCGGCCAGTCGGGGCACTCCTCCCATTCCACGCATTCAACGCACTCCACGCACTCCACGCACTCCGCGCACTCCGCGCATCCCGCGGACACCGACGGGCACGGCTTCGCGGCCTTCGGCCAGGCCCCGGAGTCCGCTGCGGAGCCCGCTGCGGAGCTCGCTCCGGCCGGCGGCGCCCCCGAGGCGGAGCCCGCGTCGGCGGACGCCCACGGCTTCGCGGAACCGGGCCGCGTGCCCGCACCGGACCGCGCCGACGCCGAGGGGCAGGCGCCCGCCGAAACCGCCCCCGCCCGCGCCGATGTCCCGGCCGAGTCCACGCCGGCGTCGGACACCGCCGACAGCGCGGCGGAGCTCCGGCTCGGAGGAACCGGCGAAGGGGTCCCGCACGGGGCGCCTGCGTACGAGGAGGAGACCCGGCCCGCCGCCGTCCACCACGAGCACCCGCACGCCTCCTACGTGCTGCGCGTCAACGGTGCCGACCGCCCCGTCACCGGCGCCTGGATCGGGGAGTCCCTCCTCTACGTGCTGCGCGAGCGCCTCGGCCTCGCCGGCGCCAAGGACGGCTGCTCCCAGGGCGAGTGCGGCGCCTGCGCCGTGCAGGTCGACGGCCGGCTCGTCGCCTCCTGCCTGGTCCCGGCGGCCACGGCCGCCGGCAGCGAGGTCCGCACCGTCGAGGGCCTCGCGACGGGCGGGGAACTCTCGGACGTCCAGCAGGCGTTGTGCAGGTCGGGTGCGGTGCAGTGCGGATTCTGCGTGCCCGGCATGGCCATGACCATCCATGACCTGCTGGAGGGCAACCACGCCCCCAGCGAGCTGGAGACCCGGCAGGCGCTCTGCGGCAACCTCTGCCGCTGCTCCGGCTACTCGGGGGTCGTCGAGGCCGTGCGCGAGGTCGTGGCCGGGCGGGAGGCCGCGTCGGCCGCCTCCGCGGACGCGGCGCAGGCCCATGCGCAGGGACAGGGGCAGGGACAGGGACAGGGGCACGTTCAGGCCCAGGGCGGGGCCGCGCCGGAGGCGCGCATCCCGCACCAGGCAGCGCCCGGCGAGGGCGGCATCCACCACGGAGGCACGGCGTGAGCGGGCAGGACGCGGCGACGGCGACGGCGACGACAGCCGTGAACGCCACGGTGACGGCCATGACGGTCCCGGGGGCGGCCGAGGCCGCCGAACCGCAGGCACCTCGCGGCATCGGAGCCTCCGTCGAGGCCGCCGACACCCGCGCCAAGACCGAGGGCACCTTCCCCTACGCCGCCGACCTGTGGGCCGAGGGCCTGCTGTGGGCCGCCGTGCTGCGCTCCCCTCACGCCCACGCCCGGATCCTCTCCATCGACACCAAGGCCGCCGCGGAGATGCCCGGCGTGCGCGCCGTCGTCACCCACGCAGACGTGCCCGGCGCCACCACCCACGGCCGCCGGATCGCCGACCGGCCGGTGTTCGCCCACGACGTCGTGCGCCACCACGGCGAGCCCATCGCCGCCGTCGCCGCCGACCACCCGGACACGGCACGGCTCGCCGCGGCCGCGATCGCCGTCGAGTACGAACTCCTCGACCCGGTCACGGACCCCGAGCAGTCCTTCGGCGCCCCCGCCCTGCACCCCGACGGCAACCTGATCCGGCACATCCCGCTGCGCTACGGCGACCCGGAGGCCACCGGCGAGGTCGTCGTCGAGGGCCTGTACCGCATCGGCCGCCAGGACCCCGCCCCCATCGGCGCCGAGGCCGGGCTGGCCGTGCCCCGCCCCGACGGCGGCGTCGAGCTCTACACCGCCTCCACCGACCCGCACACCGACCGGGACCTGGCCGCCGCCTGCTTCGGTCTGGAGCCGGACCGCGTACGCGTCGTCGTCACCGGCGTGCCGGGCGCGACGGCCGACCGCGAGGACGCCGCCTTCCAGCTCCCGCTCGGCCTGCTCGCGCTGCGAACGGGCTGCCCGGTGAAGCTGGCCGCCACCCGCGAGGAGTCCTTCCTCGGCCACACCCACCGCCACCCGACCCTGCTCCGCTACCGCCACCACGCGGACGCGGAGGGCCGCCTGGTCAAGGTCGAGGCGCAGATCCTGATGGACGCGGGCGCCTACGCCGACGCCTCCGCGGAATCCCTGGCTGCTGCGGTGGCCTTCGCCTGCGGCCCGTACGTCGTCCCGCACGCCTTCGTCGAGGGCTGGGTCGTACGGACCAACAACCCGCCCTCCGGCCACGTCCGCGGCGAGGGCGCCATGCAGGTGTGCGCCGCCTACGAGGGCCAGATGGACAAGCTCGCGGCCGCCCTCGGCATCGACGGCGCGGAACTGCGCATGCGCAACGTCATCGCTACCGGCGACCTGCTCCCCACGGGCCAGACGGTCACCTGCCCGGCGCCGGTGGCGGAACTCCTGCGCTCGGTGCGCGACTTCGAGCTGCCCGCGCTCCCCAAGGACGCCCCCGAGGACGAGTGGCTGCTGCCCGGCGGCCCCGAGGGCGCGGGCGAGCCGGGCGCGGTGCGGCGCGGTGTCGGCTACGGGGTCGGCATGGTCCACATGCTCGGCGCGGAAGGGACCGACGAGGTCTCCACCGCCACGGTGAAGGTGGTGGGCGGCGTGGCCACCGTCATCTGCGCCGCGGTCGACACCGGCCAGGGCTTCGGCACGCTGGCCCGCCAGATCGTCCAGGAGATCCTGGGTGTCGACGAGGTGGCGGTGGCCCCGGTGGACACCGACCAGCCGCCGGCCGGTCCGTCGGCGCACGGCCGCCACACGTGGGTGTCGGGCGGCGCGGTGGAGCGGGCCGCCAAGATGGTCCGCACCCAGCTCCTCCAGCCGATGGCACACAAGCTGGGCATGTCGACGGAGCTCCTGCAGATCCAGGACGGCCGCATCACCTCGTACGACGGCGCGTTCTCGATGTCGGTCGCAGAGGCGATGGCGGGCAAGGAACTCTGGGCGACCGCCCAGTGCCGCCCCCACCCGACGGAACCGCTGGACGCTGACGGCCAGGGCGACGCGTTCGTGGGCCTCGCCTTCTGCGCGATCCGCGCGGTGGTGGACGTGGACATCGAGCTGGGGTCCGTACGGGTGGTGGAGCTCGCGGTGGCCCAGGACGTCGGCCGGATCCTGAACCCCCGCCAGCTCGAGGCCCGTATCGAAGCGGGCGTCACCCAGGGCGTGGGCGCGGCCCTGACGGAGAACCTCCGCACGGTCGCCGGCCTGGTCCGCCACCCCGACCTGACGGGCTACGCCCTGCCGACGGCACTGGACGCCCCGACGGTCCGCATCGTGAAACTGGTGGAGGAGCGCGACGTGGTGGCCCCGTTCGGCGCGAAGGCGGCGAGCGCGGTCCCGGTGGTGACGACCCCGGCGGCGATCGCCTCGGCAGTCCGCGCGGCCACTGGGCGCCCGGTCAACCGGCTCCCGATCAGGCCGTCTGCGGCGGTGGCGGTGCCCAACTCGTGACCGTCTGACCCGCATTGCACGTGCAACCCGGACTTGGGGCTGTCGGTGCCGGTCGCTAGAGTGATCGACGAGAGTGTGCGCGCGCACGTGCGAACGGGTGCGAACGGGGACGGGGAGCGGCGCAGAGCGTCGCGACCACGGGGAGTCGGGGAGTCGGGGAGGCCATCGTGGCAGAAGACAACGGCGGGATTCTGGCGGTAGGCCTGTCCGGGGACATCGCGGCATCGATCAGGGCGCAGGCGGACGCGCAGGCGAAGGCTGCGGCCCTGCAGGTTCAGTACGACGACATGAAGGACTACCAAAAGCTGGTGGACGGCCTCCTGACGAAGCTTCAGGAATCACCGGCGCACCACGGGACCCTGGCGGACGGCACGCTGCCCAACGGAGTGCTGGGTACGGGCTTTCCCGCAGCTGAGAAGCTCAACAAGTCTTACACCACCGTCCACTCGGAGCTGCAGAAGCTGTCGAAGGGGCTGGCGGTGCAGATCGAGGCCCTGGGCATTGCCGTTCAGTCGGCCGGCAAGGGCTACAGCGAGGTGGACGAGGAGACGAAGCGGCGCATGGGCCTCCTGGCCAAGCAGGCCCATGACCAATACGTCCCGGACCGTGACCCGTACGCGGACAAGTCCGGCGAGGGCGTGCAGTCTGCGCCCGGCTCGCCGCAGCCGAACGGGACGAAGAAGGGTGGTGTGCTCGGATGAGCGGATTCGAGGGTTACACGCACGCACAGCTCTACGCGATGATCGCGGCGCTCGACGACGAGGCGGTCAGCGCCCGGGGAACGCAGCTCACCGAGGCCGCCAAGACGATCAAGGAAATCGGCGAAAAGCTCAAGAAGCACAAGGTCAAGGGCTGGGAGGGTGAGGCGGCCGAGGCGTTTCAGAACTGGGTGAGCCAGGCGGGGAGTGCCACGCTGGTCCTGGCCGACTACAGCGCGGCTGGAGGCAAGTACCTGACGCAGACGGCACAGGTCATGCGCGAGGTGAAGCCGAAGAACGGCACCGGGGACATGCCGAAGTACAGTGCGTCGGCGGAGGCGAGCCTAAAGGAGGACCTCGCCACGTCCCGCGAGTACCGCAACGACCCGGACGCGGTGCAGCTGGGGCAGCAGGCCTGGTCGAAGCTGAGCGGAGACCACGCTCGGGCCGTGGACGCGATGAACAAGCTCTCAGGGTCGTACGAGCAGTCGTCGGCGCAGATGGACAAGGCGACGATCCCGACGTTCCCCTTGCCGCCGCCGGTGTTCGTGCCGGACAAGAGCTACGGCATGGAAGACATAGAGAGGCCCGGAGGGGGATACGGTGGGGGGGCAGCCAGCTCCTCGTACTCGCCGCCGCGTTCAGACGTCGGTCCGCAATCGACTGGGCCGGGCTCGGTACCCGGACATGAGCCGAGGCCGGGTAGTACGGTCCCGTCGGTTTCCGTGCCGTCGATCCCGGATCGCGAAGTAGGCGTGGATCTCGACACCGTCGCTACGCTTCCGCCCTCCACCACGCCGCCGGTGACCACCACACCTGGTCTCCCACCGGCCACGGGTCCTGTCGGGCCTACACCCGGCCCCTTCGTCCCGCCTGTGACCCTCCCGCCCCTCGGCGGCCCGAAGGGCCCCGGCCCCTTCGGTACCGGCCCCGGAATCGGCCCGTACCCGGGAATGGGTGGTCCTGGCGTTCCTCCTGGTGGCAAGGTCATCGGCACGCCCGGCTTGCCCCCGCGGGACGCCGGCATCACGGGCGGCCGTCCGGTGACGTCCACCGGCCCGATTTCCGGCATCCCACGCGGCACGGTCATCGGTGAAGGCACTCAAGCAGGTCGTCACATGGGTGGCGGTATGGGCCACGGTGCCGGCGGCCCTTACGGCGGCACCCAGGCAGGGCTCCCGGCCGGCCGCCGACTGGCCTCGGAACCGGGTGGCGTCATGGGCGGGCGTCAGGCCGGTACGGTCGGTCGTCCGATCGCGGCGGGTCAGCCGTTCACCCAGGGCGGTTCCGGTCTCGTGCGCAACGGTGTCGGTCCCGTGGGTCACGCAGCCGCAGGCGCAACTCCGGGCAGGCGCCGGGACGACCAGGGCGGCGAGCGCCCCGACTACCTGACCGAGGACGAAGAGACCTGGCAGGCCAACCGTCGTGTTGCCCCGCCTGTGATCGACTGAGCAGAACGGACTTTGTACGGGATGCACGTGCGCAAGGCGACCGCGGCCCTGTTGGGCTTCCTGCTGGCCGGGGTCGCCGCGACACCGGCCCATGCGGAGACCATCCGATCGCAGCAGTGGCATCTCGACGCCATGAAAGCGGACGAGATCTGGAAGATCAGCACCGGCAAGGGAGTCACAGTTGCGGTGATCGACTCAGGCGTTAATCGCATCCCGGAACTTGAAGGGCAGATCCTTCCTGGTGCGGTGTTTCCGGTTGGGGATGCTCCGACTGACCGAGATAACGACTATGACGGTCATGGCACAGGCATTTCCGCGATGATTGCCGGCACCGGGAAGCACCCGAGTGGTGACGGTGCCTTCGGACTCGCGCCTGGTTCCACAATTCTTCCGATTCGTGTGCCTGACGTGCATGAGGAGGCGAAAGCCCCCTCACTGGTCGCGGCCATTCGATATGCCGCAGACTCAGACGCCAAGGTCATCAACATCTCCAAGGCCATCGGTGGCAGCCCCGAAGATGATCGAGATCGGGCTGAAGCGGTGAAGTACGCGCTCTCCAAGGGGAAGCTGATCTTCGCTGCCGCTGGCAACTATGGGAGTTCCACCAACAGCCTTCTCTATCCGGCCGCTACCCCTGGGGTTGTGGGAGTTGGAGCTGTGAATACCACCGGGGAGCCGACCAAGGAGTCGCAGCACGGCCCTCAGGTGGACATGGCTGCACCTGGTATCGACATCATCACCGCCTGTACCGGCAAGTCGGGTCTCTGCAAGACCCACGGCACCAGCGACGCCTCCGCCCTCGCCTCCGCCTCCGCCGCACTCCTTTGGTCCGCCCACCCCGAGTGGACCAACAACCAGGTCCTGCGCGTCCTTCTGAACAACGCCGGTAAGCCCGTCGACGGGTCGCAGCGCAACGACTATGTCGGCTACGGCATCGTCCGGCCCCGGATCGCGTTGCAGACGCCCGGGGATCCGGGGCCCGCCGATGTGTACCCGCTGCCCGACCTGGCCGCAGCCCAGTCGGGGGCCAAGTCGCCCTCCGCGCCCGCGTCGGCGGCGTCCGAGCCGACCCCTCAGGCCGCCGAGGAGAAGCAGAGCAGCAGCTCTCTGCTCTGGGTGGGGCTCGGGCTCGGGGCGTGCGTGCTCATCGGTGGGGCCGTGACCGCGGTCGTCGTACGGCGCAACCGCTGATCTGATCCCACCCCGTTCCGACCCGGAGGTTCACGCGATGTCGTTCGACGAAGAGTGGTCGGCGGCTCGCGCCACGGCCACCGCCAACGTCGCCATGCGGCTCAATCAGGCCCCCACCGATCCCGCCCCCGGCGGACCCGGCGCCCCCGGCGACGCCGATCTCGCGCTCAACCAGGACCAGATCGGAGCCGTCGGCTCGGAGGCGTACAAGCTGCACACCCGCCTGCAGACCGACGGCAAACACGCCGCCACCGCGACCGCCGAGGCCGCCGCGGCCCTCACCAGGGAGGGTTTCGCGAGCGGGGCCGCCCTGCTCAAGGCCAACACCCTCTGGGAGACGCAGGTGAAGACCCTCGTGGCAGCCTGCGCCAACATCTCCAACGGCCTGAACTACTCGCTCTCCTCCCACGCCAAGGACGAGCAGCAGCTCCACGCGGACTTCACGGCGTCCGCCATCGACACGTACCTGAAGTAGACGAGGGCGCCCCGGATGCTGACGTACGAGAACGTGATGAACGCGCCCCTGGACAAGCTGGGGACCGCGGTCACCGACTGGACGGCCATGGCCGGCAAGCTGGACGAGATGGCCGAGGCCGCCCGCAACGGCATGAAGGCGAAGTCCGACAAGGCCGAGTGGAACGGGATCACCGCCGGGGTGGCACGCGGGTTCGTCGACAAGACGGCGAAGGAGTTCGAGGACGCGGCCAAGGCGGCCAAGGGGATGCACCAGGTCCTCGCCGACGCGCACGCCACCTTCAAGGCCGCCCAGGACGAACTGAAGAGGCTCGCCGCGGAGGCACCGGCAGCCGGTTTCCGGATCGACGCCACCGGCCGGGTCAGCGCCATCCCGCTGCCCACCGAGGCCGAGCGGAACGCGGCCCGCCACGACCCCGACTACCAGCAGACCCTCAACGCGAACCGCAACGCCTGGCAGTCCCAGGTCAACCGGGCCGTCGAGAACGCCCAGGACGCCGACGACTCCCTGGTCCGCGTCCTCCGGGCGAACGCGACGGACGAACATGACTTCAGCGCACCGCAGTTCACCACTCTCGACGCCGAACAGGTCTCCCGCGCCGCCGACCTGATGAAGAAGGTCACCGGCCCGGGCGGCACGGCCCGCAACGTCGAGGCGCTGCGCGAGCTGGAGGAACTGCTCGACGACAACCGCGAGGACCCCGAGTTCTCGACGGGCCTGTTCCGGACCATCGGTGCCGAAGGCACCCTGCAGATGTACTCCGCGATGTCGCTGGACGCGACCAGCCTGGGCGCTGCCGGCAAGGACCGGGCGCTCATGGTCTCGAACATCCAGAGCGACCTGGGCGCGATGCTCGGCCTCGCCACGCACAAGGACGTGCCGGGGCATCTCGACGCGGCCTGGACGACCCAGCTGATGAAGGCCGGGCGCAAGGAGATGGACGTCTTCGGCGGCGTCCGGCAGATCTACGGCTACCAGGCCCTCGGTGCGCTGCTGCGCGAGGGGAAGTACGACACGGAGTTCCTGACTTCGGTCGGCCGCGACATGATCGCCATGGACCGCAAGGACCCGCAGGCGTGGGAGTTCCACACGCCGATCGGCCTGGAGACCGTCCTGAACCAGGGGCCCGAGGGCGGCCGCGGCTTCTACCCGCTGACCGGGCTCATGGAGGCGCTGGGCAACAATCCGGACGCGGCGACGGCCTTCTTCAACGAGCCGGTCCGGGAGGACAGCAACAAGGACGGCGTCGTCACGAAGGACGACAAGCCGGTCGGCGGGCAGCACGGCAAGGAGCGGGGCATGGTCGACTACATGCTCGACAAGAAGCCGTACATGGACGGCTTCGACATCACCCCGACCGGCGACTTCCGCCCGGCCCAACAGGCCCTGGGTGACGCGCTGGTGGCTGCCGTCTCCGGCCGTGTACCGGGCGACGAGGCCGCGAAGCCCGTGCCGCACACCGAGGCGATGACGGCCGTGATGGAACGGGTCGTCGAGAAGATCGGCGACAAGCCGGAGCTGGTCGATGCCAAGCCGGGTGACCCGGAGGGCCCGCTGAACGGGCTGTCCGGTCACTTCGGCCAGATGGCGGCCGAGTACATGCCGGACATCCAGGCCGCGGCGGACAACAACAGTCACTCGATCAAGGCCAACGGCGTGATGGCCGAGTTCGACAAGGCCGGCATGGCCAGATTCATCGGGGCGGTGGGTCAGGACCCGGACGCCTACGGCGCCATGACCACGGCGCAGCGGACCTTCACGACCGTGCTGGTCAACGACGTGTTCGCGCATCGGGGCGAGTACGACGACGTGGACGCGGCGATCAGGGTGGCCGTGCATCCGGGCGGAGAGATCGCCGGCATGCTGGCCCAGGCCCGGGCCGAGGGCACATTCGGCGCGAACACGCACGAGGCGGAGGAGTACGTCAAGGGCGTCGAGGACAACGCCAAGTGGGTCAACCGCGTCATCACTGCGGCGGGCGGAAAGTACCTGGAACTGGTACCCATCGCCGGGGACGTTGTAGGCGCACTGCAGGAGGACATCGCCGCGAGCGTGGTCGAGGGGGCGAAGGAGGACATCGCCAAGAAGCTCGAGGGCAGCAACCAGCAGGCGGGGACGGACTTCACGCGGTCGCAGACGGCCGCGTCGACCGCTGCTGCGGATTCGGTGCGCATCGCGGCGCGGGGGTCCGGGCTGTCCGAGCGCACGGTGAACTCCTATGCAGGTGAGGCCTCCACAGAGACGGCGAACGCCCACTCGGTGGGCCGCGGCCTCGTGGCGACCATGAACGGCGGATCATGATGCTGACGCCCCGGGTGCGCGTTCCGTGTGTGGTGGCCGCCGTTGCCGTCGGAGCGGCGCTGCTGAACGCCTGCTCCGACGGCAAGGAGTCGGCCGCGCCCGAGCTGCCCGCGTCCACCTGCTTCGGGGTGTTCACCCCGGCCGAGCTCGCTCCGTTCATGGGTACCGGTGACAAGGTGCGAGTCGACTCGCCGGGAGACCTCCGCCTGACCGCGGGCCGAACCAAGGCCATCTGCAACATCGACGTCGACGGCAACCCCCGCTTGACCGTCTCGGCGCAGCGCAGACCTGCGGGGCAGGAGGTCACCTGGGGTTCCGAGGTCGAGAAGCACCAGCCCGATGAGCTGCCCGACACGGACAACAGCAGGCTGTGGGACAGCGGGGCCGCTGTGGTGCTCGGCTGCAAGGGGCCCGCGGAGGCCTTCGACCTGGTGTTGTTCATCGACGCCGTACCGGACGGGCTGAAGCGGGAGGACCGGCGTCCTGCGTTCGCCGCCCTGATGAAGAAGTTCATGGAGTCAGCGCGGCAGCAGACCGGCTGCGGCGCGTAGCGGGCGCGACGGAAAGACGAAGGCCGCCCGAGGGTGCGCCCCCCCCCGGGCGGGCTCCGGCGCGTGCCGGGGCCGGGCGGACCGGGCCCACGGCTGTGGTGATGTCGCCGACCGTACGCGGGCGGCCGCCGGCCGGGGAAGGGGACGGCCCGGGCTGCGACAGGGCTGCCATGCCGCGTTCACGGACGACGCGTGGTCCCGGGCCTAGGACCCGGGACCGAGGCCGGGATCGGTCGAACGGACAGGGTCGAAACCGGGCTGTGCACCTTACTCTGGGGCGATGAGCGCCCTCGAACCCCGCCTGCCCCAGAGAACCGCACCCCTCCCGCCCCCGCCGCAGGGCGGGGTCATGGGGCCCGCGTACCGGACGCTCAGCATCGGGATCATCTCGGTCGTCTTCCTCATCGCCTTCGAGGCGACCGCCGTCGGCACGGCCATGCCCGTCGCCGCCCGCGAGCTCGACGGGATCGGGCTGTACGCCTTCGCCTTCTCCGCCTACTTCACCACCAGCCTCTTCGGCATGGTCCTGTCCGGGCAGTGGGCCGACCGGCAGGGGCCGCTCAGGCCGCTGACCGTCGGAATCGCCGCGTTCGCCTCGGGGCTGGTGGTCTCCGGGACCGCCGGCGCCATGTGGGTGTTCGTCCTCGGCCGCGCCGTGCAGGGCTTCGGCGGCGGGCTGGTCATCGTCGCGCTGTACGTCGTCGTCAGCCGGGCCTACGAGGAGCGGCTGCGGCCCGCGATCATGGCCGCCTTCGCCGCCAGCTGGGTCGTCCCCTCCATCGTCGGGCCGCTCGCCTCCGGCACGGTCACCGAACACCTCGGCTGGCGGTGGGTGTTCCTCGGCATCCCGGCCCTCGTGGTCGTACCGCTCGTCGTCGCGCTGCCGGCGATACGGCGCTCCGCCTCCGGTCCCGTGGGCGGCGAGGCCGCGGCCTTCGACCGGCGGCGGATCCGGCTGGCGCTCGGGATCTCCGTCGGCGCGGGCCTGCTCCAGTACGCCGCCCAGGACCTGCGGTGGCTCTCGCTCCTGCCGGGCATCGCCGGCGCGGCCCTGCTCGTTCCGGCGGTGCTGGGGCTGCTGCCGCGCGGGACGTACCTGGCCCGGCGCGGGCTGCCGTCCGTGGTGCTGTTGCGCGGTGTCGCGGCGGGGGCGTTCATCGCCGCCGAGAGCTTCGTACCGCTGATGCTCGTCACCCAGCGGGGGCTCAGCCCGACGATGGCCGGCTTCTCCCTCGCGCTCGGCGGGGTGACCTGGGCGGGCGGCTCGTGGGTGCAGTCACAGGGGCGGACGGCCCCCTACCGGCAACGGCTGATGGTGACCGGCATGGTGCTGGTGGCACTGGCCATCGCCGCCGCGCCCGCCGTGCTCATCGAGTCCGTCCCCGTGTGGACGCTGGCGCTGGCCTGGGCCGTGGGATGCCTCGGGATGGGCCTGGTGATCGGCTCCACGAGCGTGCTCCTGCTGAAGCTGTCCGCGCCGCAGGAGGTCGGCGCCAACTCCGCCGCCCTGCAGATCTCCGACGCGCTCGCGAACGTCGTGCTGCTCGCCGCCGGGGGCGCCGCCTTCGCCGCGCTGGGCGGGGGAGCGGTCGGGGCCGCGCACGCGGTGACCGCCGGCGGGACGGGGGCCTCGCACCCCGCCGCCTTCGCGGTCGTGTTCCTTCCGATGGCGTGCGTGGCGCTGGTGGGGGCGTGGGTCGCGACCCGGCTGGAGCCCGCGGAGCGCTGAGCCCGGGAACCGGAAAGGCCCGGTGTCCGTGCGGCCCCGAGCGGCGACGTTGCCGTCCGTGAACCAGGTCGCCATCGGGCCCCCCGCCGCCGAGTGCGCGGAGCCGGGCGTCCGGCCGATGCCGCCGGGCGCCCGGTGATGCCACCGGGTGCCCGCCCGCAGGCGTCGTACCGGAGCCCTACGGGACCACCCGCGGGCGGAGCGGAAGAAGCTCGCGGAAGCGGTCGGACGGCTCGCCGAGCGGCATGCCCCTCCTGCCCAGGCTCGGCGGGTGCACACCACCGGGTGCCACCGGCACCTCACCTCGCCGAGGCGCTGGACCTTCGGGGGTGCCTCGCCGATCAGGCCGGGTCTGCGGTGGCTGGTGTCGCGCCCCGCCGCGTTGTCCCGCCGGCCCTCGTTACGGGCAGGGCCGCGGCCCTGCTCCACGGCATCCGCCAACCACCCCGCGTCGACGGGAACAAGCGCGGCGCATGGCCGGCCGCCGCGACGTTCCTCGCGGCCCACGGGGTCGATCTCGCCGCCGCGGACCAGCAGCTCGCCTCCGGCCCGGTCATCGGCGTGGCGGCGGGAGAGGCGAGGCGGAGATCGCGGCGATCGCCGGGCGGCTGCGCTCCGTGTGACGCTCGCCGCACCGCCCGAGGTCACGGGCCTGTCCCTCCGCGAGGGGCGGGCCCGCCCCGGTAGGGTGGCCCGGTTGTCCTACGTACGACCGCCGCCGAGAGCACGAACCGGAGACCGTGACTACTACCGCCTCCCACCACCTCTCACCCGCCTTCCCCGGCCGTGCCCCATGGGGCACCGCCAGCAAGCTGCGCGCCTGGCAGCAGGGAGCGCTGGACCGCTATATCCAGAACCAGCCCCGCGATTTCCTCGCCGTCGCCACCCCCGGAGCAGGCAAGACCACCTTCGCCCTGACCCTCGCCTCCTGGCTGCTCCACCACCACGTGGTGCAGCAGGTGACCGTCGTCGCACCCACCGAGCACCTCAAGAAGCAGTGGGCGGAGGCCGCCGCCCGGATAGGCATCCGGCTGGACCCCGAGTACTCGGCGGGCCCGCTCAGCAAGGACTACCACGGCGTCGCCGTCACCTACGCCGGTGTCGGCGTGCGCCCCATGCTCCACCGCAACCGCTGCGAGCAGCGCAAGACCCTGGTGATCCTCGACGAGATCCACCACGCGGGCGACTCGAAGTCCTGGGGCGAGGCCTGCCTGGAGGCCTTCGACCCGGCGACCCGGCGGCTCGCGCTGACGGGCACCCCCTTCCGGTCCGACACCAACCCCATCCCGTTCGTGACCTACGAGGAGGGCAACGACGGGATCCGTCGGTCCTCCGCCGACTACACCTACGGCTACGGCAACGCGCTCGGCGACGGAGTCGTCCGGCCGGTCATCTTCCTCTCCTACAGCGGCAACATGCGCTGGCGGACCAAGGCCGGCGACGAGATCGCCGCCCGCCTCGGCGAGCCGATGACCAAGGACGCCATCTCGCAGGCCTGGCGCACCGCCCTGGACCCGCGCGGCGACTGGATGCCCAACGTGCTGCGGGCCGCCGACCAGCGGCTCACCGAGGTCCGCAAGGGCATCCCGGACGCGGGCGGCCTCGTCATCGCCTCCGACCAGGACTCGGCGCGCGCGTACGCCAAGCTCATCCGGGAGATCACCGGGACGAAGCCGACCCTGGTGCTCTCCGACGACACCGGGGCCTCGAAGAACATCGACACCTTCAGCGCGAACGACGACCGCTGGATGGTCGCGGTCCGCATGGTGTCCGAGGGCGTCGACGTGCCGCGCCTCGCGGTCGGCGTGTACGCGACCACGATCTCCACTCCGCTGTTCTTCGCCCAGGCCGTCGGACGTTTCGTGCGCTCGCGCAGGCGCGGCGAGACGGCGTCGGTGTTCCTTCCGACCATTCCCTACCTCCTCGGCTTCGCCAACGAGATGGAGGTCGAGCGCGACCACGTGCTCGACAAGCCGAAGAAGCAGGGCGAGGAAGACCCGTACGCCGAGTCCGAGAAGGAGATGGACGAGGCGAACCGGCAGGAGGACGAGGACACCGGCGAGGACGAGCAGATGTCCTTCGAGGCACTGGAGTCCGACGCCGTCTTCGACCGGGTCCTGTACGACGGGGCCGAGTTCGGCATGCAGGCGCACCCGGGCAGCGAGGAGGAGCAGGACTACCTCGGCATCCCCGGGCTGCTGGAGCCGGACCAGGTGCAGATGCTGCTGCAGAAGCGGCAGTCCCGGCAGATCGCGCACAGCCGGCGCAAGCCCGACTCCGAGGCGGACCTCCTGGAGCTGCCTGCCGACCGGCGGCCGGTCGTTTCGCACAAGGAACTGCTGGAGCTGCGCAAGTCGCTCAACACGATGGTGGGCGCGTACGTCCACCAGAGCGGGAAGCCGCACGGGGTGATCCACACGGAGCTGCGCCGCGTCTGCGGCGGGCCGCCGAGCGCGGAGGCGACGGCGGGGCAGATCCGCGAGCGCATCAAGAAGGTGCAGGAGTGGGCGACCCGCATGCGCTGAGGGGGCGCATGCGGTGAATGCGGCGAACGTGGTGAGTTCGTCCGGAATGCGTGACGGGGTCCGTGCGGAGGTTCGCACGGACCCCGTGTTCGTCCCGTCATCTCTGCGCCTGTGCGAATCGTTGTCACGAATCGACACTTGAGGCGATCAGGAAACGGCACAAACAGGTAGCTCGCGCCCGGATTCTGGACGAGCCCTTCCGCTGAGCGGACCTGCTCGCTACATTCCCCGCATCGAACGCACCGTGGCAGCGCCGCCGCGGGAGCGCAGCCGGTGCAATGGCCGCTACCGGCGGCCTCTCCTGTGCGCCGCCGTGGGACCGGCGACGCACCACCCCGAGAGTCACCGCCGCTCACCGAAAGAGGGAGAGGCGTCGTGACCGCGGAAACCTCCCAGACTCTCGACAGAGGGCTCAGAGTCCTCAAACTGCTCGCCGACACCGACCACGGTCTGACCGTCACCGAGCTCTCCAACCGCCTCGGCGTCAACCGCACGGTTGTCTACCGGCTCCTCGCCACGCTCGAACAGCACGCCCTGGTCCGCCGCGACCTCGGCGGCCGGGCCAGGGTCGGACTCGGGGTCCTGCGGCTGGGCCGACAGGTGCACCCCCTCGTGCGCGAGGCGGCCCTGCCGGCGCTGCGGTCCCTCGCCGAGGACATAGGCGCGACCGCGCACCTGACCCTCGTCGACGGCACCGAGGCGCTCGCCGTCGCCGTCGTGGAGCCGACCTGGACGGACTACCACGTGGCCTACCGGGCCGGTTTCCGCCACCCGCTGGACCGGGGCGCCGCCGGGCGGGCCATCCTGGCCGCGCGTCAGGGCTCCCTCATCGAGCCGGGGTACACGCTGACCCACGGCGAGCTCGAAGCGGGCGCCAGCGGCGCCGCGGCGCCGCTGGTGGGCATCAGCGGGCTGGAGGGCAGCGTAGGCGTCGTCATGCTGGCCGACGCCGTGCCGGAGCGGGTCGGGCCGCGGGTGGTCGACGCGGCGCGCGAGGTCGCCGACGCCCTTCGCTAGGCCGCGGGCTCGGTGGGCGTCCTCCGCCGGGCCGCGGCTCGGCGGCCGCTCTGCCCTCGGCCGCTGTGCCGCTCTGCCGCCGGCCGCCTGCCGTGGGCTCGGTGGGCGGGCCACGGGCCGCGGGCTCGGCGTGTCCGGGGGCTGTTGCGGTGCCGGGTGCGGCGCCGTTGCGCGGGCGCTGCCCCCAGCCCCCGCGCCTCGAACTCGCCCGGACACCGCTGGGAGGTTCCCTGGCGGGGCGGGAAGGGTGGGGGCTTCGCCCCGGATCCCGTGCCTCGAACACCGGCGGGGCCGGGTGGTGCGACGGGGCGGATAGATTGGGCGGGTGCTCTCTCGCCTCACACGTCTGCCGCGTCCCGCCGCCCTGGCCGTCTGTGCCGTGCCCGTGCTCGGGCTGTTCGCCGCAGCGGCCTTGGCCCCGCTGCCCTTCGTGGTCGCCGTGCCCGGGCTGACGGCCGACGTGCTGGGGTCCGACCAGGGCAAGCCCGTCATCACCGTCTCCGGGGCACCCGTCCGGGACACCGAGGGCCAGCTGCGGATGACCACCATCCGCGCCACCGGCCCGTCATCGACGATGACGCTGGGCGAACTCGTCGGCCACTGGTTCAAGACCGACCAGGCGGTCCTTCCGCGGGAGGCCGTCTACTCCTCCGGCGGAAGCGACGAGGAGATCGAGAAGCACAATCTGGAGGAAATGGCCAAGTCGCAGTCGGCCGCCGCCGACGCCGCCCTCGGCTTCCTCCGCAAGGACCCCAAGGACGTGAAGGTCCAGCTCAACCTCGCCGATGTCGGCGGCCCGAGCGCCGGCCTCCTCTTCTCCCTCGGCATCATCGACAAGCTCGACGGCGACGGCAGCGGCGGCGACCTCACCGGCGGCCGCAACATCGCCGGCACGGGCACCATCACCGCCGACGGCAAGGTCGGCGCCGTCGGCGGGGTGGCCCTGAAGACCCAGGCCGCACGGCGCGACGGGGCCAGCGTGTTCCTCGTACCGAAGGCCGAGTGCGCGGACGCGCAGTCCGAGCTGCCCGAGGGCCTGCAGCTGGTCCCCGTCACTTCGCTGACGGATGCGGTGAACTCTCTGCGCGCACTGAACCGGGGAGAGCCGGCCCCGTCCTGCTGACCTCCGGCCGGCGCTCCATCCCGCGCCAGGCCGGGAAGACCAGCGGGGCGAGCGTCGTGAGCAGGTACGTGCCGCCGAAGAGCAGCAGCGCGGCGCCCACCCCGAAGCCGTCGACGAGCAGGCCCGCGGCCAGTCCGCCCATCGGCATGGTCAGCTCGCAGCCCGCCGTGGTCACCCCCGCGACACGGCTGCGCAGCTCCTCCGGGACCCGCTCGTACATGACCGTGGACAGGATCGGGTTCAGCATGCCCACGCCCAGCCCGGCCAGTGCCATCGTCACGGCGAGCGGCAGTGTCGTGTCGGTGAGCGCGGCGACCACGTACCGGCTCGCGCCGGACACCAGGAAGGCCGTCGCGAACACCGCCCGGCGCGGGAACCGTTCGCCCCACGCCCCGTAGAGCAGGGCGCCCAGCAGGGCGAAGCCACCGAAGAGGGAGATCATCAGGCCGATCGTGCCGGCACCGCCGAGGACGTCCCGGCCGTGCACGGGCAGCAGCACCGAGGACCAGCCCTGGTCCAGGCCGTTGGTCATCATGACCATCACCGTGATGCCCAGCAGCAGCCGGGAACGGGTCAGGAAGGCCCAGCCCTCGGCGAGTTCGGCGCGATAGGCGGCGAACGAGACCTTGCCCGCGGCCCGTTGCGGCTCGGCGGCCGGGACCCCGCGCAGGAAGGCGGAGACGAGCAGCGCCGACACCCCGAAGGTGGCCGCGTCCAGCAGCAGGACGGTCTCGGCGCCGAACGCCGCGATCAGTACGCCGGCCGCGGCGGCCCCGATCATCCGTGCGCCGCGCGAGACCGCGTCGTAGAGGCTGGCGGCCCGGGCGAGGGTGGTGCCGGCGTGCTCGGCGAGGTTCGGCAGGAGCACGCCCCGGGCGGTCAGCCCGGGGGTGTGCACGAGGCCGCCGACGGCCATCAGCGCGCACAGCATCCAGAACTCCAGCACACCCAGGTGGTGCAGCAGCGGGATCGCGCCGACCGACAGGCCGCAGATCAGGTCGGAGGCGGCGGAGACCCGGCGGCGGCCCATCCGGTCGATGACCGGTCCGCCGACCAGGGCGGCCACGACGACGGGCAGGGTGGCGCAGAAGGCGACGATCCCGGCCCGGCCGGCGCTGCCCGTGGTCTGGAGCACGAACCACGGAACGCCGATGAGGGTGAGCGAACTGCCGGCGATGGAGATGGTGTTGGCGGCCAGTACGGCGGCCAGCGGACGCCGGCCCGTGGGGCGTAAGGGCCGGCTGCGGGCATGGTCGGCGGAAGGCACGGCGAACTCCTCGGGTGCGGCGGACGGCGGTGCGGCGGCACTGGGCGGCGCGGGGGGAGTGCGGTGCGGCGGAAGGCCGCACGCGGGCGCTATTCGGACGCGGAGCGCGGGAGGACGTGCGTGTGGACGCGGACCGTCCGGGTGTCCTCGGCCTCGGGCAGGTCCCGGTAGGTGTTGACCACGTCGTGCAGTCGGCCGACCAGCTCCTCGCTCTGCCCGGCCGTCAGCCGCAGGGTGAAGTCGCTGAGGTCGGCGCCGGGCTCCCAGCGGCCCAGCCGGTTCCGGGCCTCGGAGATCCAGGCGGAGACCTCCTGGGTGTGGTTCGCGGCGACGGTCTGAAGGAAGACCTCGGCCGCGCCGCTCGTGGCCGGGTCGGCGTCGTGGATCAGCGATCCGTCGAAGGCGGTGCCCTCGTGCACGGCCTGCCACCAGCGCTCCCGGCCCTTGCCGTGGCCGGGCGCGTCCTCGACGAAGCCGTGCGCGGCGAGCCGGCGCAAGTGGTAGCTGGTGGATCCGCTGGACTCGCCGAAGCGCTCGGCGAGTTGGGAGGCGGTGGCGGGGCCCTCCCGGCGCAGGGCCGCAAGCAGCTGCATCCGCAGGGGGTGGGCGAGGCCGCGCAGGGCGCTGGCGTCGAGCATCCGGAGGGTGGGCTCCACGGGCGCCCGCCCCTCCGCGGGCGCGTTCTCGGGGCGGCTTTCGGGACGGCTCTGCGAACTGCTCTGGGGCATGCCTCGACCCTAGGGATGCAAAGGTTTCTCTGCAAGGGTTTCTTTGCATAGAACTCTTTGCGTCACTGGGTCCGGGGGTCGTCCTCCGCGGCCTGCTGCACCAGCGGGATGATCCGGAAGGGCACCGGGTTCTCCATCACGATCGCCGTCGAGGCGCGGACGATCCCGTCGAAGCCCACGACGCGGTCGATCACGCGCTGGAGATCGGCGTTCGAGCGGGCCACCAGCCGGCACAGCATGTCCCCGTGCCCGGTGGTGGTGTGCAGCTCCAGCACCTCGGGGACCCCGTCCAGGTGTGCCCGTACGTCGGCCCCCTGCCCCTGCTTGATCTCCAGTGTCGCGAAGGCGGTCACCGGATATCCGAGGGCCGTCGGGTCGACCTGCGGGCCGAACCCCCGGATCACCCCGCTGGACTGGAGCCGGTCGAGGCGCGCCTGCACCGTCCCGCGGGCCACACCCAGACGGCGCGAGGCCTCCAGTACCCCTATCCGGGGCTCACGGGCCAGCAGGACGATGAGCCGGCCGTCGAGATCGTCGATGCCCATGGATGCCTCCGGGTGCCCACGCGTGCTCGCGGGTGGTCATAGTGCGCAGATGTTTCAGCCATCCTCCGCCCGTGCTGTGCAGTTTGTACAGTCGTTCTGGAAACTATTGCGCAGCTTGTGGATCGGCGGGAATCTGCGGTCATGACTGAGTCTCTGGCGAACCTCGAAACCACCCCGCACACCGCGCGTGAGGCGGACCCGTTCCCGGTGAAGGGCATGGACGCGGTCGTCTTCGCCGTCGGCAACGCCAAGCAGGCCGCGCACTACTACTCGACCGCGTTCGGCATGAAGCTCGTCGCCTACTCCGGACCGGAGAACGGCAGCCGCGAGACGGCCAGCTACGTCCTGACGAACGGCTCCGCCCGCTTCGTGCTGACCTCGGTCATCAAGGCGACGACCGACCACGGCCGCTTCCTCGCCGAGCACGTCGCCGAGCACGGCGACGGCGTCATCGACCTCGCCATCGAGGTCCCCGACGTCCGCGCCGCCTACGCGTACGCCGTCGAGCAGGGCGCCCGCGGCCTGGACGAGCCCTACGAGGTCAAGGACGAGCACGGCACGGTCGTGCTGGCCGCGATCGCGACGTACGGCCAGACCCGCCACACGCTGGTCGAGCGCGGCGACTACACCGGCCCCTACCTGCCGGGCTACGTGGCCGTCGAGCCGATGGTCGAGGGCCCGGCCAAGCGCACCTTCCAGGCCATCGACCACTGCGTCGGCAACGTGGAACTCGGCCGCATGAACGAGTGGGTCGCCTTCTACAACAAGGTCATGGGCTTCACGAACATGAAGGAGTTCGTGGGCGACGACATCGCGACCGAGTACTCGGCGCTGATGTCCAAGGTGGTCGCGGACGGCACCAAGAAGGTCAAGTTCCCGATCAACGAGCCGGCGATCGCGAAGAAGAAGTCGCAGATCGACGAGTACCTGGAGTTCTACAACGGCCCCGGTGTCCAGCACATCGCGCTGGCCTCGAACGACATCGTCTCCACGGTCCGCTCGATGCGTGCCGCGGGCGTCCAGTTCCTGTCCGTCCCGGACACGTACTACGACACGCTCGGCGAGTGGGTCGGCGACACCCGGGTGCCGATCGACGAACTGCGCGAGCTGAAGATCCTCGCCGACCGCGACGAGGACGGCTACCTGCTGCAGATCTTCACCAAGCCGGTGCAGGACCGCCCGACGGTCTTCTTCGAGATCATCGAGCGCCACGGCTCGATGGGCTTCGGCAAGGGCAACTTCAAGGCCCTGTTCGAGGCCATCGAGCGCGAGCAGGAGAAGCGCGGCAACCTCTGACATCGCGCACGCGCCTTCAGGCCCCCGGCAGCCGCCGGGGGCCTCGGGCTGCCGTCGGCCCCGGTGCGGGGGCGGACACGCCGCCGCGTGGTGCCCTCCGGAGGGGAGCGGGCCGAAACGCGGCGCCGTGCCGCACCCCGCACCGGGCCGCACGGTCGGCTCCACCGCACGGCTGTGCCGGGCCGCACTGATGGGGTGTCGCCGCCGGGCAGGGGCCCCACCCGACGGCCCCTCCAGGCCGCAGGCGCGGCGCCCCCGCGTGCCCCACGGACGCACCGCCCGGCTGGCCGCCCCTGTCGTGCCCTGCCGTAGTCGGGGCGCCCCGGCGTGTGCCGCGGGCGTACGGTCCCGCCGTCCCCGGCGGGACCTCCGCCCCGTCGTGCCCCGCCGCATGCCGGGGGCCCCGGTGTGCCACGGGTGCACTGTCCGGCCGGCCGTCCCTGTCGGCGGATCCGCCCCCGTCGTTCGCTGCCGCGGGCGCGGCTCCGGCGTGCCGCACGGGTGCACCGTCCGGCCGGCCGTCCCTGGCGGTGGCTCCGTCGGCGCCGCCGTCGTCTTCCCTGCCGCAGGTATTGCACCGGCCGCGGCGGCGCGCCGAGCAGTCGGCGCGCCGCAGGCCGGAGGCGGTCCGCCGGCCGCTGCGCCCGGTGCCCGCGCACCGGGCCGGCGGCGGTCCGCGCCCGTGCCCGCCCTCACCGCAGGAGGGGACACCCGGTGCGCGCGGCGCGCGGTCTTCGGGTGCGCGTCAGCGGCCGGCGGACGGGGACGGCTTCGGCTTCGGCTGCGGGTCGGGCTTCGGGAGCTCAGGCTCGACCCACGGCGTGACCGGCTGCAGGTGCTCCGGGCCGCCCGGCGGCGGCTGCCCGATCGCCGCCAGCGCCTCCTTCGCCAGCGGCCCCCGCACCGGCGAGAAGTACGGGTTCGTACGCAACGCCTCCTGCAAGTGCCGCCGCGCGCCGGCCTCGTCGCCCAGGGCCCGCTCGATCATCGCCCGGTGGTAGGCGAAGTCGGCGCTGCGCAGGCCCGGCTCCGTCGCCTTCTTCGCGTACTCCAGTGCCGCCGTATGATCACCCGCCCGGTGCAGCGCCCACCCCAGCGCGTCCGCGGCCTGCATGCTCTTGTGCCGCTCCCACTCCTGCGACAGGCGCCGCACCGCCGCCGCCGGATCCCCGTGGTCCGCCTCGTACAGGCCCAGGACCACGTCGTCGTCCACCCCGTTCGCGCCGTCCCGGACCGCCATCGTCGCCAGAGCCTCGTACTGCGCGCGCGCCTCCTGCTCCCGGCCCAGCGACTCCAGCAGCTCGCCCAGCTCCCGGGCCAGCTGCGGCACCGGGGTACGGCCCAGCGCCATCCGGTAGTCCCGCACCGCCTCCCCGCCGCGCCCCAGCGCCGCCAGCGCCCGCGCCCGGCCCGCCAAGGCCTCCGCCTGCGCCGGATCCGTCCGCAGCGCCCCCTCGTACTGCCGCAGCGCCTCCGCCGGGTCGCCCCGCTCCCAGGACAGCTCCCCGAGCCGGAACAGCGCGTACGCCTTCTCCGCCGGGGCCTTCGCCGCGGCCGCCGCCGACTCCATCGACACCACCGCGTCCTCACGCCAGCCGCGGTCCCGGTACACCTGCGAGGCCCTGATGTGGGCAGCCAGCCCCGGCCGCAGCTCCATCAGCAGCTCCATCGCCTTCTGGGCGCCCTTGTAGTCGCCGAGCCCCGTGTACGCGTCCACCAGCACCGGGTACGCCGTCCACCGCCGCGGCGCCTGCGCCCGTACCAGCTCGCCCCACTTCTTGCCGGTCCCGAAGTCCCGCCGTGCATTGGCCAGCGAGCCCATCGCCGTCATCGCGTCGAAGTTGCCCTTCTCCGCGGGGCGCACCTCCAGCGACCGCTTCAGCGCCTTCTCCGCCTTCGGGTACCAGGCCGAGTCCGCCGTACGCCGCGCCTGTTCGAGGTAGGCGGAGCCGAGGACCGCCCACGAGGCGTCGTCGTCGGCGTGCGAGGCAACCCACTTCTCCCGGTCCGCCACCAGCGCCACCACGTCCGCAGCCGAGGCGGGTGCGCCCATGCCCACCGCCGCGGCGGCGCGTTCGCTCGGCCCCGGCGGGCGGGCGTCGTCACCGGTCCGGGCCGGCCGGATCAACAGGGCCCCGGCGATCAGGACCACTGCCACCCCGGCGGCCACGAGCGTCTTGCGGCCGGTGAAGGTCACGGGCGGCGCCGGCGTCTGCGAATCCTCGTCGAAACGGTCCATGGGGTCACTGTGCGTCAATATGAAGAGCATGCCGGGGTGTCCGAAGACGTGCGCGGGCGTGTTCACACCGATGGCCCCGGCTGCCACGCTGGCCTCATGGATGATGACCTCTCCGCACGTCTGCGAGCGAGCCTCCTCGAAGGGCTCCCCGCCGACGCCCTGCTCACCGACCCCCAGGTGACCGCCTCCTACGCCACCGACATGGCCAGCTTCTGCGCCGCCGGCACCCCGGCGGTCGTCGTCCTGCCCCGGACCGTCGAACAGGTGCAGCACGTCATGCGCACCGCCACCGCCCTGCGGATCCCCGTGGTCCCGCAGGGCGCCCGTACGGGCCTGTCGGGCGGAGCCAACGCCTCCGACGGCTGCATCGTGCTGTCCCTGGTGAAGATGGACCGGATCCTCGAGATCAGCGCCGTCGACCGGATCGCCGTGGTCGAGCCGGGCGTGGTCAACGCGGCCCTCTCACGCGCCGTCGCCGAACAGGGGCTGGCCTACCCGCCCGACCCCTCCAGCTGGGAGCAGTGCACCATCGGCGGCAACATCGGCACCGCCTCGGGCGGCCTGTGCTGCGTCAAGTACGGCGTCACCGCCGAGTACGTGCTCGGCCTCGACGTCGTGCTGGCGGACGGGCGGCTGCTGCGCACCGGCCGCCGCACCGCCAAGGGCGTCGCCGGATACGACCTCACCCGGCTCTTCGTCGGCTCCGAAGGAAGCCTCGGAATCGTCGTCCAGGCCGTCCTCGCCCTCAAGCCGGCGCCTCCCCGGCAGCTGGCCCTGGCCGCCGAGTTCCCCTCCGTGGCCGCCGCCTGCGAAGCCGTCTGCGCCGTCATGGAGGCCGGACTGACCCCCTCCCTGCTGGAACTGATGGACCGTACGACCGTCCACGCCGTCAACGCCCTCGGCAGGATGGGCCTGCCCGAGGCCACCGAGGCGCTGCTGCTCGCCGCCTTCGACACCCCGCACGCCCCCGAGGACCTCGCCGCCGTGGGGGAGCTGTGCACCGCCGCCGGAGCCACCGCCGTCGTGCCCGCCGAGGACCAGGCGGAGTCGGAACTGCTGCTCCAGGCCCGCCGGATGGCCTTCCCCGCCCTGGAGGCGCTCCGGCCCGCCACGATGATTGACGACGTGTGCGTGCCGCGCTCGCGGCTCGGGGAGATGCTCGACGGGACCGCCGCCATCGCCCGCGCCCAGGACCTCCTCATCGGCGTCTGCGCACACGCCGGCGACGGCAACACACACCCGATCGTCTGCTTCGACCCGGCCGACGAGGACGAGACGCGGCGGGCCCGCGAGTCCTTCGGCGAGATCATGGAGCTCGGCCTCTCCCTCGGTGGCACCATCACCGGCGAACACGGGGTCGGCGTCCTGAAGAAGGAATGGCTGGCGCGTGAACTCGGCCCGGTCGCGATGGAGATGCAGCACGCCGTCAAGCAGGCCTTCGATCCACTGGGACTCCTCAACCCGGGCAAGCTCTTCTGAGGCGCGGGCGGCCCCTTCCGGCACCCGTACGGGCCCCTCCGGGACCCGCACGGACTCTTCCGACCGTATGAGGCGGAGGTGACCGCCCCGCCTGCGGCGGCCGCCCGGCCTGCGGCCGCCGCCGGGGGTCCGGGGACCGTGCGTCATCACAGGTCCCCGTCCGCCGACTCGTCCGACGGCCACGGGTCGCGCAGCCACAGGTCGTCGGCCGGGGTAGGGGCGAGCAGCTCCGCCAGCGCGGCGTCCAGGCCGAGCCGCTCCGACTCGCTGCCGGGCGGGACGACCCGCAGGGTCCGCTCCAGCCAGGCCGACACGGCGAGGGCCGACGCCTCCAGGAGGGCGTCGCCGTCGGGGGAGCTGAGCGCCATGCAGAGCACCGCCTCGTTGTCGACCTTCGTGGGCCAGATCCGGACGTCGCCGTGCCCGCAGGGACGGAACACCCCCTCGACGAGCAGCTCGCGCGCGAAGGTCCAGTGGACCGGGGCGCTGGAGCCCGTGTGGAAGGTGACGTGGACGGCAAACGGGTCTTCCGTGAGGTAGAGCAGGCGCGCCGGGACGGGGATGCTGCGCTCCGGTGAGAGGACCAGCTTCAGTTCCAGCTCGCGCTCGATGACGGGGTGGTGCATGACGGCCTCACTTCGGTCGGTGCGTGGGGCCGGATGGCACCCCACACCCGCAGAGAGCCCCGATGTGCCCGGGTATGACGCGACTTTCGACGACGTACGCGAGATTGGCCGAATCCTGTCGGCTGACCAAAAACCGTCGTGAGGAGTGACGTTCGCTCAATGGCTTGGATTCTCCCGTTACCGGACCTGTCGGGGGGCGGTTCTTGGCTATGGTCCTCCCCTTGCACAAGCCTCAAGCCACGATCGGAGTTGGGGACATGACGGCCTCCCCTGGTGACGGCGAGCACGCGGCCCGCGAGGGCTACTACCCGGATCCGTCCATCCCGGGGTACATCCGGTACTGGAACGGCGCGGCCTGGGTCCCGGGTACGAGCCGCCCTGCCCCGGCGGCGCCCGCACCCGTCCCCACGCCCGTCCCCGTGCCCGCTCCCGCCCCGGTCCGCCCGCTCCCCGCCCCGGCTTCCGTCGCCGCGCCCGCCGTCCGCGCCGACGAGACGGGGCCGGTGTTCCTGGACGAGACCTCCGTGACCGAGGCGCTGCCGGAACCCGCTCCGGCCGCGGCTGCGGAACCCGAGGCCGCGCAGGCGCCCGTGTGGCAGGCCGACCCAGTGCACCAGGCCGGCTTCGGCGGGCCGCGCGACCGCCGGGTGTCGTGGGGCAGCCCGCAGGAACCCGAGGCCGAGCCGGCAGCCGCACACGCCCCGGCCCCGGCCCCTGAGCCGGCGGCCGAGCCCGAGCCGGGTCGGCCGTCGGCCCGGCCCGCGGGGATCTCCCTGGCCCGTCCGCCGTCCGCCGCGCCGGCACCCGCGAGACTCCCGGCGCAGTCCTCCGCGGGCATCCTCTCGGCGCGCTCCCCGGCCGCGCAGCCCCCGGCCGCCCCCGCCGCCCAGGCGGCCCCCGCGGCTCCGGCGACTCCGGCGGCCCCGGCATGGCCAGACGCCCCCGGAACGGGCGGCCACGGCCCCACCGGGGTCACCTCCGCCTGGCCCGAGGCGACCCCGGCCCCCGCGCCCGCCCGCACTCCCGCCCCCGCGCCCGCCCGCACTCCCGCCCCCGCCCCCGCCCCCGCCCCCGCCCCCGAGCGTGCGCCCGCGCCCGAGCGTGCGCCCGCGCCCGGGCACCCCGAGGTGTGGGAGCCCCGGCCCGCCGGGGTCCGCCCGAAAGTTCCGCAGCCCGCCGCGGACGCCGCCCCGGTGGAGCCGAGGCCCGGGGGGTGGGAGCCGCGCGGATCGCAGGAGGCCTCCACGGGCGCCCGTACCGGCCGCCCCGCGACGCCCCGGGCGGTGTTCGAGCGGATGGCCGACCGGGCCGTGCGCCCCGCCGGGGCGGTGCGCCGTACGCTCGCCCGGGCCGTGGACTCCCTCGTGTTCGGCGCCGTCGCCGCCGCCGTCGCCCGTCCCCTCGTGCCCGGGGCCGCCGCCCACGTCCAGGCGAAGGTGGACGCCGCCCGGGCGAGCGGCCGCACCACGACCGTCTGGCTGCTCGACCCGACCATCGCAGGCAGCCTCGGCCTCGTCTTCGGGGCCGTCCTCCTCTTCGGCGTGCTCTACGAGGCGCTGCCCACCGCCCGCTGGGGCCGCACCCCGGGGAAGAAGCTGCTGGGGGTCCGGGTGCTGGCCACCGCCACCCTGCGCCCGCCGTCCTTCGGCGCCGCCCTGGTGCGCTGGCTCGTGTACGCCTTCCTGGGCCTGCCCGGCAGCCTGTGGTGCCTCGTGAACCGCCCCCGCAGGCAGGGCTGGCACGACAAGGCCGCCAGGACGTACGTGGCCCGCTGAGGGATGTCCCGGGGGTCCTCCTCCGAATGGACGCGGTCCCGTTGCGGGGATGGCGGACCCGGGTTCGACTCGGGCCATGAGTACCGACCAGCCGCCGCCGGGCCAGCCGCCCGAGGAAGACCCGTTCCTCAAGAAGCCCCAGGAACCGACGCCTCCGTCGGGCGGTTCGCCGTACGGCCCGCCGCCCCCCGGAAGCGGCGGCCCGCCGCCCCCGGGAGGACCGGGCCCCGGCGGCGGGGGATATCCGCCCCCTCCGCCCCCGTACGGCGGCGGAGGCGACCCGTACGGTGGCGGCGGCGGCTACGGCATGCCCGACCCGCTGGCCGGCATGCCCCCGCTCGCCGACTTCGGCAAGCGGCTCGCCGCGCGCGCCGTCGACGTGCTGATCGTCGCCGTGCCGCTGTTCCTCATCCAGCTGGCCTTCGGCACGAACCGCTACACGGTCGAGACCGACCGGGGCGAGGACGTCAGCGAGGTCTTCACCAAGTCGTACAGTGGCAGCGGTCTGCTCATGACGCTGATCTCGATCGTCGCGTATCTCGGCTACGACTGGTGGTTCACCAAGAAGGACGGCCGGACCGTCGGCAAGAAGGCCATGGGGCTGCGCGTCGCCATGCTCAACGACGGCACCGTGCCGAACTCCGGCACCGCGCTGACCCGGGCCGCCGTGCTCTGGCTGCCGACGCTGATCTGCTGCTTCTGCCTGTGGCCGATCGCGCTGATCGTCTCGATCCTCGTCGACAAGCCGTACAAGCAGGGTTTGCACGACAAGGCCGCCAAGACCGTGGTGGTCCAGGCCACCTAGGTCCTGCGGTCACGCCGCACGGGCGCACCCGAGGCGCGGGCGGCCTCCCTCCGGGGAGGCCGCCCGCGCCGCGTCGCGCGCCGGGGGGTGAAGGCTCAGTGGTGCACCGGGTGTTCGGCCGAAGCCGTCCGCGGCTCGGACACCCGGGCGTCCGGCGCCGCCCCCGCGGTGGACGTGGTCGACGCGCCGGCACGCGTACGCGCCGCGTGGCGGCCGCGGCGCTTCGGGGCGGGCACGGTGAGTGCGACGAGCAGACCCAGGGCGAGTGCGGCGGCGGAGATGACCGCGACTCCGAGCCCGGTGCTCGTCTGCGAGAGCAGCAGCATGGCGATCGTCGACACGATGACCGTGGCGGATCCGTACGCGAGCTGTGCGGCGGTGGGACGCGGCATGGCGATATCCGTCCTCGGTGAGGGGGAGGGGGAGTCGGCTCAACCAACTTCGCGCGTCAAGTGACTCTATGACGGAGATGCCCGGGGCAAGCCCCCGGTAAGCGTGACCTAACACACGGTGCCGGAGCACAGGGGGCGCATGGGGTCATTTCTCACGCCCCGTAGGGGGGAGAAAGGGGACGCTACGGACTCGTTCCGGGGTCGGGAAGGGTTCTTCGCCCCGTATGGCAGCAGAACGTCCGGATAGCGGAACTCCCTGACCGCATAGTGCAGTTGTAAGGTTCAAGTCAAGGTCTGTCTTTTCTCGCGTCTCTCCGGTCAAATGTCGTCACTTGAGACGCGCGCCGCGCGGAACCCCCCGCTCCTATGGAGAAGTTCCGAACTCAGACGTTGCGGCCGCGGGAGGGGAACACATCAAGTGACCAGCAATTCCGCCAGACGGCGTGCGATCCGCGCTGCCGCCGTCACCGTGACCATGGCCGCATGTGCGACCAGTGCAACCTTCTTCACCGTCACCGCGGCCCAGGCCGAGGGCAAGGCCCCGGCCGCCCCGGTGGCCGACCGGCAGGACCCGACCACCCCTGCCAAGGTCGTCGAGCACGACCTCAAGGGCCCGTTCAGCGAGCAGCAGGCCCAGCAGCGCAAGGCCGCTCTGGACCAGGTCCTCCAGGGCAAGAAGGGCGTCGAGCAGCGCGGCGCCTCAAAGGTCGTCAAGCTGGACGACAAGAAGTACGTCGAGCTGGGCCGCGAGAAGACCGACAAGATCTTCACGATCCTCGTCGAGTTCGGCGACCAGGTCGACTCCACGACCATGCACGACCCGGACGGCCCCGGCCCCAAGCCGGCCGTCCCGAAGTACGGCGGCACCCCCGGTCCGCTGCACAACACGATCGCGCAGCCCGACCGCGCCAAGGACAACAGCACTGCCTGGCGCAAGGACTTCAGCCGCGACTACTTCCAGGACCTGTACTTCGCCACCGGCGAGGGCAAGCACTCCCTGAAGACGTACTACGAGAAGACCTCCTCGGGCCGCTACTCGGTCGAGGGCGAGGTCGCCGACTGGGTCAAGGTCCCGTACAACGAGGCCCGTTACGGCTCCAACTTCTGCGGCCAGAGCAACTGCTCCAACGTCTGGGACACCGTCAAGGACGGCGTCACGGCGTGGGTCGAGGCCCAGAAGAAGGCCGGGAAGACCGACGCCGAGATCAAGGCGAAGCTGGCCCAGTACGACCTGTGGGACCGCTACGACTTCGACGGCGACGGCAACTTCAACGAGCCCGACGGCTACATCGACCACTTCCAGATCGTCCACGCGGGCGAGGACGAGTCGGCCGGCGGCGGCGTGCAGGGCCCCGACGCCCTGTGGGCGCACCGCTGGTACGCCTACGGCACCTCCGCGGGCAAGACCGGCCCGGACAACAACAAGGCCGGCGGCACCCAGATCGGCAACTCCGGCATCTGGGTCGGCGACTACACGATGCAGCCCGAGAACGGCGGCCTCGGTGTCTTCGCCCACGAGTACGGCCACGACCTGGGTCTGCCCGACCTCTACGACACCTCCGGTGGCGGCGAGAACGGCGTCGGCTTCTGGTCCCTGATGTCGGCCGGCTCCTGGCTCGGCACCGGCAAGGACTCCATAGGCGACATGCCGGGCGACATGACCGCCTGGGACAAGCTCCAGCTGGGCTGGCTGAACTACGACACGGCCAAGGCCGGTACGAAGTCCACCCACAAGCTCGGTGTGGCGGAGTTCAACACCAAGGACAAGCAGGCCCTGGTCGTCGAGCTGCCGAAGAAGAAGGTGCAGACGGACGTCGTCGCTCCCGCCGAGGGTTCCACCCAGTGGTGGAGCAACATGGGTGACGACCTCAAGAACACCCTGACCCGCTCCGTCGACCTGACGGGCAAGACGTCCGCCGCCCTGTCCCTCAAGGGCTGGTGGGACATCGAGGCCGACTACGACTACCTCTACACCGAGGTGTCCACGGACGGCGGCGCCAACTGGACCGCCCTCGCCGGCACCGCCGACGGCACGGCCATCCCGGTCGACGCCGCCGGCAGCCCGTCGCTCACCGGCGTCTCGGGCGCCTGGAAGAACCTGGACTTCTCGCTCGACGCCTACGCGGGCAAGAAGGTCGACCTCCGCTTCCGCTACCAGACGGACGGCGGCGCGGGCGGCAAGGGCTTCACCGCCGACGCCCTCACCATCACCGCGGACGGCTCCGCGCTGTTCACCGACGGCGCCGAGAACGGCGACAACGGCTGGACCGGCAAGGGCTTCTCCCGCATCGGTGCCGGCTTCACCAAGGAGTACGCGCAGTACTACCTGGCCGAGAACCGCCGCTACGTGTCGTACGACTCCACCCTCAAGGTGGGCCCGTACAACTTCGGCTTCGGCAACACCCGTCCGGACTGGGTCGAGCACTACCCGTACCAGGACGGTCTGCTGATCTGGCAGTGGGACACCTCCCAGAAGGACAACAACACCAGCCAGCACCCGGGCCAGGGTCTGATCCTCCCGATCGACGCCAACGCCAAGCCGATGAAGTGGGCGGACGGCACCCTGCTCCGCAACAAGATCCAGCCGTACGACGCCACCTTCAGCGCGTACTCCACGGACGCCTTCACCCTGCACAAGAACGGCGAGTCGCTGTTCCTGAAGCCGAAGCCCGCGAACCTGGTCTTCGACGACCGCAACCCGGGCAAGTACTACTCCGAGGAGAACCCGACCGGATCGGTGAAGGTCACTGACACCAACACCAAGATCAAGATCCTGAAGGAGACCTACGACGGTGAGGTCATGACCGTCGAGGTCGGCCCCTCGAAGAAGTAATCCGGTAAACCAGCAGGTCAAAGCATGATCGGCCGTCGCCCTCTAGCGGGCGGCGGCCGATCGCGTTTAGATGCCCCGGTACGAGGTTCTTATTGACGGGGGAGATGACAGACATGCCCGGTGGAGGTTTCGTCAGATTGCCAGGCGGCAGCGTGGTCGTCGCGCTCACGCTGCCGAGGCCGTCCGGTGAGGGCGGAAACGTTCGCGTGCTGGTGCACGCCGCGAACCGGGCCCGCGCCCTGACCAGGCTGCGGAACCTCGGGATGCGGGCGGTGTACCTGCGGGGCAACGCACAGCCGCCCACGCCCGACGAGGTCACGGCCGTCCTGCACCACCCGGACGGCCTGCTGTGGCGCGGCGCACCCGACCGGGCCCAGGAGCTCTGGCACCCCATCCGCGCCCTGCTGGGCACGTAGGGGGCCTCGCGGGGCGGCTGTGCCCGGGCCTCGCGGGGCGGCCGTGCCCCGGCGTTCCTAGGACCGCGGCCCGAGCGTGCCCACGACGGTCACACCGGCCGCGCGGAGCTCCTCCAGGGCCCGCTCGGTCGTGTGCGGGGCCACGGCCGCCGTCAGGTCCAGCAGGACGCGCGTGGTGAAGCCGGCGCGGGCGGCGTCGAGGGCGGTGGCCTTCACACAGTGGTCGGTGGCGATGCCGACCACGTCGACCTCGCCGACGTGCCGCTCCCGCAGCCAGGCGGCGAGGCCCTCGCCGTTCTCGTCCGCGCCCTCGAAGCCGCTGTACGCGGCCTCGTACGCACCCTTGTCGAAGACCGCCGCGACCGAACCCGAGGCGACGGCGGGCGCGAAGTTCGGATGGAACCCGACACCCTCCGTCCCGGCCACGCAGTGGACCGGCCAGGAGGACTCGTAGTCCGGCTCGGCCGGCGGGTGCGCGAAGTGAGCCCCCGGGTCGATGTGGTGGTCGCGGGTGGCGACGACGTGCCGGTACCCGGCGGTGGCCTGCCCGATCAGCTCGGTGATGGCGGCGGCGACGTCGGCTCCGCCGGTGACCGCGAGGCTGCCGCCCTCGCAGAAGTCGTTCTGTACGTCGACGACGATCAGTGCGCGGTGCATGACGTGTCCTTCGGTTCGTTGTCGTTGTGCGGCGGCGGCCCAGGGGGCTCTTCCCCCACCCCGCCCCTTCCCGAAACTGGGGCTTCGTCCCGGACCCCCGCCGCGATCGAGGCGCGGGGCCCCGGGCGGGGGCCCGCGGCGGCGCCGCACCGGCTCACCGCCGAGCGCCCCGCAGGGCCGGGACCCTTCTCTCGGGTCGGCCCGGATCAGGGAGCGGCGCCCGCTGCCCGGGATCGCAGGGCGGAGGAGGAAGTCCGTGCGGAGCATCGTCGGCCGACGGCGACGCGGCGAGGTCTGCGGTGCCGGGCGTCGCGAGCCCGGCAAGATCCGGCAGAGAGCTCCTACACGTACTCGGTCGGGATCACGGCCTCGCCCCGCGAGAGCTGGGTCGCCGACAGCGGCAGACCCGCGCGCGCCGCGCGGTGGCGGTCGCGGGCCGCCTCCAGCGGCTCGCGGGCGATCACCTCGCCGGCCTTGACCAGGTGCGTCAGCAGTTGCCGGTCGGCCAGGGCCGACGGGACCGGGCCCACGCCGATCACCTCCGCCTCGGCCACCCCGTCGGCGTCCCGCCGCCGCGCCGCCCACTTGCGGCCGCCGATCGAGGTCTTGCCCCCGGTGGACTTCTTGGCCACCGGGGCCAGCGCAGCCTTAGGATCCGCCGAGGTGGCCCGCGCCACCAGCTTGTAGACCATGGAGCACGTCGGGTGCCCGCTGCCCGTCACCAGCTGCGTGCCCACGCCGTACGCGTCCACCGGAGCCGCCGCCAGCGAGGCGATCGCGTACTCGTCCAGGTCCGAGGTGACCACGATCTTCGTGGAGGCCGCCCCCAGCTCGTCCAGCTGCTGGCGCACCCGGTGGGCCACCAGCAGGAGGTCCCCGGAGTCGATCCGCACGGCGCCCAGGTCGGTGCCCGCCACGTCGACGGCGGTGCGTACCGCCTCGGCCACGTCGTAGGTGTCCACCAGGAGCGTGGTGCCGCGCCCCAGGGAGGCCACCTGCGCCGTGAAGGCGTCCCGCTCGCTGTCGTGGACCAGGGTGAAGGCGTGCGCGCTCGTGCCGACGGTGGGGATGCCGTACCGGAAGCCGGCCGCCAGGTCCGAGGTGGAGGCGAAGCCGCCCACGTAGGCGGCCCGCGCCGAGGCGACGGCGGCCAGCTCGTGCGTGCGCCGCGCGCCCATCTCGATCAGCGGCCGGTCGCCGGCTGCCGAGGACATCCGGGAGGCGGCCGCCGCGATCGCCGAGTCGTGGTTGAGGATCGACAGGATCACGGTCTCCAGCAGCACGCACTCGGCGAAGCTGCCCTCCACCCGCAGGATCGGCGAGCCGGGGAAGTAGACCTCACCCTCCGGGTAGCCCCAGATGTCGCCGGAGAAGCGGTACGAGGCCAGCCAGTCCAGCGTCCGCATGTCGACGACGGCCCGCTCGCGCAGGAACTCCAGCACCGCGCTGTCGAAGCGGAAGTTCTCCACCGCGTCCAGCACCCGCCCGGTCCCCGCGACCACCCCGTAGCGGCGTCCCTCGGGGAGCCGCCGGGTGAACACCTCGAAGACCGAGCGGCGGTCGGCGGTGCCGTTGGCCAGGGCGGCCTGCAACATCGTGAGCTCGTAATGGTCCGTGAAGAGCGCTGTCGACGGCACGTCCACCGGCAGGCCCAGGTCCGCAGGGTTCATGGCGGCGATGCTAGCGCACATTTCGTCAAAGTGACGAGATGTGGGTCCCGTTTGTGCAACGGGCCCGTCACGGTGGCAGCATGGGACGAGTGAGTGTTGCTCCCATTGAGATCGAACGCACCGAGTCGGCCGAAGAGACCTTCGCGGTCCCGGAACCCGACGTTCCCTGGGTGACCCTGGTGCACAACGACCCGGTCAACCTCATGAGCTACGTGGCGTACGTGTTCCAGGCGTACTTCGGCTACTCGAAGGACGTGGCGCACAAGCTGATGCTGGACGTCCATCACAAGGGGCGGGCGGTCGTGTCCAGCGGCACCCGCGAGGAAATGGAGCGCGACGTGCAGGCCATGCACGGCTACGGCCTGTGGGCGACCCTCTCCCAGGACCGCACCTGATGGGCCGGTCCACCGGGATGTTCGAGTCCCTGAAGGGCGGCGGAGCCGCCATCGCGCTGGACGAGATCGAGATCTCCATCCTGCGCTCCCTGGCCGTCCAGATGCTGGAGCTGATCGGCCCCGGCGACCCCGAGCCCGCCGAGGATGCCGATCCCCTCGCCGCGCTGTTCGCCGAGGGCCCCAGCGAGCCCCCCTCCGACCCGGCGCTGGCCCGGCTCTTCCCCGACGCCTACGGGTCCCCGGACGGGACCGGCGACCAGGGCGTGGACCCGGTGGAGCTGAAGGCCCGCGCCGCGGAGTTCCGCCGCTACACCGAGAACGACCTGCGCGCCCGCAAGCGCGAGGACGCGCTGGCACTCGTTCGCAGCCTGGACGCGCTCACCCCGGCCGGCGACGCCGCCGCCGTGCTGGAGCTGACCGGCGAGCTGCCGCTGCGCTGGCTCGGCGGGCTCAACGACCTGCGCCTGACCCTCGCCGCCCGGCTCGACATCACCGAGGACGACGAGAGTGCGGCGCTCTTCCGGCTGCCGGACGACGATCCGCGCAAGCCCATGGTGATGGCCTACCTGTGGCTCGGCGGACTCCAGGAATCCTTGATCGAAACCCTCTGAGGAACCTCAAGAGAGGGTGCTGTTCGCTCAGCGGACGCTCAAATCCGGATAACGATCAGATCACCGCCATGCGGTGATCTGTCATGATCACCGACGTTTGTCCGGAAATTTTGATGCCCTGCACCACATTTCTCCCCCTCGGGCGGTCGTAGGCACGTGATAAATCTTCACGACCGCCGAAGGGACGCCACCCATGTCTCCCGGCCCGCTTGAACCGGCAGACCGCCGGCGTGCAACTCCATCCGTATCCGGGGGGATCGAGGACCCGATCCGCAGCCAGCGAAGGCGCGGGTCGGCAGTGGAGAAAGGCGCACCAGACATGACCTCAGTGCAGGTCGAGCAGCACGGCAACACGCCCGGCGAGGGCACCCGGGGCGACGGCGGCGAGGGATACCACCGCACGCTCGGCGCCCGCCAGATCCAGATGATCGCGATCGGCGGAGCCATCGGCACCGGCCTCTTCCTGGGCGCCGGCAAGGCGATCTCCAAGGCCGGCCCCAGCCTGATCCTGGCGTACGCGATCGCGGGCCTGGTCATCTTCTTCATCATGCGGGCCCTGGGCGAGCTGCTCATGTACCGCCCCGTCTCGGGCTCCTTCTCGGACTATGCCCGCGAGTTCCTGGGCCCGTTCTGGGGCTACGTGACGGGCTGGACGTACTGGCTCTTCTGGGTGGTCACCGGCATCACCGAGGTCACCGCGGCCGCGCAGTACATGTCGTACTGGACCCACGACAGCTTCCCCCAGTGGGCCTACGCGCTGATCTTCACGGTCATCCTGTACGGCGCCAACCTGATCTCCGTCAAGCTCTTCGGCGAGCTGGAGTTCTGGTTCTCCATGGTCAAGGTCACCGCCATCGTCGGCATGATCCTGATCTGCGCCGGCATCCTCACCATCGGCTTCTCCGACGCCGCCGAGACCGCCTCCGTCACCAACCTGTGGAACGACGGCGGCTTCTTCCCCAAGGGCATCGGCGGCACGCTGATGACCCTGCAGATCGTGATGTTCGCCTTCCTCGCGGTCGAGCTGGTCGGCGTCACCGCCGGCGAGTCCAAGGACCCCGAGAAGACCCTGCCCAAGGCCATCAACACCGTGCCGTGGCGCATCGCCGTCTTCTACGTCGGCGCGCTCATCATGATCCTGTCGGTCGTCCCGTGGACCCACTTCCAGCCGGGCGTCTCGCCCTTCGTCGCCGCCTTCGAGCGCATGGGCCTGGGCATCGGCGCCGCGATCGTCAACTTCGTCGTCCTGACCGCCGCCCTGTCCTCCTGCAACTCCGGCATGTACTCCACCGGCCGCATGCTGCGCGACCTCGCGCTCAACGGCCAGGGCCCGAAGGTCTTCACCAGGCTCACCAAGAGCGGCACCCCGCTCATCGGCACCACCTTCTCCGCCTCGCTGATGCTGGTGGGCGTCTGGATCAACTACGTCGCGCCCGGCAAGGCCTTCGACTACGTGGTCTCCTTCGCCACCATCTCCGGCATGTGGGCCTGGATCATGATCCTGGTCTGCCAGATCCGCTACCGGGCCAAGGCCGACCGCGGCGAGCTGCCCGGCTCGAAGTTCCGGGCGCCGGGTGCCCCGTACACCAGCTGGTTCGCACTGGCCTTCATCGGCATGGTCATCGTGATGATGGGCGCCGACAAGGACGCCCGGGTCTCGCTGTACTGCGCCCCGCTGTGGGGCGTCATCCTTGGCGTCGCCTACCTGGTCATGAAGAACCGCGACCCGCGCGGCGCGGCCTTCACCAAGGCCTCCTAGCAGCGGTTCCCGGCCCCCTGTCACGGCCGGGAACCCTGCTCCTGCGGACATCCTGTCCACCATGCGGGCCCTCCCGTACCACTCCTCGGTACGGGAGGGCCCGTCTGCTTATCCTGTCGCTCATGCTGACCCTCACCCAGGCCCTGTACGACCGGATCGTCGAGCACGCCCGCCAGGACCACCCCGACGAGGCGTGCGGTGTCGTGGCCGGGCCGGCGGGCACCGGCCGCCCCGAGCGGTTCATCCCGATGCTCAACGCGGCCCGCTCGCCCACGTTCTACGAGTTCGACTCGAAGGACCTCCTCAAGCTCTACCGCGAGATGGACGACCGCGACGAGGAGCCGGTGATCGTCTACCACTCGCACACCGCGACCGAGGCCTACCCCTCGCGCACGGACGTCACGTACGCGAACGAGCCGGGCGCCCACTACGTGCTGGTCTCGACGGCGGACAAGGACGGCCTCGGGGAGTTCCAGTTCCGCTCCTACCGGATCGTCGACAGCGTGATCACCGAGGAAGAAGTGCAGGTCGTCGAGGCCTACTGACCATCATGTGAGCAGGTGGCGTCCACGATGCGGGATCACACTCCAAACCGGGGACCGGGAATCGTTAACATGACCGCATGGTTCCCCACGACGTGAGCATCGAGACGCCCGGCAGGCTGCTGCTCGTGGCGCGGCTGCACGTCGACCTGTGCCGCCTCGCCAGCGCCATCTGTCCTGCCGCCTGAGCACCAGAGCCCTCTCGCGCGGGGGCCCGCACCAACGCGCGCCCGTTTTCCCACGCAGTTGCCACACCCACGTCCTGACGACTGGAGCCCAGCCATGGCCATCGAGGTCCGCATCCCCACCATCCTCCGCACCTACACCGACGGCGAGAAGGCCGTGAACGGTGAGGGCGCCACGCTCGCCGACCTCTTCGCGGACCTGGAGACCCGGCACAAGGGCATCGAGGAGCGCATCGTCGACGGCGGCCAGCTGCGCCGCTTCGTGAACGTCTACCTCAACGACGAGGACGTCCGCTTCCTCGACGGAATCTCCACCGCCCTCAAGGACGGCGACAACGTCACCATCCTCCCGGCCGTGGCCGGCGGATCGAAGTAATGCGCTACGACTCCCCGCTGGCCGCGGTCGGCAACACGCCGCTGGTCCGGCTGCCCCGGCTGTCCCCCTCGGACGACGTCCGGATCTGGGCCAAGCTGGAGGACCGCAACCCGACCGGCTCGATCAAGGACCGCCCCGCGCTCCACATGGTCGAGCAGGCCGAGAAGGACGGCCGGCTCCACCCGGGCTGCACCATCCTGGAACCCACCTCGGGCAACACCGGCATCTCGCTGGCGATGGCGGCCAAGCTCAAGGGCTACCGCATCGTGTGCGTGATGCCGGAGAACACCAGCCAGGAACGGCGTGACCTGCTGGCCATGTGGGGAGCCGAAATCATCTCGTCGCCGGCCGCCGGCGGCTCCAACACCGCCGTCCGGGTGGCCAAGGAACTGGCCGCGGAGCACCCGGACTGGGTGATGCTCTACCAGTACGGGAACCCGGACAACGCGGGCGCGCACTACGCGACCACCGGCCCGGAGATCCTCGCCGACCTCCCGTCGATCACCCACTTCGTGGCCGGCCTGGGCACCACCGGCACCCTGATGGGCGTCGGCCGCTACCTGCGCGAGAACGTCCCCGGAGTGAAGATCGTCGCGGCCGAGCCCCGCTACGACGACCTGGTGTACGGGCTGCGCAACCTCGACGAAGGCTTCGTCCCCGAGCTGTACGACGCCTCCGTGCTCACCACCCGCTACTCGGTGGGCTCCTCGGACGCCGTCACCCGCACGCGGGAGCTGCTCCAGCAGGAGGGCATCTTCGCGGGCGTGTCCACGGGCGCCGCCCTGCACGCGGCGATCGGCGTGGGCCGCAAGGCGGTGGCCGCGGGCGAGACGGCCGACATCGTCTTCGTCGTGGCCGACGGCGGCTGGAAGTACCTCTCGACCGGCGTCTACACCGCGGCGACGACCGAAGAGGCCATCGAGGTCCTCCAGGGCCAGCTCTGGGCGTAGCCGCACCCCGCGGCACCGCTGCCGGGGGCTGCGCCCCGGGAGCCCCGCGCCTCGACCGCCGGCGGGCTGTTCCGCAGCCCGTCCGGCGCTCGAGGACCGGGCGGGCCCGGGCAACGCCCGGCTCTCCGCCGGGACCGGGTCCGGTGCAGCGCCCGGGAGACGGAGAAGGGGCGGGGCGGGGAGCAGCCCGCGCAGCGGCAGCACCGCACCGGCACCCGGGACCGCACCGACACCGTTAGCCGGACAACCGCTCCGCCAGGATCGCGGCATGGCTCGAACCCGGGTCCCTGACTGCGGTCAACAGCGTCACCGGCCCGGCCCCGGCCAGCCCACGCAGGCGATCCAGCTCCGCCACCGCCTCCGGTTCCGCCAGCTCCGCCTCGTACCGCTGCCGGAACTCGCCGGCCGAGCCCCCGTCGTGGAACCACTTGCGCAGCTCCGTCGACGGGGTGACCGCCTTCGGCCACTCGTCGACCCCCGCCGCCGCCTTCGCCAGGCCCCGCGGCCAGAGCCGGTCCACGAGGACCCGCAGCCCGTCCGCCTCCGGCTCCGGCGGGTCGTACACGCGCCGCAAGCGGATCTCCGGCATCACCGACCGCCTCCCAAACCCTTGACCTCGTCCCACACCGCCGGGTCCAGCATTCCCAGCCGGGCCCGGAACTCCCACAGCGACACCTCGTCCGGCCGGTCCGCCTCCAGGAAGCTCGCCCGGCCCTGCGCCCCCACCGTCCCCGGCGGCAGCGGGATCACCCCGGCCCGCCGGTCGTCGTACTTCGCGGTGATCCACGCGACCCGCGCCCGGTGCTCCCGCGCCGGGCCCACGCTCAGGACCAGGCAGGCCCGGCCGTCCGCCAGGGTCCACAGCTCACCGGCCTGCGGGTGCGGCGGCCGGCCGGTCCCGTGCGCGGGCGGGGGTCGTCGCGGGACGCCCAGACGCCCCCCGGCGATCAGCATCACCAATGCCAGGGCCACGACCGCGGCCACCGCGGGCCACCAGGACGTGTCCATGTTTCGACCGTAGCCGCGCGGGAAGGCCCCGGCACGGCAACGCCCGCGCCCACCGTCGCTCCCCCGGGTGACAGCGCAGGTGATTCCCCCCACAACGGCCTGCCGCGGAGGAGCGACCGGACGTTTCGCGCCTTACGCTCGACCCACGCACGGCCCGCATTCCGTCCACGGACCGTCCACGGAGGTTCACGCTCCATGAAGCTCACCGTCGTCGGCTGTTCGGGGTCGTTCCCGTCCGCGGAATCGGCCTGTTCGAGCTACCTCGTCGAGGCCGACGGCTTCCGGCTGCTCCTCGACATGGGCAACGGCGCCCTCGGCGATCTCCAGCGCCACTGCGGTCTCTACGACCTCGACGCGATCTTCCTGAGCCATCTGCACGCCGATCACTGCATCGACATGTGCGCGTACTTCGTCGCCCGCTTCTACCGCCACGAGGGCGGCCGCTGCGGCACCATCCCCGTCTTCGGCCCCGAGGGCACCGAGAAGCGCCTGACCACGGCCTACGACGACGTCCCCGACGAGCGCTCGATGAGCGAGGTCTTCGACTTCCGCACCCTGAAGGCCGGGACCTTCGAGATCGGCCCCTTCCAGGTCCGCACCGAGCGGGTCGCGCACCCCGTCGAGTCCTACGCCATCCGCATCGAGCACGGCGGCCGCTCGCTCACGTACTCCGGGGACACCGGCGTCTGCCCGGAGCTGGGCCAGCTCGCCGAGGGCGTCGACCTCTTCCTCTGCGAGGCCTCCTTCACGCACGGCAAGGAGGACATCCCGGACCTCCACCTCAACGGCCGCGAGGCGGGCGAGTACGCGCACGGCGGCAACGTCGGGCGGCTCGTCCTCACCCACATCCCGCCGTGGACGGACCCCGCGCAGAACCTCGCCGACGCCCGCGCGGTCTACGACGGCCCGGTCGACCTGGCGTACGCGGGCGCGGTCTACGAGGTCTGAGCGCCGCCGCCCCCCGAACACGCGGAAGCCCCCGCTCTCCCTTCCGGGAGGGCGGGGGCTTCCGCGAGGTGACGGGGCCTACTTGGCCTCGGCCTTGGCCATCTCGGCCAGCTCCTCGTCGGACTCGCGGCCCGGCGTGGGGAGGTTGAACTTGGTGATCGCGAAACGGAAGCCGAAGTAGTAGACGGCTCCGAAGACCAGACCGATCGGGATGATCATCCACGGGTTGGTCGCCTTGCTCCAGCCGAGGCCGAGGTCGATCAGGCCCGCGGAGAAGGTGAAGCCGGCGTGGACCCCGAGCGCCCAGGTGATCGCCATGGAGAGGGCGGTCAGGACCGCGTGGATCGCGTAGAGCACCGGCGCGATGAACATGAAGGAGAACTCGATGGGCTCGGTGACACCGGTGACGAAGGAGGTGAGCGCGAGCGAGACCATCATGCCGGTGACGGCCTTGCGGCGCTCCGGACGGGCGGTGTGCGCGATGGCCAGGGCGGCGGCCGGCAGACCGAACATCATGATCGGGAAGAAGCCCGTCATGAACAGACCGGCGTCCGGGTCACCGGCGAAGAAGCGGTTCAGGTCACCGTGGACGACCTCGCCGGCGGCGTTGGTGAAGTCACCGATCTGGAACCAGGCGACGGTGTTGACGAACTGGTGCATGCCGATCGGGATCAGCGCGCGGTTGATGGCGCCGAAGACACCGGCGCCCGCGGCGCCCAGACCGGTCATCCACTCACCGAAGTTGGAGATGACCTCGCCGATCGGCTCCCAGACCAGACCGAAGAACACACCGGCGATGACGCCGACGAACGCCATGATGATCGGGACGAGTCGGCGGCCGTTGAAGAAGCCGAGCCAGTCCACCAGCTTGGTGCGGTGGTAGCGCTGCCACAGGACCGCGGCGAGCAGACCCATGATGATGCCGCCGAGAACGCCCGGGTTGTTGTACGTCGCGGCGACGTCGACACCCTTGTTCTCAGTGGTGTTGATGACGGCCTCGGTCACCGGGAAGGCCGTGAGGACGTTCTTGTAGACCAGGAAGCCGACGAGCGCGGCAAGCGCCGTGGAGCCGTCCGCCTTCTTGGCGAAGCCGATCGCCACGCCGATGCAGAACAGCAGCGGCAGGTTCGCGAAGACGGCGTCACCGGCGGTGGCGAACACCGTGGCGACCTTGCCCCAGCCGAGGCCGTCCTTGCCGAAGACGTCGGGCTGGCCGAGGCGCATCAGGATGCCGGCGGCGGGCAGGACGGCGATGGGCAGCTGGAGGCTGCGGCCGACCTTCTGCAGACCCTGGATCAGGCCGGCTCCTCGCTTCTTGGCGGGCGGCGCAGCGGCGTCAGTAGCCGTACTCATAACTTCCTCCGGGGAGCAAGGCGCCGCCTGGGGCGTGGAGCCAAGGGGGACGGCGACGTCTCAGAAAGGGGGCACACGCCGCCGGGGGAAGCGGTCGTGGTCTACACCAATCGTGGTGTAGACCAGTTGTAACACGGTGAGGGTTAGATAAGGAACCTTCGTTTTCCTGTGGCCTGGATCACATCTTCCCGGGCGTGTCGAAGGGCCCCCGGATCGTGATCCAGGGGCCCTTGACGAGCCGGTCCCGACCCTGTTCCGAAGGGGCTCAGGCCTTGGTGTTCTCCGCCTCCATCGCCTCGATCTCCTCGTCCGACTCCCGGCCGGGCGTCGGGATGTCGAACTTCGTGATCGCGAACCGGAAGACGACGTAATAGACGACCGCGAACCCGAGCCCGATCGGAATGATCAGCCAGGGCTTCGTGGCGAGCCCCCAGTTGATGACGTAGTCGATCAGGCCCGCCGAGAAGCTGAAGCCGTCGTGGACGCCGAACGCCCACGTCACCGCCATCGACACGCCCGTCAGCACCGCGTGGACCGCGTACAGCGCCGGCGCGACGAAGAGGAAGGAGTACTCCAGCGGTTCGGTGATCCCGGTGACGAACGAGGTCAGGGCCACCGACAGCATCAGGCCGCCGACCTCCTTGCGCCGTTGCGGCTTCGCGCAGTGCGTGATCGCCAGCGCCGCCGCAGGCAGGGCGAACATCATGATCGGGAAGAAGCCCGTCAGGAACAGGCCCGCGTCCGGGTCGCCGCTGAGGAACATGTTGATGTCGCCGTGCACCACCTCGCCGTTCGGCTTGGTGAAACTGCCGAACTGGAACCACACCGGCACGTTCAGGAACTGGTGCAGGCCGACCACCAGCAGCGCGCGGTTCGCGACGCCGAAGATGCCCGCACCCCAGTAGTCCAGGCCCACCAGCCAGTCGGAGAAGCTCTCCAACGCGTCACCGATCGGCGGCCAGATCCACAGGCAGAGCGCGGCGAAGGCGATCGCCACGAAGGCCATGATGATCGGGACGAGCCGGCGGCCGTTGAAGAAGCCGAGCCAGTCGACCAGCTTCACCCGGTGGTAGCGCTGCCAGAACCACGCGGCCAGCAGCCCCATGATGATCCCGCCGAACACCCCCGGATTCTGGAAGGTGTACTGCGCGAAGGTGTCGTCCGGCCCCAGGCAGCCGCCCCCGACGTCCTTCGTCCCGTCGGGGCAGGGCACCGGGAACGCGCGCAGGACGCTGCGGTAGACGAGGAAGCCGGCCACCGCCGCCAGCGCCGTCGAGCCGTCGGCCTTCTTGGCCATGCCGATCGCGACGCCCACACAGAAGAGGAGAGGCAGTCCGAGGTCGGCGTTGAGCAGGGCGCCGCCCGCGGCGGCCATGACCTTGGCGATCTGGGGCCACACGCCGGTGCCCTCGGCGTTGATCAGTCCGAGCCGGTTCAGGATGCCGGCCGCGGGCAGGACCGCGATCGGCAGCTGCAGGCTCCTCCCCATCTTCTGCAGCCCCTGGAAGAGGGTGTTGCGTCGGGACGGTCGTGGCACTGCGGCGGCGCTGCTCGCACTCATCGGCGTCTCCCTGGCCGGCCCGGTTTTTGGCTGCGGCAGCAGTTGCGTGCACACTGGTGTAGACCAGTTGTGGGCAGGTTGCTGCTGATCGTCATCATTCGGCAGGGACCGGACACGCGCTCGCGTAGATGGGCCAACCGTGCGTTACCGTGACAACGCGGGTCGTGCGGGTGGGTATCCACGGTCCGGCCGCTGAGACTCGTTCTTCGCATCACTCAGGGAGAAACACATGGCCACCAAGGCTGAGAAGATCGTCGCCGGGCTCGGCGGCATCGAGAACATCGAAGAGGTCGAGGGCTGCATCACCCGCCTGCGCACCGAGGTCATCAACCCCGACCTCGTCGACGAAGCCGCCCTCAAGGCCGCCGGCGCCCACGGCGTCGTCCGGATGGGCACCGCGGTCCAGGTCGTCATCGGCACCGACGCCGACCCGATCGCCGCCGACATCGAAGACATGATGTGATCCGGACTCCCTGAGTCCGGGCCGCCCGGCCCGAACCACCGAGCACCGACGGACCCCGTCCCGCAACCCGGACGGGGTCTTCGCGTTCCCGGGCACCCACTAGGCTCGGACACATGTCTCGCATCGACGGCCGCACGCCCGAACAGCTCCGCCCGGTCACCATCGAACGGGGATGGAGCAAGCACGCCGAGGGCTCCGTCCTCATCTCCTTCGGAGACACCAAGGTCTTCTGCACCGCCTCCTTCACCGAAGGCGTCCCGCGCTGGCGCAAGGGCAGCGGCGAAGGCTGGGTCACCTCCGAGTACTCGATGCTGCCGCGCTCCACCAACACCCGCGGCGACCGCGAATCCGTCCGCGGCAAGATCGGCGGCCGCACGCACGAGATCTCCCGCCTCATCGGCCGCTCGCTGCGCGCCGTCATCGACTACAAGGCCCTCGGCGAGAACACCATCGTCCTGGACTGCGACGTCCTCCAGGCCGACGGCGGTACCCGCACCGCCGCCATCACCGGCGCCTACGTCGCCCTCGCCGACGCCGTCGCCTGGGGCCAGAAGAAGAAGCTCGTCAAGGCCGGCCGCAAGCCCCTCACCGGAACAGTCGCCGCCGTCAGCGTCGGCATCGTCGACGGCGTCCCGCTCCTCGACCTCTGCTACGAGGAGGACGTGCGCGCCGAGACCGACATGAACGTGGTCTGCACCGGCGACGGCCGCTTCGTCGAGGTCCAGGGCACCGCCGAGGGCGAGCCCTTCGACCGCAAGGAACTCAACGCCCTCCTCGACCTCGCCGCCGGCGGCTGCGCGGACCTCGAGGCCATCCAGCGGGGCGCGCTGGACCTGTAGCCGGCAACCGCGGGCCGCCCCCCGGCGTCCCTACGGACAACGGGCGCACGGTGTCACCACCGTGCGCCCGCCCCTGTACGCACACGTCCGCCCCTGTACACGTCCTCTCGGGAGAACCGCATGAAGCTCCGCATAGCGGCAGTAGCCGTGGCAGCCGTCCTGACCATCCCGGCCCTTTCCGCCTGCGACGCCATCTCCACGGCGATGGACTGCGCGAACACGGCGGTCGCCATCACGGAGGGCGCGAACGACCTCCAGCAGGCCGTCTCCCAGGCGGGCAACAGCCCCCAGGACGCCAAGAACGCCCTCGACCAGATCGAGTCGAACCTCAAGAAGATCGGCGACCAGACGGGCAACGCCGACCTGGGCAAGGCCATCGACTCGATGAACACGGCCGTCAAGAACGTCCGCACCGCCATCGAGAGCGGCAACCCCACCCCGGACATCAAGCCGGTCGCCGACGCCGCGAGCGAGATCTCCAAGGTCTGCACCCCGGGATAATGAGGGCATGACCTCGACGCCCAGCAGCCTGATCCTCGCGACCCGCAACGCGGGCAAACTCTCCGAACTGCGCGCCATCCTCGCCGACGCCGGCCTGCCCCACGGGCTGGTCGGCGCGGACGCGTACCCGGAGATCCCCGACGTCAAGGAGACCGGCGTCACCTTCGCCGAGAACGCCCTCCTCAAGGCACACGCCCTGGCCCGGGCCACCGGCCTGCCGGCGGTCGCCGACGACTCGGGGCTGTGCGTGGACGTCCTGCACGGCGCCCCCGGCATCTTCTCCGCCCGCTGGGCCGGCCGCCACGGCGACGACAAGGCCAACCTGGACCTGCTCCTCGCCCAGCTCGGCGACATCGCCGACGAGAACCGCGGCGCCCACTTCGCGTGCGCGGCGGCCCTCGCCCTGCCGGACGGCACCGAACGCGTCGTGGAGGGCCGCCTCGTGGGCACCCTGCGCCACACCCCCTCGGGCACGGGCGGCTTCGGCTACGACCCGATCCTCCAGCCCCTGGGCGAGTCCCGTACCTGCGCGGAACTGACCCCGGCCGAGAAGAACGCCATCTCCCACCGCGGCCAGGCCTTCCGCGCCCTGGTCCCCTTCATCCGCGCCCTCCTGACCTGACGCCCGGATACGCCGACGGCCCCGTACACAGCAGGGTGTACGGGGCCGTCGGCGTGAACGTGCGGTTGGGGGGACTCGAACCCCCACGGGTTTTACCCCACTGGGACCTAAACCCAGCGTGACTGCCAATTCCACCACAACCGCGACACGTTACCCAATTTGGACATCTTGTCCGCCTGGGTCGCTTCAGTCTACGGGCGGCGGGGCGGCGAGTCAGCCCTGGGAGGGCGCTTCCGGCACCACGTGTCCGTCAGGGTGTGGCAGTTGGGGCAGAGGTACCGGGGGCTCTCGCGGCGATTGTCGAGCCGGTCGCCGTTGACATGGCCGATCTGGAGCGCGATCGGCCGCCCCTGCCGCTCGCCGGGGTTCCCGCACCAGGCGCAGGAGTGCGGGCCCCCCACTTCTTGTCAGAGCGCGGGAGACGGGGGCGCCCGGTCCGGGTGGAGCCCTCGGGATGCAGTGCGAGCGTGTCCGGGGCGACCGGCTTCACGGCCGCGGCCGGCGGCCTGCCCCATGGGCGTCGCGTGAAGTGTCCGACGACCGTCCGTCGTCCGGCATGCCCAGAACTCGCGCCGCCCCGCGGAGGCTTCCGGATGTGGCGGCAGCCTGGGCGAGCTCCTGCCCGGTGAACGGCAGTTCGACGCGCTGCCGTCTCGCACCGTGAAGTGGCTGGCGACTGTGCCTGCCGCAGCGATGCGGCTGACGATGTGCGACAGCGTCCCGGTCGACGGCCGGGCGGCCGAGTGCGAGGGCCACTTCGCGGACGGTCGTCGACCAGGCCGCAGCCGAGGCGATGGCCTCGTCCGAGCAGAGGTGCCCGGCGCTCCGGTGTGTGAAATGTTCGGCGTCCAAGCCGTGGAGCTCCGCTGCGGCCCGAAACTTTCGCCGCTGTCCCCGCTGACTTCGAGCCCGAGCCGTCTCGCCAGGTCTGCACAGCTCATCGACTCGGCTATGGCCGCGGCCAGTGGCTCCCGCTCGTGCGGAGCGACCATCGTCGCCCCCTCGTTCCCCGCCGCGTAAGCGGAGCGGGCCGCCCCTTGTCGGGGGCGGCCCGCTCCGGGGGGACGGGGGCGTCAGATGCCCAGATCCTTGATGATCTTGGCTACGTGGCCCGTCGCCTTCACGTTGTAGAAGGCGTGCTCGACCTTGCCCTCCTGGTCCACGACCACCGTGGAGCGGATGACGCCCGTGACCGTCTTGCCGTACAGCTTCTTCTCGCCGAACGCCCCGTACGCCGTCAGCGTCTCCTTCTCCGGGTCGCCGACCAGGGTGACCTTCAGGTGCTCCTTCTCGCGGAACTTCGCCAGCTTCTCCGGCTTGTCCGGGGAGACGCCGATCACGTCGTAGCCGGCCGTCGCCAGGACGTCCAGGTTGTCCGTGAAGTCGCAGGCCTGCTTCGTGCAGCCCGGCGTCAGGGCGGCCGGGTAGAAGTACACGATGACCTTGCGGCCCTTGTGGTCGGCGAGCGAGACCTCGTTGCCGTCCGCGTCGGGCAGGGTGAAGGCGGGGGCGGTGTCGCCCGGCTGGAGTCGCTCGCTCATCTGACAGTCTCCTCGGGAGGGGATCGGTACGTCACGAGACTAAGCTGACAGACTGTTCACGGCGGACTACGCCCCCACACGATCACGACCACGACGACGGAGGCAGCGCGGTGTCGGAAGCCAGGACCCCCGCACAGATCGAGGCGGACATCGTCCGCCGCCGCGAGCAGCTCGCCGAGACGCTCGACGAGATCGGCGTGCGCATGCACCCGAAGACGATCATCGGGGACGCGCGGGCCCGGGTCGCCTCGAGCGTCGACCAGACCGCGGGGCGGGCCTACGCCTCCGTGAACCGCCTCGTGACGGACGTGCGGGACGGTCTGAGCCACGAGGACGGGGCCCCGCGTCTGGAGCGCGTCGTGCCCATCGCTCTGCTCGCGGTCGGCGTCGTCGGCCTGCTCGTCGTCACGGCGCGCCGCAGGCGCGGATGACCCTGGGCGGTACGGGACGGGCGCGGAAAGGTAGGTTCGGGGCGTGAGCGAGAACACCACCCACGACAAGCTGCCCATTCGCATGCTGCACGACCGCGTGCTCGTGAAGTCCGACCTGCCCGAGGGCGAGCGGCGCTCCGGCGGCGGCATCCTGATCCCGGCGACTGCCGCCGTGGGCAAGCGGCTGGCCTGGGCCGAGGTCGTCGCGGTCGGGCAGAACGTACGGACCGTCGAACCCGGGGACCGGGTGCTGTACGACCCCGAGGACCGCGCCGAGGTCGAGGTGCGCGGGGCGACGTACGTGCTGATGCGCGAGCGGGACCTGCACGCCGTGGCCGCGGAGCGGCTGGAGGGGTCGGACGACTCCACCGGGCTGTACCTCTGAGCCTCTGGTCGACACGCACGGCAGAAGGGCTGGTGGCCGAGGTCACCGGCCCTTTTCGCTGCCCTTTGCTACGGTGGGGGAGAACCCGACGAGACGCGCCGTACCGGGTACGACAAGACGACGCACCCCGTATCGCTCGATGTCTCGGAGGTGCCGTCATGGCCTGGGTTCTCCTTCTCCTCGCCGGTCTGCTCGAAGTCGGCTGGTCGATCGGCATGAAGTTCACCGAGGGCTTCACCCGGCTGTGGCCCAGTGTGTTCACGGGCGCCGGGATCGTGGCCAGCATGGTGCTGCTGTCCTACGCCGCGAAGACCCTGCCCATCGGCACGGCGTACGGGGTGTGGGTGGGCATCGGCGCCGCCGGCGCGGCCGTGCTCGGTATGGCGGTGCTGGGTGAGCCCGTCACCGCCGCCCGGATCTTCTTCATCTGTCTGCTGCTGGTCGCCGTGGTGGGGCTGAAGGCGACCTCCGGTCACTGATCCCGCTCATTCCAGGAAGGCGGACGGCGGGCGGCGGCCGCCGACCATTCCGCCGCCGTCCCAGCCGCCCCCGCCCGTGCCCGTGCCCGTCCCGCCCTGGGCGCCGGGCGTGGTGCCGCCCTCGTCGCCCTGGCTGGTGCCGCCGTCGTCCTGGCCGCCCTGGGTGCGACCCGCGGTGTCCTGGCCTCCTTGCGTCTGTCCGCCGTTGCGGCCGCCGCCGTCCTGGCCTCCGTTGTCCCGGCCGCCCTGCGTGCGGCCACTGTCGCCCTGTCCGCCGTTGTCCTGGCCGCCGGACGGCGGTGTGGGCCGCCGGGGAGGAGAGGGGGTGTCGTCGCCGGGGGTCTCCGGCGGAGGTTCCGACTGCCAGGAGGGCGGCGCCGGGGGCTGTGCGGCGCCCGGCTGCAGTTCGAGTTCGAAGTCGACGGGGTCGGTGCCCTCCAGCGCGGTCTTCGTGTACGAGGCCCAGATCCGGGCGGGGTAGCCGCCACCGCCGATGCGGGGCTCGCCGAGGGCCCCGTACAGCGACTCCAGGGTTCCGGTGTCCGGGTCCTGGCCCATCATCGCGACCACGGTGACCAGGGTCGGGGTGTAGGCCGCGAACCAGGCGGAGCGGTCCAGCTCCCCGGTACCGGTCTTGCCCGCGGCCGGGTGTCCGGCGGCGAGGGCCGCCGTACCGGTGCCGTTGTCCACGACGCTGACCAGCATGGACGTGGTGGTGTCGGCGGCTTCGCGACTGATGGCCTGGACGGGGGTGCGCTCGGGCAGGGGGATCGTGTCGTCGCCCTTCGCGATCTCCTCCAGGAAGGTGTAGGGGGTGCGGCGGCCGTGGTCGGCGAGGGTCGCGTACGCCTGGGTCATGTCGAGGACGCTGGCCTGGAGGGTGCCGAGCGCCATGGCCGGCCCGACCACGAAGTTCGGGGTGTCCTCGGGGATGCCGAGATCGACGGCGGTCTTCTTGACCTTGGCGGTGCCGACGTCGACGGCCATCTGCGCGTACACGGCGTTCACGGAGAGGTCGGTGGCGGTGTTGACGGTGATGTTGCCGTAGGAGACCTGGCCCTCGTTCTCCGGGGCGAAACGGATCCGGCCGCCGACGACGGGACGTTTGTTGTCGCCGTTGTAGACCGTGTGGGGGGTGATCCTGCGGCCGTCCTGGGTGCGGGAGTCGTTCTCGACGGCGGCCGCGAAGACGAACGGCTTGAAGGTGGAGGCGACCTGGTAGTCGTGGCGGGTCGCGTTGTTCACGTACTGCCTGGTGTAGTCGACGCCGCCGTACATGGCGACGACCTTGCCGGTGGCCGGGTCGATGGAGACCCCGCCGGCCCGGACCACCCGGTCCGCCCTGCGCGCCTCGGGGTCGAGCCTGCTCAGCATCTGGCCGTCGACGGCTTCGGCGAAGTCGGCCTGGCGGCGCCGGTCGATGGTGGTCCGGATGCGGTAGCCGCCCTCGGCGAGGGTCTTGTCGTCGAGGATCTCGCGGTCGAGGATGAATTCCTTGATCGCTTCCACGAGGTAGCCGCGCTGGCCGGACAGGCCTGCGGCGGCCCGGACCTTGCCGGGCTCGGGGAACTGCGTGGCGACGCGCCGGGCGGCGGGCAGCCAGTCCTTCTTGACCATGCCGTCGAGGACGTAGTTCCAGCGGGCGAGGGCACGGGCGCGGCTCTGCGGGTGGGAGACGACGTCGAAGGCGCTGGGGGAGTTGAGCAGGGTGGCGAGGTATGCGCCCTCGGCGGTGGTGAGGCTGCCGACGTCCTTGCCGTAGTAGGCCTGGGAAGCGGCCTGGATGCCGTAGGCGTTGCGGCCGAAGTAGCTGGTGTTCAGGTAGCCCTCGAGGATGTAGGCCTTGGACTTCTCACGACCGAGTTTGATCGCGATGAAGAACTCCTTGGCCTTGCGTTTGATCGTCTGTTCCTGACCCAGGTAGTAGTTCTTGACGTACTGCTGGGTGATCGTGGAACCGGACTGGGTGCCCTTGCCGGTGGCCGTGTTCCACGCGGCGCGGACCATCGCCTTGGGGTCCACCGCCCGTTCGGAGTAGAAGTCCCGGTCCTCCGCGGCCAGTACGGCCTCCTGGACGGTCAGCGGGATCTGCGAGAGGGGCACGTTGACGCGGTTGACCTCACCGTCGCGGGCGAGCTGGGAGCCGTCGGAGTACAGGTAGACATTGGACTGCGCGGTCGCGGCCGCGTTGGCCGGCGGGATGTCGACCAGCAGGTAGCCGGCCACGAGGCCGCCGCCGATCAGGAGGGCGAGGAGCAGTACGGCGCCGAGGACCACGCGCCAGGTGGGGAGGAGGCGGCGCCATCCGGTCCGCCCGCGGCGGGACTTCGCGCCCGGTCCGCCGCCGACGGGCCCGCCGCCCGCTCCGGGAGGCTGTGGCCCTGGCTGCGTCCGCCGCCCGGGCGGCCGTTCGGCTCGGGGGTGCGGGGCGCCGGGCGGGGTGTCCGGGTCTCGAGGGGTCCAGCCCGCGGGTGGTGACTGGTCGCTCATCTCCAGGACTCCTCGACACTGTTCGAAATATCCACTTCTGTACCTCATGGTGTCTACCCGATGGCCGGTGACCACCGCCCGGGACGGGGGTAAATCGGTCGCGTGGCTCGCCCCTCCGCACTAAGCTCGCGCGCTTTGGCCGACCTGGCCGACCCGGCCGACGTAGGAACGACGCGGAAAACGGAGGGGATACGGTGCGCCAGAGAGTGCGCCACAGAGTGCGCCAGAGCGTGGGCCGGAGAGCGGGCCTGTACGCGGCGGTCGCGGCCGGCGGATTCCGGCGCTACGCCACCTACGGGACGGCGACCGCGGCGGGCGTGTTCACCAACACCGTCTTCGGGTTCATCGTCGCGTTCACGTACATCGCCCTGTGGGACCAGCGCCCCGGGTTGGGCGGCTACGACCTGTCCCAGGCCCTCACCTTCGTCTGGGTGAGCCAGTCGCTGCTGGCCGCAGGGGCGTTGATCGGCGGCGGGTTCCAGGAGGAGCTCCAGGAGCGGGTCCGCACGGGCGACATCGCCGTCGACCTCTACCGGCCCGCGGACCTCCAGATGTGGTGGCTCGCGGCCGACCTGGGCCGCGCCGCCTTCCAACTGCTGGGGCGCGGGCTGGTCCCGCTCGCGGCGGGGGCGCTGGCGTTCCGGCTGGCGCTGCCCTCGGACCCGTGGCGCTGGCTGCTGTTCCTGGCCTCCGTCGGGCTCGGGCTGGTGGTGAGCTTCGCCCTGCGCTACCTGCTGGGGCTGCTGGCCTTCTGGCTGCTGGACGGGGCCGGGATCAACCTGATGGCGACCGTCGTCTCGATCTTCTTCTCGGGGATGCTGCTGCCGCTGACCGCCTTTCCGGGGGCCTTCGGCGAGTTCGTGCGCGTACTGCCGTGGGCGGCGATGCTCCAGGTGCCGCTGGACGTGCTGCTGGGCGAGCATTCGGGGGCCGGGGCCGCGGTCGGCGCGCTGGGCTTCCAGGCCGGCTGGGCTCTCGTACTGCTGGGCATCGGGCGGCTGTTGCAGTCGGCGGCGACGCGGAGGGTGGTGGTCCAGGGTGGCTGACGTGGCCGAGGCGGCCGAGGCGGCCGAGGGGGCCCCGGAGCGGGAGTTCGCGGATCTGGAACTGCCCCGGGCGCGTGGCCGGGTCCGGGAGGGGCTGCGCGGCTACGGCCTGATCGTCGCCATGTGGATCCGGTCGACGATGACGTACCGGACGTCCTTCGCCCTGGCGACGCTCGGCAACGCATCGATCACGCTGCTGGACTTCGTCGCGATCTCCATCATGTTCTCGCACGTGGACGCCCTCGGCGGCTTCACCCTGCCCGAGGTCGCCCTGCTGTACGGGTCCTGCTCGGCGTCCCTGGGGCTGGCGGACCTGCTGCTGGGGAACACCGACAGGATCGGTGCCCGGATCCGCGACGGTTCGCTCGACACCATGCTGGTGCGGCCGGTCCCGCTGCTCGCGCAGGTCGCGGCCGATCGTTTCGCGCTGCGCCGACTGGGCCGCATCGCGCAGGGGCTGGGGCTGCTCGGCTGGGCGCTCTGGTCCCTGGACGTGGACTGGACGGCCGGGAAGGCCCTCCTGGTACCCGTGATGGTGCTGGCCGGTGCGGCGATCTTCGCGGCGGTGATGGTGGCCGGGGCGGCCTTCCAGTTCATCGCCGGGGACGCGGCGGAGGTGCAGAACTCCTTCACCTACGGCGGCTGCACGATGCTGCAGTACCCGCCGACGATCTTCGCGACGGAGCTGTTGCGCGCGGTGACCTTCATCGTGCCGTTGGCCTTCGTCAACTGGCTGCCCGCGCTGTACGTGCTGGGGCGGCCCGATCCGCTGGGGCTGCCGGGGTGGGCCGCGTTCCTGAGCCCGCTGGTGGCTCTCGCGGTGTTCGTGCCCGCGTCGCTGGCCTGGCGCGCGGGAGTCCGTTCGTACCGGAGCACGGGGAGCTGAGCCGTGGTGGATGATGCGCTGATCTCGCTGGACGGAGTCGAGAAGGCCTTCGACGTACGACGCCGGGTGGGCCTGATGCGACGGGAGAAACGCCAGGTCAGGGCGGTGGACGGGATCAGCTTCGCGGTCGCGCGGGGCGAGGTGGTCGGCTACATCGGGCCCAACGGGGCCGGGAAGTCCACCACCATCAAGATGCTGACCGGGATCCTCACCCCGAGCGGCGGCAGGCTGCGCGTCGCGGGCATCGACCCGGCCCGGGAGCGGGTGCGTCTCGCGCAGCGGATCGGGGTGGTCTTCGGGCAGCGCACCACGCTGTGGTGGGACCTGCCGCTGAAGGACTCCTACGGGCTGATGCGGCGGATGTACCGGGTGCCGAGGGCGCGGTTCGAGGAGAACCTGGAGCGGTGCGTGGACCGCCTGGACCTGGGCGAGCTGCTCGACGTGCCCGTACGCCAGCTGTCGCTCGGGCAGCGGATGCGCGGGGACATCGCGGCGGCGCTGCTGCACGATCCGGACGTGCTGTACCTGGACGAGCCGACGATCGGGCTCGACGTGGTGAGCAAGGCGAAGGTGCGCGGCTTCCTGCGGCAGTTGAACGAGGAGCGCGGCACGACGGTGCTGCTGACCACGCACGACCTGCAGGACATCGAGCAGCTCTGCGAGCGCGTGATGGTGATCGACCACGGGCGGCTGATGTACGACGGGGCGCTGGGCGGGCTGCACGCGGCGGGGTCGGTGGGGGAGAGCGAGCGGACGCTGGTGGTGGACCTGGAGCGGGAGCTGGCGCCGATCAGCGTGCCGGGGGCGCGGGTGGTGAAGGTGGAGGGCCCCAGGCAGTGGCTGGCGTTCCCGGCTGGTGCGTCGGCGGCGCCGCTGGTGTCGGCGGTGGCTGCGGAGTACCCGCTGGTGGACCTTTCGGTGCGGGAGCCGGACATCGAGGACGTGATCGCGAGGATGTACGCGGGGCGGGGCTGACGGGCGGGGGCCGGTTCTCGGGGGCACTCTCAGGGTTCGGTCGGGGGCGGTCTCAGGGGCCGGGACCATACAACTCCCGCAGACCGGTGCATAGTCTGGACGCATGAGTGACGAGCGGCCGGAGAAGCCGTTGCCGGAGTTGAGGGCGTCGGATGCCGACCGGGACCGGGTGGTGGAGCGTCTTCGGGACGCCGTCGCCGAGGGCCGGCTCGACATGGAGGAATTCGAGGAGCGGCTGGAGGCGGCGTACAAGTCCCGTACGTACGCCGAACTGGAACCGCTGACGGCCGACCTGCCGGCGGCCCCCGGCCCGGCCGCGACGCCGGCGTCGCCGCCGGCGGGCGCCGCCTGGCCGGGCCGGATCGGCGGGACCGGCTCGTCGGCGATGGCCGTCGCGGTGATGTCGGGCTTCCAGCGCAAGGGCCGGTGGACGGTCCCGGCCCGCTTCGACGCGGTGGCGTTCTGGGGCGGCGGCGAGCTGGACCTGCGCGAGGCGGACTTCGCGCAGCGCGAAGTGGTGATCAACTGTGTCGCGATCATGGGCGGCATCGAGATCACGGTGCCGCCGGGGGTGGACGTGGACGTACGGGGCTTCGGCTTCATGGGCGCCTTCGACCAGCGCGACAGCCCGGGCCCGACGCAGCCTGGCGCTCCGCGGGTGGTGGTGACCGGTTTCGCCTTCTGGGGCGGCGTGGAAGTCAAGATCAAGAACCCGAAACGCCCCATGGGCGGCCCGTCGCTCCGCAAGGAGCTCTGACCACTCTGCGCTCCCGCGGGGGTGGCGGTTTGCCGGAGGCTTCGGCGGGGCCGGGGTTCCGGCCCGGGGGCGGCCTTCGGTGTCGGCGGTTCGGCTCCCGCCGCTGTGGCTGGTCGCCGGGGATTCGGCGCGGCGGGGGCGGCGGCCGCGGGGCGGTTGCGGTTCGGCAGGTCCGGCGCGGTCGGGGCGGCACGGGTGGGGCGGTGCCCCGCCGGAGTGTCTCCTCGGCTCGGCGCGTGCGGCCCGGTCCCGGCGAGGCGGCCAGGGGCGCGCGCTCGTCCTGCGGGGACACCCCGCCGTGTCCCCACCAGTCGCCCAGATTCGACAACCCTGCCCCCGCGGACGGGAGTGCCTCATGCGGCCGGGCCACGGGCCGGCCGGGACACATCCGGAACCGGGCTCGCGCGGCACGGAGCGGAGGCGCGGAGGGGTGCCCTGTGCGCCCCCTGCGACCCGCCGCCCGGATCCCGCCCGGCGGGTCGTCCCGGTTCGGCCGGGGTGGCCCTGTGGAACCGGGCTCGCGCCTGTGGCGCGGGGACGGGGAGGGGTGTCCCCGCAGGACGAGCGCGCGACCACGGCTCACAGCCGTGACGGCTCGCACGCGCCGAGCCGAGGAGACACCCCTGCGCGGCCCCGCGACCGACCCGAACGCGAGCCCGGACCCCGCCCCGCCCCGCTTCCTGCGAAGGACCCGGCTTCCGCCCCGCTCCGCTCCCCGCGAGGGGGGACGGCCCGGCTCGCGCAACGGGGCGGCGTCTCCGCAGGACGAGCGCGCGGCAGCCTCCCCCCGGACCGGGACGAGCCCGCGCCGGGCAGAGGAGATACGCCCCGCGCGAGCGGGAAGGCGGGGGGTACCGGGGCCGGTGGGTCTCGGGGGCACTCCGCCGCGGAGCGGCATCGCAAGGGCCGGGGCCCACCCGACCGGCTACCCCCGCGGGAGCGGAAGGGCGTGGCGGGAACTCCACCGCCCTCCCAGGAGTCGGATGCTATGCAGACAAACCCGGCGCCCCGGGGGAAGGCAGGAGCACGTGGACAACCACAGCAGAGCCGGCGGCCCAGCCAACGGCACAGCCAACGGCAGAGCCGGCGGCATCGCCACGCCGGCGGCACCACCGCCGTCGCCGCCCACCCGCGGAGCGTTCGTGTTCAACGCCGCCGACGAGGAGCGCCGCCGCGGCGTCCGCCGGATGAAGGCCATCGCGACCGGCCTGCTGCTCCTGGTCGCGTTGGTGTACGTACTGGCCAAGTACGCCCAGCACGCCTGGGGTGCCGGCGGCTGGGCCGGCTACGTGGCCGCCGCCGCGGAGGCCGGCATGGTCGGCGCGCTCGCGGACTGGTTCGCCGTCACCGCCCTCTTCAAGCGCCCGCTCGGCCTGCCCATCCCGCACACCGCGATCATCCCGACGAAGAAGGACCAGCTCGGCGTCACCCTGGGCGAGTTCGTCGGCGAGAACTTCCTCTCCTCCGACGTGGTCCGGGCCCGCCTCCACTCCCTCGGCATCGGCGGCCGCCTCGGCGCCTGGCTGGCGGATCCCGCGCACGCCGACCGCGTCACGGCCGAACTGGCCACGGCCCTGCGCGGCGCGCTGACGGTCCTGCGCGACTCCGACGTCCAAGCCGTGGTCGGCGAGGCCATCACCCGGCGCGCCGAGAGCGCGGAGATCGCTCCGGGCCTCGGCAAGACCCTGCAGAAGGTCGTCGCCGACGGCGGCCACCGCCGCGCCGTCGACCTCATCTGCGCCAAGGCGCACGACTGGCTGATCACCCACGGGGACTCGATCACGGACGCCGTCCAGGGCGGCGCCCCCGGCTGGACCCCGCGGTTCGTGGACCGCAAGGTCGGGGAGCGCGTCTACAAGGAGCTGCTCCGCTTCGTCACGGAGATGCGGGACATGCCCGAGCATCCGGCACGCGCGGCGGTGGACCGCTTCCTGCGGGACTTCGCGGGCGACCTCCAGTCGGACACGGAGACGCGCGCGAAGGTGGAGCGCCTCAAGTCCGAGATCCTCGCGCGTGACGAGGTCCAGGACGTCATCGCCTCCGCGTGGGCGGCGATCCGCTCGATGATCATCTCGACGGCGGAGGACGAGCAGAGCGAGCTGCGCCTGCGGGTCCGCGCCTCGCTGATCTCCCTGGGCGCCCGCCTGGCCTCCGACGCCCGTCTCCAGGCGAAGCTGGAGGGCTGGATCGAGGGGGCGGTCGTCTACGTGGTCACCACCTACCGGAAGGAGATCACCTCGCTGATCACCGACACGGTCGCGGCCTGGGACGCCGAGCACACCTCCCGCAAGATCGAGGCCCACATCGGCCGCGACCTGCAGTTCATCCGGATCAACGGCACGGTGGTCGGCGCCCTTGCGGGCCTGCTGATCTACACGGTCTCCCGCGCCTTCGGCGCGTAGGGGCCCGACTGGAGCGGCAGCTCCAGCTGGGCGTGTCCGCGGGCCGTGACCTGCGGCGGGGCGGGGCGGGCGGCGCCCAGGGCGAGCAGTGAGCGCAGGGCGGCGATCAGGTCCGCCGGGTGCTCCCGCACGATGGCGGGCGTCGTGCTGGCCACCAGGACGCCCCGGGCCTCCATGCGCAGTCTCCGGCGCAGGGTGGCCTGCCAGGAGTCGCGCGTGTAGTGGTATTCCGCGGAGTCGATCTCCAGAGCCACGCCCTCGTCGGGCCAGTACGCGTCCGGGCTGGCGAGGAAGGACCCGTCGGGTCCGTGGAGCCGGGCGTTCCAGAGCGGCGCGGGCAGGTCCGTGGTGGACAGGGCGTCACGGGCGCGGCCCTCGGCGATCGACCTGACCCCGGCGACCAGTTCGGCGGCCGCCGTCCGGACGGCCGGGCGGTGCCGGACGCGGCCCGCGCGCAGCTCGGCGTGCAGGTCGTCCGGGTGGCACCAGCCGCCCTGGACGACGTTCGCGAGGACGGAGCGTACGAGGTCCGGGTCGTCGGTGCGGGCCGCGAAGTCGGTGGCCGCCCGGACCGGGCGGGTGCTGGGGATCCCGGCGATGGTGATGGTCGCGGGCCGGCGGGCGGTCGTGGAGGGGCGCACGTCGCCGGTGGCCGCCACGGACCGCGGGGCGCGGACGATGACGTCGAGGGGTTCGGGCGGCGCGTCGCGGATGCCGAGGAGGGCGAGGGCGGCGCCGCCGGTGAGCGCGGCGGACGTCCCGGAGAGCGGGTCCGCGGCGGGCGGGGCGGCGTACAGGACGGCGGAGAGGGCCTGCTGCCGGGTGTCGGGTGGGCCGGTCTGCAGGAGGTACACCCGTGGCAGGAGCCGCTGCCAGGGTCCTCCCCGGCGGCTTCGGCCGCTGATGGTGGCGGCCGGGACGCCGGCCTGCCGGAGCTGGTGGTGGGTGGCCATGTTCAGCTGGCGTTGCGCGATACGAGTGATCATGCCCCCGGTATGCCCGGTGGCGGACGGCCGACGCTCAGGCCGAAGGGTGGTTCGGGGCGAGGAAGACGACGACTGCGTTCTGCGTGCCGGGCAGCGGCTCGACCTCGTGCCAGCCGAGCCGGTGGTAGGTGGCCACGGTGTCGGTGGCCATCCGGGCGGTCAGCAGCCAGGCTCGGTCGTCCGGAGCGTCGGCGGTGATCTCGGCCAGCAGGGCGCGCCCGGTGCCGTGCCCGCGCGCGTGCGGGCGTACGGCGAGTTCGTCGATCTCCAGGGCGCCGACGAGGAGTTCCCTTACGCGCTGCCGGCCGAGCTGCGCGGCGACCTGCCCGTAGGCCCGGCCCGTGGGGAAGGTGCGGGGGGTCAGCCAGGCGGTGGCGAATCCGTCGACGCCGAGGTGCGACTGCGCGAAGGCGGTGCGGAAGCCGGTGCGGCGGCTGTCCGCCTGCAGCCGGACGGCGAACTGGCGAATGGTTTCTTCACCTTCGTTCCACGGTGGGGCGGAGAAGACCTCGCCGTAGGCGTCGGCCAGTTCCTCCGTCAGGTCGAGGACGGCCGGTCCATAACAGATCACGTTTGCAGCTCCTTGGGCCGTCTTGGGTGGCTTGGGTCGTATCGCCCCTGTCGAAGGCCGAATCTACGCCCGGGGCGACCCCTGGAGGGGAGGTCGACAGATCCGGAGGGTGTGCGACAAATCCGACTTCCGTACGGTGTCGCGAGCCACCCGTATCGGCCCGCCCGGCCCGGCGTTGAGCCCGGTGTGCGCAACAACATCCTGAGCAGAGCCCTGATGGGCCTCGCCGCCTGCGCGGTGGCGTTCTTCGTGGTCCTGGGGGTCATGGCCGTGTTGCCGCAGGCCCTCCAGGACGCCCTGCCCGACAACGTCCTGGGCGGAGCCGCCGTCGTGCTGGCCGTGGCGGCCGCGCGCCGGTTCGCCCGCCGGACGCGTTAGCCTCGTTCGGTGACGTTCGAACGGCTGGAGGCCCCCGCGATGGCGCAGTTCCCCACATCGGTCGTAGCCGCAGGCGGCCTCGTCGGCGGATACGCCGCCGCCCGCTGGAGCGGGAAGCGCCCGCTCGGCGGCGTGGTCCTCGCGGCGGCCGGAACCCTCGCGGCCCGCGAGTGGCACCGCCGCACGTCGCCGACGACGACGGCGCTGCTGGGCGCGGCCTACGTCGCCGCGTTCGCGGGCTCGCACCCGTTGGCGAAGAAGATCGGCGCCTGGCCGGCGGTCTTCACGGCGGCCGCCGCGATGGCCGCCACCACGTACGCCGCCGCGGACCGCTAGACCGTCGGCCCACCTGCTTTTCTCGCCTCGCGAGTTCTTCGACCGCCGGCGTCCACAGGCGCCGGCGGTTTGTGATGCCCCCGGAGTGGGGCCGCCTCGGCCGGTTCACAATGGTGGGGTGGAGAAATTGGTTACGACGACTACCGTGCGTGCTCGAATGAGTCGCCAGAAGAGCCGCGACACTGGCGTGGAAATGGCGTTGCGCAAGGCGCTGCACGCTCAGGGGGCTCGGTACCGGGTGCATCGAAGGCCGGTGAAGAGCGTGCGGCGTGAAGCCGACATCGTGTTCGGGCCCGCCCGGGTGGCGGTGTTCGTCGATGGTTGTTTCTGGCACGGCTGCCCCTTGCATGCCACGTGGCCGAAGAACAACGCCGAGTTCTGGCGCGCGAAGATCGAGGGTAATCAGCGCAGAGACTGCGACACCGATGCCCGGTTGGCCGAGGCGGGATGGCTCGCCGTGCGTGTCTGGGAGCACGAACAGGCGGACGAGGCGGCTGTGCGTGTGCTCGCCGTGGTCGCCGGCCGCCGGGCTGCTTCGCGTTCCAAGGCTCGGAGGCAGGCACCCATCTCGAATATTTGACAACGGACTCTGTGTCAAATGACTCCTGTTAGGGTGATCAAGACGTAGGCCGAGGCGAGCGGGACAGCGGAGGGCGATGCATGGAGCACCCTGGTGAGGAATTCGGTCCGTGGCTCGCACGGCAGTTGAACCGCATGGACATGTCCCAGTCCGACCTGGCTGGCCGACTCGGGCTGACCCGTGCGGCCGTTTCCGCTTGGGTGAATGGGCGGGCGGAGCCTCGGGAGGAGACCAAACGGGCGCTCGCGGAGGTGTTCGGCGCCAATCCCGCCCTGGTCGACAGTCGGACCACCGACGTGGCGGCCCACCGCCCATTGCGGTGGCATCACCGGACGGCTCATGCGGACGGCGGCCGTGAGTACGGCAATGCCGCGGCCTTCGCCTTCGACGCGGACATGTCCGTACTGGCCCGCGAGGCCACCCAGAACGCGCTTGACGAAAGATACGAGGCGGGCGCTCCGGTTCGGGTTCACTACACCCTGCACGAGCTGACTGGCGAACATCTCTCGTCGTTCCTGGCTGCACTCCAGTGGGACGAATTGCGCCCCCACTACGATCGCGCGGCTGCGGCAGAGCAGAAGGTGTCGAGGAGCCTGCGGGCGGCGTTGGACGAACTCGATTCGAAGAAATCACTGTTCCTCCTGCGGGTGGACGACTTCAACGCCAACGGACTCACCGGGCCGGAGTACCAAGACGGTCGATTCGCCGCTGTGGTGAGGCGTCAGCTGGACAGCCACAAGCAGTCCGGAGGCCGTGCGGGCGGCTCGTACGGGCTCGGCAAGGCAACCCTGTGGGCCGCCAGTCGCTTCGGCCTCGTCCTCATCAACTCCACGCTCTCCGAGCCGCACGAAGGCAGGACCGAGCGACGCGTCATCGGACGGCTCGACCTGCCGTGGCGGCAGGTCGACGGCGAGGCCTTTGCGGGACCGGCCTGGTTCGGCGAGCCGGACACGGACCCCGCGCACAAAGACGTGTCGCGCTCTTGGTGGGCGGACGAGGAGACGGTGCGGAGCCTTTACCTCGAGCGGCACACGGGAGAGCCGGGCACGTCCTTCTTGGTGGTCGGTGCCCATGACGCGTCCGGGGACGCCGAGGAGTTGCGTGACCTCCACGACAAGCTCGTGCGATCACTTGCCGACGGCTTCTGGGCGGCGATGATCGGAGGAGCCGCTGCCGGCCCGCTGTTGGAGGCGCGGGTTTCCACTCTTCGCAACGGCCAGGTCGTCGTTCCCGATGAACGTGTCGATCCGCACGCCCGTCATCCCGCCTTGAGCCGCGCACTCCAAGCCCACCTCGACGGTCACACGGTGGACAACCTCACCTCGGAGGAGCAGGTGGCGCGTGCCGAAGTGCCGTTGATCGTGACGCCCCTCAAGGGGCGCGGCAGGACCCGCGACAAGGGGCGCGAACACTTGGCGGTCCTCCTGGTCACTCCTGCCGCGGACGCCGACGCGCGTCACAGCCGGGTGGTGTGCATGCGAGGAAACCGCATGACCATCACTGAGCATCGCCCCCGCGAGCTGCCCTTGGGAACGATGCCGTTCCAGGCCGTGCTGCTGGCCGGCTATGCGACGGACCGGGACGGGGAGGACGTTGCTTTGGCTGAGGAGTTCCTGCGCGCCTCGGAGCCACCCGAGCACGACCGTTGGGACCGGACGGAGGAGCTTACCTCGCTCTACGAGCGGGGTGCCGTCAGCCGTCTAAAGGAGTTCCGCAGCGATGTCGACAAGGCGGTGCGTGCCTTGGTGGGCAGGCGCGAGACGAAGCGCGCGGGCGGCCCCGCTGCCCTGCGCGAGCTCTTGACCTGGGACGCACCCAACGGCTCGGTACGGCGTACCCAGGCGTTTCCCACAGTCCGCGACGTGGTGGCGCGTGTAGTGGAAGCGGGCGCTTGGAGTATGACCGTGGAGGTCAGGCTTCCCGCGGCCGAGGACCCGTGGCGGTTGACGCCCGTAGCGAAGTTCGACGTACGTTCGGGAGGTCGCCCGGTGGTCGGATGGGCGGCGTTGGAAGCCGACGCAGACTGCCGAGTGGAGAACGGTGACCTCGTCGTGGAGCCCGGAGTGCGCAGGGCGGTTTTCCGCGGTGTCACGAACCCGGCCACGCACCCCGTTCGCAGTGGGTACGCGCGACTCGTCGTGGAGGTTCAGAAGGCTCGCGGAGGTTCGGTGTGAAGGCGGTATTCCCCTATCCGACGGTCTTCGGGGACGTGGAGCTGAGAGTGGTGTCCGTCTCGGTGGACAACCGGGAACTGCCTTACGCGATGATCTCTGCCGCAGACCGTGCGGTCGCCTTGCATCAGGCAGGGCGGGGCGCATGGGAGCGGGCGCGGCTGCGCCTTTCGGTGACCTTCCCGGAAGCGGAGATCAGCTCCGGCCCGTGGTCCGACGTGGTCTTTCTCGCCGTGCTCTCGGAGAAGGCGACCAACGCCCGTACGACTGCGGTTCTGACGCGGTCGGCGGACGGGACGATGCAGGGAACCATCGAGCTGGATAGTGCGGCCCACCTGCGGAGGGCCACGCTCGGGGTCTCCGTGGTGGCTACGGTTGAGGGCGTGGCGGGCCGGCTGGTGGGGTCCGCAGCGCAGGACTGGTACGTCGACCTGAAGGCATCGACGCCTGCCCGGCAGCGCGAGATCGAGATCGTCGAGGTGAACTTCAAGGAAGGCGAGCTCGAGTGGCTTCGGCCATACAAGGAATCCGCCTGGATCGTCGAGACCACGGGTGATGTTCCGACCGTGTACCTCAACACCGGAGCCGTCGAGGGGCTGATGGCGGCGCTTCGCGGATCCGGTGGCAGCCCGGCGGAGCGGATGCTCCGTGATCTCGCGGCCACCCAGATCGCCCAGGACGCGTGGACCGCCATGTTCCACACGGCGGTGAGCGATCTCGACACGGACGAGGACGGCACTCCGATACTGCCGAAGGGGTGGCGGGAATCGGTGCTGCGGTCAATGCTCCCGGACGTGCTGCCGGGCCGCCAACCGACTGACGCGCTATACGAGATCGTCGAACGACGGACCAAGGGCTACGGCTGGGCCGAGATCCAGACGGGGGTCCAGTTCGCAGCAGGGCGAAGAAGCCGCACGACGAGGAACCTGACCAATGCGGTGCGTTCCGTGCAGAACCTCGAAGGAGTCGGCGGTAGATGATGAACAGCGCGGACGTCAGGGAACTGCCTTCGACTCTGGCCCTGTTGGCAGATGCCGCGGTGGCCAAGCACATCGGTCGAGCCGTGCAGACCGGACAGGAGCGACCACCCCAGGTGGCATTGCGGAGGGCTGCCGAAGCCCTGGGTGCTGCCCACCGTTGGCGGACCGAGCCGGTGCGCGTGTTGGTGGACGAGGCGATGCGCCGCTTCGAAGACCGTCGCACGGCTGCGGACGGCTGGTTCGCTCCTCGGCTGCATGCCACCTTGCGGATGACACGGGCGGAGGCTGCAGACGGGCGGTTGTGGAACTTCATCGCGATGGTGGTCGCCCCAGACTACGTCGTGTGGCGGCACAGGGGATCGGACACGGACGGTGGGCCGGGCGCCGCGACTGCGGCCCGCTTCTGCGGACCGCACTACACGCAGGCCTTCTCCCGACTCTGGTGGGCCGCCGAGTTGTTCCGTGACGGGCCCGACTATCGGCCGACCGAGACGGCCTGCCGGGTGCAGGACGTATTGCAGACAACGATGCGCCTGGACGTCATCGATCACCGTCCGACGGCGCAGGCGATCCTGCAGGTTCTCGATCGGCGACTCGCCGCAGGCGCGTCCCGCCCGGGAGACCTGGCCAACGCGCTCTCCGCGGCGGTCAACGCGGCCGGTAGCACCCTGGTCTACGACGTGTTGGCGCCGGATCGACCGGCCGACACCGACGCCCTCCAGGACTGGATCGACGACGCGGAGGATGCCGCGGCGGCACCTTGGGATCGACTGCCCGAAGGCCCCCAGGACGGTGAGGTGAGCCGCGCCTCGATCGACGCCCTGATCCCGATCTTCGAGCAGTTGTTGGACGAGGCACCGATCCGGGATCGCGCGGCCGGAAAGAGGAGCGTCCCCTACCCGCGGCAGCCGACAGGCGTGAGCCTGGGCAAACCGTCGGACAACCTTTGACTGGGTGGCCCTGCGGCCTGGTCAGCTGTGGCGTACAAGGAAGGTGTGGATGGCCTCTGCCAAGGCCTTGCCTAGGCCGACAGGCACTGCGTTGCCGATCTGGCGGGCGATCTCGATCTTGCTTCCGTACCACTTGAAGTTCTCGGGAAACCCCTGGATGAGAGCAGCCTCGTAGTGAGTGATCGGGCGGTGCTCCGTCGGGTGGAGGTAACGTCCCTTTTCAGGCTTGTAGAACTCTGTTCGGATGGTCACCGAAGGAGCGTTCTTTCGCATACGGCCCATCACATCGCCTGATCCGGAATTATGCTTGTCCCAGCTCTCCGTGGAGAGGTAGAACTCCTGCCCCTTCAGTCGCCCGTAGTCCTTTTCCGTGGAAAGGCGAATGCGCTTCGCCCGGTCGAGGCGATAGCTGACTCCGCGCAGATCCTTCCTGTTTCCGTTCTCGGGGATTGCCATGTACCGGGCACGGGACAGGTCCTCGGGGTTCCTCCCGAAGTGGAGATCCGTCGTCAGGTAGTGCCCGGGAATGGCATCGGTGGAGGCCGCGTCATCGCGCGGATCGGGCATGCGCGCCAGAACCGGGCGCTTGGCGGAAAGCTCGAAGACCGTGGAAACCGGAACCCAGCGAGGCAGGGCCTGGCCACCGGGCAGGGAGTCGAAGAGGGTGTCCTGGGCCCCGTCCGACTCGTAGCCGTATTTGTGGTGCGTCGGTGTCGGGTGCCGCAGGGGCTCGGCGAAGTCCTTGTGGGTGCAGATGACGATCACGCGCCGTCGCGCCTGCGGGACTCCGTAGTCTGCGGCGTTCAATACAGCGGGCACAACCGTGTAGTCGTGGAGTGGGTGCCCAGGCGTTTCGGCGGCCGAAAGGAGTTCCGCGTACTGCGCGGACTTCAGAAAGCGGTCGACGTTCTCGATCACGAACACCTTGGGGTGGACCTTGGCCACCACCCGCACGTACTCCTGCCAGAGTTCGTTGCGAGGGTCCGTCGGATCTTCCTTGCCGAGTCCGGAGAACCCCTGACAGGGCGGGCCGCCCATGATCACGTCGACCTGACCCTTGAAGGGAGTGGGGTCGAAGTTCGCGATGTCGCCGGCGAAGACATGCGAACCGCCGAAATTGGCCGCATATGTCGCCGCCGCTGCCCGGTCGAACTCGACGGCGGCGATCGAGGTGAACGGCCCCGATGCCCCACCGGGGGTGTACCGGCTGAACCCGGAGGAAAAGCCCCCAGCCCCGGCGAACAGATCCATGACGCGGATCTGCCCATGGTCAGACGGCTGAGGGTGCGTTCTGGTCATGGGGGTCAAGTGTAGTCACCGAGCCGCAAGCCCATTGCGCCCTTCCCCTGGCCTCAGGACCGCAGCGCGGCGGCGATGGCCGTGCCCAGCGCGCGTCCGACCGGCGGCGGTGAGGCGTGGCCCACCTGCCGGTACATCGCGGTCTTGCGACCCTCTATCCGCCACGAGGGCGGGAATCCCTGAAGCAACGCGGCCTGGGCCACGGTCAGCGGCATCATCCCGGCCCGGCCGAGTTCGGGATTCCATTTGAAGCCGGCGTCCGGCACTGTGTCCGCCACGGTCCCTCCATCCACCCCCATGCGTGCCCAGGCTCGCTTGGACCCCGTCGGTCCGAGGTCTGCGCCGCCGCGTTCCCACGACCCGCCAACAAGCGTGGGAGCGGGTTGGTCGGCCTGCTCGGCCCACTCGTGTGCGCCGGACCAGCCGCCGGCGGCCATCGATTCCAGCAGGGCCTCACCGACCGTCGTGTGTGCATCGGTGGTCGGAGGCGGCTCGACGAAGGCATCCAGCGCATCGCCCTTGAAAGCGACCAGAATGCCCTGGCGGCGAATTTGCGCGACGCCGAAATCCGCTGCGTTCACGACGAACCAGGTATGGCGATAGCCAAGGTGTGTCAGTTCGTCGGCGACATACGAGCGAATCGCCTCGTAGTCCGGCTTCGTCACCAGGTCGGGCACGTTCTCGACGAGCAGCGCCCTGGGCTGCACACCGTGGAGGAGCAACATCGTGGCTCGGAGCAGTTCGAGTTCGGCCTCGCTGTCACGGCGTGCCACGGTGGCCGTGGCCTTCACCCGCGGCAGGCCGGCGGACATGAGGTCCACGTCGTAGGTCTCGGTGTGCTCGGACGGGTCGAAGTCGAGCAGGTTCGTCTCGAGGACGTTCCAGGAGGGCCGATTGGAGCGCAAGGTCCGGCATGCGACGTCACGGTTGTCGAGCAGGAGCACAGGGTCGAAACCGGACTGCTCGAGCCCCAGTGCCAGTCCACCGGCGCCCGAGCAGATGTCCAGAGATCGAAGCCGCCTCGTCGTTTTTGTGCTCATTTCGTCCCCCGAAATCGCTGTATGCGAGGTGGTGGTGAGGCGGGTCCGCCCGTCTCACCACCACCGTCGACCTAGCCCTGGATCAAGTCCTGTCGATCTCTGTGACGTCGATGATCGCATTGGGCTTGGAAGAGATAGTCGTGAATTGGACGACTTGGCCGTTCGCGCTGTGAGCGGAAGCCGGTGCCACGAAGGTGAACGCCATGACGAGTTTGTCCGAATCGATTCGGCCGGCCGCGTCGATGGAGCCTTGATGCGCCGTCTCCACGACTGGGTACAGAACGATCGCACCGCGTCGTTCGGCCACCAGCTCCTCCGTGGCCACATCTCCCGAGGGCCCCAGAGCTCCTGCGATTCGGTGGGCCACCCCGCGGTGCTTCTTGTCGCTTATTGCACCGAAGAGCGGCCCCCGGTCAGCACGGCGATCACGGGAGAACCACGAGTAGTGCCGCCCTGCCCTGCCGAGGGTGACGGTCTTGCCGGCGGAGACCGAGGCGTGCTGGGGAGCGAGCACGACCCAGTCGTCCACCTTGCCGGCCTCGGTGATCTCCGAGATGTACCGAAGATGAGGAGGGAATTGCTCTGGTACCTCCCAGCGCAGTCCGCAGAGAGTGTGCAGGACGGTGGATGCCGAGAAGACGCCGGTAAGCGCGCTGAAGCGATGGACGATCGCCTTGTCCTGGAAGTGGTATCCGTACGTGCCGGCCTGTGATCCAAGTGATTCGAGATACGGAAGCCACAGCTCGGTATTGCGCCGGATGTCCACGCCCTTCTGCGGGTAGGCGGTGGGTTCCTCCCAGCGTCCGGCAGACCGTACGAGTTCCAGTCTGGCGTTGTACATCTTGTTCGGACTGGTCGGCTTCAGCCACGGCAGGTGCTGCGAGACCAGTGGAGGAATCTGTGAGGGAGTGATCTGCGGCCGACCGTCCACCATCACGGAATACCGTTGCAGCTCGGAACGGAACGCTTCCTCGTCGAGGCAGATGGCCTGGAATGCGTCGTACAGGTCCACCTCGGCCCGTCCCGTGGTCTCCCTGCGGCCGAGGTAGAGGCGTACCAGATCGCGGTACCCCTTGCGGAATCCGAACCAGCGTCCCATCTGCATCAGCGTGGAGGCGTTTCCGGCCCGCCGCCGGAAGAACGATACGGTCAGCCCCTCGACCGTGAAACCGCGGGCCAGCTTCTGGCCCCCGATGAGGATCTTCCAGATCGGGCGCTTGTCGAAGTCGGCCTCGCCCGTTTCCAGGTCCTTGTCGCCGTTCACGACGATGATCGGCTGACCATCACCGCCGATGCGCACGCTCGCCGGCCCGACGAAGCGCATCAACTCGTCGTAGGAAGCGGGAACCGCCTGGCCGTCGGATCGAACCTCCGACACCGGAGCGACGTCCGTCTCAAAGAGCTTGCGCAATCTCTCGTGTCCGCGGGGACCCGTGTAGCCGGCGTTGTGCCACAAGTCCAGCACACGGTCGTGCAGCTCACGATGGACCCCGGTGCGCACCGACTCGTGGACGAGCATCGTGTGATGTTCGAAGTAGCCGTCGCCGAGTCCGCCCACTTCTTCCCGGTACAACTTCATGGCGGCCGTCAGCACGAACATGTCCATGGCCTGCCGCAGGCAGGTGTCGTCTTCGGCGTCGTCGACGATGTCGCGGACATGCGCCCTCTCGTTGGAGTTGGCCACGGTGCGCTCGTGCTCTTCCACTTCGCTGTCCAGGTCGTGGAAGTCGCGTGCCCCCATGTATCCCTCGGGGCGGGGCAGCGAGATGAGGAAGTCCTTCGGGAAGATGTCCTCGGTGTCGCTCGGGTCCACGAAGACGTTTGCGAAGGGCGTCGCCGTGTAGCCCACGTACTGGGCGCGCGGCAACATGTTCAGCAGTTTCGAGATTTGCTCGTTGATCGCGCTGCGCTGGACGTCTGGCTTGGAGGTGTTGACCGAGGCCTCGTCCGACTCGTCATCGATGATCAGGACGGGGATTTCCGCCAGTGGGGTCTTGATCTTGCCCAGGTCCTTGACGAGTTTCGCCAGCACCGTCTTGTTTTTTTTCACCACCATCAGCCGTGCCGAGGAGCGGTGCAGGTTCTCCCGGTCGTACAGCGGAAGGGCTGGTTCCCGCTTTTCGAACTCCAGAGCGGTGATGCCTTGCAGCAAACTCTTGTAGTCGTCGTCCCGAGTGGTCATCCGCACGATGTCGAATGCCCCCAGAGCGGAAGGAAGGCTTCCGAAAGAAACGAACTTTCCGGCCGTCCAGGCCGGGTCGTCGGCATAGTCCGATTCCAGCTCGTCCGCCCCGCGCAGGATGTTTTCCTGCCCGACGAGTTCCATGTCGAGGCGCCTCTGGGTCTGGGCTCGCAGCATGTTGAGCGTTCCCCCGAGAACGATCACCAGTCGATAGCCCGCATCCACGGCCTTGGCCATGACGCCGGTGAAGTTCGCGGTCTTTCCGGACTGCACGTAGCCCACGACGAGACCCTTGGACTGGTACACCGCCGAGTCGGTCGGGTCGGCCAGTCGCTCGACCACCTGGTCGGTTGCCACGTCCAATGCGGCCACGGCGTCGGCCGGCCACCCCTTGGAGGAAAGCAGGTTCCGATAGGCGGGCCAATAGTGCGGTCGGCTGAGCTGCGACTGAGGCGTGTACCAGGGCTTGTGCTCCGGACTGATCACCACGGAGGTGGCAGCTCTCGACACGGGAATCAGCCCGTCAAGCAGCGTGCGCGTGGCCTCCTTGAGTTTCAGTAGACCGTGGACTGCGGCCCTGCGCTCGTCCGTGCGCGGGGGTGTGTCGCTCCATGCGGGCTGGTCGACATAGTCCCAACGCGTGAGCTGCTTCCGCCAAAGCTCGACCAGCTGGTCTGTCGAGCGGGCGCTCTTCAGCGCCGTTTGGAAATCGTCTTCGTCGGCATACGTCGCGGCTTCCGGGGCCATGTCCTCGGCCTGGTAGGCGAGTGCACGTGCCAGGCTCTTAGGCCTGCTGCCGTCGAGATCGGAGAGCACGGCGCTGTGCAGCGCGATCCGGAGGGTTTCGGTGCTTGTCAATTGAGGTCCTCGTCGGTCACGGAAGACGGAAGTCGGTGAGGTCGACCGGCGAGCCGGGTGCCGAGCTCAAGTGGGTTATGTCCATGCGGTAGTCGATCGACGAGACGTGCTCCCGAACGGCGAGGGGGATCATCGACTCGGTCAGTCTCGGCAGCTGCTCGGCCGGAACGAGCAAGGGCGCGGCACGCAGGGCCCATCGCTCGTCGTCCGGGTCGCTCTCGCTCCAGCCTTCTGCCGCCAAGGCGGCCTCCAGCCTTGCCGACGCGATGCGGTCCGCGGCCCGCGCCTCAAGCACCACCGAGGTCACCGAATCGCGCAGGGAGCGGCCACCGAGGCCGCCTCGCGTCAATTGAAGGGAGGCAAACCACAAAGGACGGCCGGGGCTTTCCGTGAGTTGTTGCATCCCGTGAATCGTGTGCCGTCGCCTTTCCGAGACAGTGGTCTTCACCTCCAGATCGGACTTGGGCAACCCGAAGTCGTGCTGCTCTGCCTTGGGACCGGTCCAGGCTTCGATCGCCTGCGCCCACCCATGCGTGCGGGCCACGGTACGCAACACGGCAAGTTCGCCGTGCAGCCCGATGCGACGCTCCGCTCCGAGTCCACGCGGCTGATTGAGCAGCCGACCCCAGGCGTGCACCGTCTCTTCGAAGGCCTGCCCGATGTCGCGCTCCCCTGTGACGATACGGTCGGCGACGGCAATAAGCAGGTCGTGGAAGTCGCGCATCAACGCCACCTGGGTCGTGCGGATGCGAGCCATACGACGGCCGCCACGGTGCACCTGGTCGATGGTCACCGCCGGCAGCGACGAGCGTGGTGGCTGTTGGTGTCGATCGAGTTCCACCTGAAGTGAGATGTCCTCCCCACCGTCACCGATCTCGTACCAGACCGTGGGTCTCGCTGTCGGTGCCGAGAGCAGATAGCTGGCTGCCTGACGTTCACCGAGATAGTGCTCGACGGTCGACCAGGCAAGTTCCGGGGAGCCGCCCGTGTCAGTCATCGTCACCCATGCGTTCCAGCTCGGTACGCGCAGCGGCCACCAGGATGGACTGCCACAACTGCAGGTTGTCCTTTTCCCGGCTCCCGCTGTACTCCTTCTCGAACACCTGATGGAGCAGCAAATACATGAGGGATTTCAAGGTAGGGGCATCGTTGAGGCCGCCGCGCCTTCCACCGAGAATGGCCGAGCGATAGTGGTTGTTCAGGACGATCGTCCGATCTTCCCTGTCGACGTCGAAGAACAGGCTGTTGTCCAGTGACTGCCAGCGGATGGCGATGGGATCCTCACCCGGCAGAAGGGGCAGCTCGTCCTCGATCGCCTCTCGGACGATTGGGTCGAACCCCTTGCCCGGCCCGACGACGGCCTTTCGGGTCGTTCCCGCCCGCTTGCGCGCCTCGCGGTACACCGACTCGGCATCGGCGACGTAGTCGAGGAAGCTTCGCCCCGCGACATCTCGAGCCTCTTCCAAGGCGGAGACGAACTCGGGCGAAACCTCGACGCCTTCCTTCTTCACGGTGAGTCGGAAGACATCGTTGCCGTGGGGTGGCAGGTCGATGGCGACACGGGAAAGCGAGAGGTGCTGATCCGGCTGGCGGAAGTTGTTCCATCCGCCCGCCTGTACGAGACGATTGTGTCGGTAGAAATAGAAGCCCTGGCGGTCCAGGACGGAGCCGACCGCCTTGTACCCGTCCAGTGTCGACTTTGCGGGCCATACATGGGCGTCGAGGGACACGGTGAGGGTCGAAGCGAGCTCCACCGTGAAGCGCCGCGGGTAGTCGGCGTGGCCCGGGACCGGATATCCGAAGGGGTCAAGCGGCTCGACTCCGAAGTTCATGTACTCGGTCCCAGTGTTCACGTCCTCGACCGCGATCGTGATGTTGAAGTCTTCCCGCGCGAGGAATCTGTGCAGGTACAGCCCGAGCTGGAGACCGAGTCGGTTGATGGTCCGGTGCAGGTAGCGGTCGGTTTGGCCACCTCCGCCGTTCCGGGGGAAGTTCTTGACCCCGTCCCAGCGTATGACGGTGCCCTGCCAGGTGATCGGCCGCTGGGCGTACCGGTCGATCAGGGTCTGTGCGTAGTCGGCGTTCACGATGTCGCACTGGTATCCGTTGACGGCCCGTTCCATCAGCCAGCGGCGACCCACGGCCCTCGTTCTGCGCGTCTTGCTGACGACCGTCACCGCGGACGCGTGACTGAGGGACGCGGACTTCAACCCGGTGCCGAACATGCCCAGTGCCTCGGAGGCGTAGTCGCGGCGGCCCCCGACGGTCATGGCGACATCCAGTTCCTCCTCGGTCATTCCCTTTCCGTCATCGATGACGAGGAGGCTGACGAGTCGGTCCTCGTCACGGAGAAAATGGATCACCACGTCCCGGGCCCCGGCGTCGATCGAGTTGTCGACGAGGTCGGCGATGGCGACCTCGAATCCATACCCCTGACTGCTGAGCGCCTCCATATATCGGGCGTCGGGTGGAAGGTGCTTGCTGCCAGTGGTGGGAACTTCGAACTGCCAGTCGTCGCTCATGGCCTGCCTAGGGGCTCGTTGAATCGAGGACGAGCCTAATCCGCGACTGTCCCCTATGGCAGGTGTGGGTACGTACGGCCGAGAACGCAATCAGGGGCCGGGTTCCCCGTGGCACTCCGAGTACGGCTTGCCCGACGTGCACCAGCAGGGGGCCGTGGGGGTGGGGGGCCAGGGGGTGGCCTTGCCGCGGGCCGCGAGCGTCGTGGCGTATTCGGCCAGGAGGCTGGGGGAGGCCGGGGAGGTCTTCTCGGAGGCCGCGAAGGCCTCGTACGAGGGGACGCTCGCCGTGACGATGCCCAGGTTGGTTGTGCCCGAGGCGGCCAGCGCGCGCAGGGAGCTCTCGATCTCCCGCAGGTGGGCCTCGTGCGAGGGGTACTCCGAGCCGAGCGTCGGGTAGCTGGTCAGCAGCTCTGACAGTTCGCGCTGCGGCCAGTGGAGGATCGCCACCGGGAACGGGCGGGACAGGGCCGCGCGGCGGTCGCCCAGTTCGGCGCGCAGGCGGGCGATCTCGGCGCGAAGCTCGGCGGGGTCGTCGGAGCCGAGGGCCCAGATGCGCTTGGGGTCGTGGAGTTCGTCGAGCGGGATGGGGCCGATGTGGCGGGTGTCGGCGACCATGTCCCAGTCGTCGTGCGGGCGCCCCAGGAGCCGGCGCACCCGGTGGCGGCCCGTCAGGAGCGCGGTCGTGGCCGGCGTGAGCGGGGTCGAGTCCGCGATCAGGAGCGTCGTGGCCTGGGTGAAGCAGTCCTCCGAGGCCTCCAACTCGTCGTGCGCCTCGAGGGCTTCCGCGATGACCTCCCACGGGGCCGGATCCTTGGGGGAGGCGGCGCGGATGCCCGCGATGAGGGCGCGGGCCTCGGCCTCGTGGCCGTACTCCCAGAGGTTCGCCGCCTGGAGGGCCTTGATCAGGTGGGGGTCGGACGGCGAGGAGGCCAGCAGCTGGTCGTAGAGGGCACTCGCCCGGTCCCGTTCGTCGGCCAGTTCGAGGTGGGCCGCGGCCTGGAGGAGCAAGGGCTCCTGGTCCTCGGGGTAGCGGGTCGCCGTGCGGATGAGGCGCTCGGCTTCGGCGATGTGCTCGGCAGGCGTGTCGGGGCGCATGGTTCACACCGTACTGCTGCTGGTCAGTTGACGGGGGAGGACTTAGGGTGCCGCCCGTGCGGGATCACATACGTGTGGTGGTTCAGGGGAGGGGCCGGCGGGCGCGCCGGGCCGGTCTCGTGGGGGTCCTGTGGGCGATCGCCGAGCTGACCGTCACCGTCGGTGTGGTGCTGTTGTTGCTGGTGGTGCACCAGGTGTGGTGGACCAATCGGCAGGCCGCCGCCGCGGCGCAGCAGCAGGTCCGATCCCTGGAGCAGGCCTGGGCCCTGGAACGGGCACGGGCGGACGACTCGCCCACCTCCGGGCCTCCTTCTTCCTCGCCTGGCGCTTCCGCCGCTCCGTCCCCTCCTTCCGCTTCCTCCGCACCCTCCCCCGTTCCGTCCGAGGCCGCGGCCGTGTCCCGGCCCGCCGCCGAGCCGTCGGGGGCGCGCGGGGCGTACGCCGTCCTGCGCATCCCGCGTCTCGGCCTCGTCGTCCCCGTCGCGCCGGGCATCGACAAGCGGGCCGTCCTCGACAAGGGGTACGCGGGGCAGTACCCCGGGACCGCCGGGCCCGGGGCGCAGGGGAACTTCGCGCTGGCCGGGCACCGCAACACCCACGGCGAGCCGTTCCGGTACATCAACCGGTTGCGGGCGGGCGACGAGCTGATCGTCGACGTGCGGGGGCGCAGGTACACCTATGTGGTGGGGAAGGTCCTCGGCGAGACGACCGAACGGGACACCGGGGTGATCGCGCCGGTGCCGCGGAGCGTGGTGAAGCCGGAATACGGGTACGGCGAGCCCGGCGCGTACATCACCCTGACCACGTGCACACCCGAGTACAGCTCGAAGTACCGGCTGGTGGTCTGGGGGACCCTCAGGTCCTGACCGCGCCAGCCGTTGTCGGTGGGCCCGGTTACCATCGATCGAGAACAGCGCATGGAGTGGGGGAGGTTCGCGTGGATCGGTCACGACGCCACGACGTCACGCTCACCCGGATCGTCCGGGTCCTCTCCGTGCTGCTCCCGCTGGTACTCCTCGGGGGAACCGCCGGCCTGTTCGCCGGGGAGGGCGGGCTGGGCGCAGTGGTGGTCGCCGTCGCCGCGACCGTCGCCGCCGTCTCCGTGGGCGCCGAGGCCCTGGCCGCCGCCGCACGCCTCGTACGGCCCGTGCCGCCGCACCGCATACGCACCGCGATCCGTGATCGCGAGCAGCGCACGGCGTTCCTGCCGCAGCGCGATCCCGATGCCTCGGGCCGGTCGCGGCCCAGGGCACCCGGCCGTCTCGTCCCGACGGCCGCGTAGGGGCGCGCAGTACTTCTCGCCTTCTGCTGACTGATCACTGTTGTCGTCCCTCGCGGGTCGTCACGCCGAAATTCACCCTTTTCGACGTTGGACGAGACCCTCGGAGGGCCCGCGTGTCCGTTTTCACCCACCTTGTTGCCGAGTTGGGCCGGCTTCTGGAGCCGGTGCTGGCAGAATCCGCGACCGCTGCCGCGATCGTGCTGTTCACCGTGCTCGTACGGCTGGCCCTGCACCCGCTGAGCAGGGCCGCCTTCCGCGGTGCGACCCCGGTGGCCGGCTGCCTGCCGTTGCTGCTCCAGCTGCCGGTGTTCTTCCTCATGTACCAGGCGTTCTCCTCGGGGAACGAGCTGCTGGGCCACCGGCTGTTCGCCGCGCCGCTGGGATCCCGGTGGACCGACGCGCTCGGGGACGGCGGCCTGTTCGGGCCGCAGGGGCTGGTCTTCCTCGCGCTGTTCGGGGCGATCGCGGTGGTGGCGGCGTGGAGTGCCGTGCGCGGGCGCCGGTCGGCTGCCTCGGCAGCGGCCGCCGCCGCTGCCGCCGCCGCGAGCAAGCCGGCGAAGGCGAAGCCGGTCAAGCCGAAGCCGGTGAAGCCGGTGCAGAAGGGGGGCGCCGGGACGGGGGCCGGTGCCGGAGCTTCCGGTCTGCCCGAGCTGAGTGCCGAGCAGCAGGAGGCCATGCGCAAGCTGGGCGGCGTACTGCCCCTGCTGTCCTTCGGAACGCTGATCACGGCCGCCGTCGTGCCGCTGGCCGCCGGGCTCTACCTGCTCACCACCACCGCCTGGTCGGCCGCGGAGCGGGCCTGGCTCGAGTACCGCAAGGCGCGCGTCGCGGCACGCCCCGCGGCACCCGCCGTCGAGCAGTCGGCCGACGGTGCAGCGCGTTCCAGCCTGTGAACAGGGTCTTGCGGATTGGGTGGACATCTTGGAGGATCAACCAATCCTCCGATGGCCGCAACCCATCGTCCGGCCCGGGGCATGCCCATGGGCCGACCACTCACGACCACGGGAGAATGCCCATGAAGCTGCTGCGTGTCGGACCGGCCGGATCGGAGCGCCCCGCGCTGCTCGACCAGGACGGGACTCTGCGGGACCTGTCCGGCCTGATCACGGATGTGGACGGCGCGCTGCTCGCCGACGACTCCGTGCTGTCCCGGGTGCGGGACGCGGCCGAGTCCGGTGAGCTTCCGGTCCTGGACGCCGAGGGGCTGCGGATCGGTGCGCCGGTCGGCCGCATCGGCAAGATCGTGGGCATCGGCCTGAACTACTTCGGGCACGCGGCGGAGATCGGCGCGGAAGCGCCGGCCGAGCCGATCCTCTTCCTCAAGGCCGCGGACACCGTGGGCGGCCCCGACGACACCGTCCTGATCCCGCGCGGCAGCGTCAAGACCGACTGGGAGGCCGAGCTCGGCGTCGTCATCGGCAGTACCGCCCGCTACCTGGACTCCGCGGAGCAGGGCCTGGCGCACGTCGGCGGCTACCTGCTGGTCAACGACGTCTCGGAGCGCGAGTTCCAGATCGAGCGCGGCGGCACCTGGGACAAGGGCAAGAACTGCGAGACCTTCACCCCGCTCGGTCCGTGGCTGGTCACGGCCGACGAGATCCCGGACCCGCAGGTCCTGGACGTGAAACTGTGGGTCAACGGCGAACTCAGGCAGGACGGCAACACCTCCGACCAGATCTTCCCGGTCGGCGAGGTCGTCCGGTATCTGAGCCGGTTCATGACCCTTCACCCGGGCGACGTCATCGTCACCGGCACCCCGGCCGGCGTGGCCATGGGCCAGCCGGAGCCGAAGCCGTACCTGCGGGCCGGCGACGTCGTGGAGCTGGAGATCGAGGGGCTCGGCCGCCAGCGTCAGGAGTTCAAGAGCGCGTAGCCGCTGCAGGAGGCCGCCGTGCCGGACGCCGCCCGACAGGAGGCCGCCGCGCAGGAGAAGGAGCAGCAGGAATGGGGGCGGGCGGGGCTGCCAGCGTGGCGGCCCCGCCCGTTCCGCATGCGCGCGCCGCGGTCGTCACGCGGTCCCGGGCTCGGGGGTGACGGGGAGCTCCACCGCCACGCCCTCCTGGGACGACATGCGGGCCGCCTCCAGTACGTCGAGGCAGCGTGCGGCCTCGTGGGCGGTGACCGGGGCCGGGCCGCCCGTGCGCAGGGCGGCGGCCACTGCCGCGTAGTAGGCCGGGTAATCGCCCTGCTCGGTCGGCACCGGGGCCCCGCCGCCGGTCAGCGGGGACTCGCCGGAGCCCACCCGCCCCCACAGGTGCGGGGGCTCCTCGCCCCAGGGCAGCCGCCCGTCAGGCCGCAGCCCCTCCCGCAGGGCGCCCTCCTGCGGGTCCAGGCCGTACTTCACGTAGCCGGCCCGCGAGCCGAGCACGCGGAACCGCGGTCCGAGCTGGGCGGTGGTCGCGCTGACGTAGAGGTGGGAGCGGACCCCGTTCGCGTGGGTGAGGGCGATGAAGGTGTCGTCGTCCGTCTCGGCGCCCGGGCGGCGGGCGTCGGTCTCCGCGTAGACCCGTACGGCGGGCCCGAACAGCACGAGGGCCTGGTCGACGACGTGGCTGCCGAGGTCGTACAGCAGCCCGCCGATCTCCTCCGGAGCGCCCGACTCGCGCCAGCCGCCCTTCAACTGCGGGCGCCAGCGCTCGAAACGGGACTCGAAGCGCTGGATCTCGCCGAGTTCGTCGTCGGCGAGGAGGCGGCGCAGGGTGAGGAAGTCGTTGTCCCAGCGGCGGTTCTGGAAGACGGAGAGGAAGGTTCCGCGCCGGTCCGCCAGGGCGGCGAGCGCCCGGGCCTCGTGGGCGGTGGCGGCGAGCGGCTTGTCCACGACCACCGGGATGCCGGCTTCGAGGGCGATGGTGGCGAGCGGGACGTGCGTCTTGTTGGGCGAGGCGACGACGACGAGATCGAGCTCGCGCTCCCACAGCTCGTCGGCGGTGGGGACGGTGCGGACGTCGGGGAACTCCGCGCGGGCCTGGGCCTGCCGCTCCGGGTCGGAGGTGACGACCGTGTCGAGGACGAGTCCGTCCGTGGCGGCCACGAGGGGGGCGTGGAAGACGGAACCGGCGAGTCCATAGCCGATGACGCCGACGCGAAGTGGTGCAGTGGTGGCGGGGGTGCTCATGGGAACCACTTTGGCAACAGTGTTGCCGAAGTGCAAGGAAGGTGGACAATGGGCCTGTGAACAGGGGTAGCGGGAGCGGGAACGGCGGTCACGGTGAGGCGCACGGCAGGCGCGGCGGGGCGAACCTGCCGGCCCTGCGCGGCCACAACGACGCGCTCGTGCTGGACCTGCTGCGCGCCGCCGGACCGGGCGGCATGGGCCGCACGGAACTCGCCGCCCGTACGGGGCTCACCCCGCAGGCCGTCAGCAAGATCACGGCTCGGCTCGGGGCGGACGGGCTGGTCGCGGAGGCGGGCCGCGCCGCGTCCACCGGCGGCAAGCCGAGCACCCTGCTGAGGCTGGTGCCGGACGCGCGGCACGCCGTCGGAGTGCACCTGGACCGCGACGAGCTCCGGGCGGTACGGGTGGACCTGGCGGGCCGTGTCGTCGCCGAGAGCAGCGGCCCGCTCGACTTCGGGGCCGGGCCGGAGGCGGCGGTCGAGGCCGTCGTACGGGCGGTCGCGCGGGTCGGCACCCCCTCCGGGCCGCCGCTCCTGGGCGTCGGGGTGGCTGCGCCGGGGCCGCTCGACCACCGGGCCGGGGTGATGGGGCGGGTGACGGGGTTCCCGAGTTGGAAGGACTTTCCGCTGAGGGGGGTGCTGGAGGGGCGGCTGGGCCTGCCGGTGCTGCTGGACAAGGACACGAACGCCGGTGCGGCCGCGGCCGCCGGGGCGTGGCTCAGGGCCACCTGGCCGGATGCGGATGCGGATGCGGATGCCGAGGTGGCTGTGGCTGCGGCCGCCGGGCAGGATGCGGAGGTCTATGCAGGCGGCGGGGCCCGCACCTGTGTGTACCTGCACATTGGGACCGGTCTCGGAGCGGGACTGTGGCTGGGCGGCGGGGTCTACCGGGGTGCGCGCTCGGCTGCGGGGGAGTTCGGCCATCAGGTCCTCCTGCTGGACGGACCGCGGTGCCGCTGCGGGGCGCGCGGCTGCGTGGAGGTGCTGTGCCTGGAGGCGGTGGCCCGGGGCGATCTTCCCGAGGCGGCACGGATCGTGGGCGAGGCCGCGGCCAATCTGGTCGCGCTGCTCGATGTGGACCGCGTGCTGCTCGGCGGGCGCGTGGTGGCGGCGGCGCCGGATGTCTTCGTGGCCGGTGTCGGAGCCGTTCTCGCGGCACGCGCACTGGATCCGGCCCGGCCCGTGGTCGCCCTGGCGGGGGCGGGCGTGGCGGAGGGTGCGGCGGAGATGGCGCTGACGCCGCTGTTCGGGCGCGGCTAGGCTGCCGGGCCCCGCGGGGGGCGGTGCCGCTGCCGCTGCCGCTGGGTTGCCGGGTGCGGCGCCGTTGCGGGGGCTCCGCCCCCCGGGCCCCCGCGCCTCAAACGCCGGCGGGGCTGGAGGAGCGGGGCTCCGGTCCCGGGCCCCCGCGCATTGGGTGCGGGCGGAATGGAAGAGGGGGCGGCTCCGCCCCGGCCCCGGCGCCTCGAGGGCCAGCGGGCTGAAAGAGCGGTCCTCCGGCACCAGGACCCCGGCCTTAGGCGCGGGCGGGGCGTGAGGGGCGGGGCTCCGGCCCGGGCCCCCGGCGGGTGCAGGAGGGGCGGGGCTCCGGTCCCGGGCCCGTGCCTCAAGCCCCCGGGGCTGGAGGAGCGGGGTTCCGGACTCGGAGCCCGGCGGGGCTGGAGGGTTGGGTGGGTGGGGGGCGGAGGGGTGGGGGTTGACGCCTGCACCGTTCGGGCGTAAACCGGAACAACTCAGGCGTGGTGTGCGGTGACGGTTCGAGCGTGCGTGGGAGGGTGCGGGCAGGTCGGGGTGATTATCACCTCGTCCGACCATCGTCCTGTCCGGCGAGCAGCAAAGGTCTTCCATGCGACTGCGCAAAGCCCTTGCCCTCACCGCCTTCCTCTCCGCCGTCCTGGCCGCCACCACCGCACACACCGCCGGCGCGGACATCGGCACCGGTGGCGGCGCCCGACCCGCGCCCGCGATGCCGTCCCGGGTCCAGGCCACCTGCGGGGACGGCAAGAGTTCCGCCTTCCCCATCGGGGCGCGCATCCGCGGAGGCCCGGCCGTGTACCGCACCGGCGGCGAGCCGCAGACCTGGTACCTGGACCTGACCAACACCACCGACTCCCGGTGCACCGCCATCCACCCCGTCGTGGTCCTCACCGACCAGGCCCGCACCCTGCGCCCCGCCCACCTGCGGATGGAGTTCGACGCCCCGGGCGGCACCCTGCCCGCCGGCCTCGAACTCAGCGACCGCGACGAGATCATCGCCGTCTTCGACGGCGGCGACGCCTTCCCCGGTTTCACCGTCGGCCCCGGCGGCACCCGCACCGTGAAGGTTTCCCTCGCCTTCGCCCCCGACGCCCCCACCGGTGCCGTCGTCGCCGACGCCGCCCTCGTCCAGCGCAAGGGCGACGACGGGGACTGGATCGGCGAGGCGGGCGGCTACCGGTTCTCCGTCGAGCACCCCGAGGACTCCGTCGAGGCCGGCTCCCTCGCCCACACCGGTCCCCGCCAGTGGGCGTACGGCGCGGGCGCCGTGGCCGCGCTCGCCGCAGGCGGCGGTCTCCTGCTGGGGGCCCGCCGGCTCCGCAACCGGGCCCGCGCGCACTGACCCGCCCGCGCCCTGCGTCCCGTACGGCGGCGGCGGCCGCCCCGCATAGAGCCCCGTTGTGGAAAAGAACCTCCAGGGCCACCGCGCCGGCTCGCCCGTGCGGTCCGGCATCCCCGAGCACGGCCGCATCCCCAAGTACTACGCCGTCAAGGCCCGGATCGCCGAGCTGTTCGACGAGCTCGGCGAGGGCGGGACGCTGCCCACCGAGCGGGACCTGGCCGAGCGGTACGAGGTCTCCCGAGAGACCGTCCGACAGGCCCTGCGCGAGCTGCTGCTGGAGGGTCGGCTGCGCCGCTCCGGCCGCGGGACCGTCGTCGCCGGGCCCAAGCTGGAACAGCCGCTCTCCCTCGCCAGCTACACCGAAGGCGTGCGCCGCCAGGGCCGCCGGCCGGGCCGGCAGCTGATCGGGCTGGAGCAGTTCCCCTGCCCGCCCGACCTCGCGCCCGGCATCGGGGCGGAGCCCGGCGAGCCCGTCTGGCACCTGGAGCGGGTCCTGCTCGCCGACGACGAGCGCGTCGGCTTGGAGAGCACGTATCTCCGGGTGGCCCGCGCCGCTGACCCTGCTGATCCCGCTGACTCCCGTCCCCCGTGAGGAAGTTCCATGTCCAGCACGCCCCTGCCCAGAACCCCCCTGCTCCGCGGCGCCGCCGCCGGCACCGGCAGCCTCGCCCTCACCGCCTGCGGCGGCTCCTCCCCGGCCGGCTCGGCCGACTCCAAGGGCGCCGAGAAGGTCGTCACCGTCTACAGCGCCGACGGCCTCAAGAGCGACAAGGGCGACGGCTGGTACGACCGGGTCTTCGCCGACTTCACCAGGAAGACCGGCATCGAGGTCGAGTACGTCGAGGGCGGCTCGGGCGAGATGGTGCAGCGCGCCGTCCGCGAGCGGACCAACACCCAGGCGGACGTGCTGATCACCCTGCCGCCCTTCATCCAGCAGGCCGACGGCAAGGGCCTGCTCCAGTCCTACGTTCCCCGGGGCGCCGACAAGGTCAACGGCGCGGACAAGTCCACCGACGGCAAGTGGACCTCGGTCGTCAACAACTACTTCGGCTTCGTCTACAACAAGAAGGAGCTCCCCGAAGCCCCCAAGACCTGGGAAGAGCTCCTGGACGCCCGCTACAAGGGCAAGCTCCAGTACTCCACCCCGGGCGTCGCGGGCGACGGCACCGCCGTCCTCATCAAGTCGATGCACGACTTCGGCGGCAAGGAGCCGGCGATGGAATACCTGAAGAAACTCCAGGCCAACAATGTCGGCCCGTCCTCCTCCACCAGCAAGCTCGCGCCCAAGACCGACAAGGGCGAGCTGCTCGTGGCCAACGGCGACGTCCAGATGAACTTCGCCCAGTCGAAGGCCATGCCGAACCTGGGCCTCTGGTTCCCCGCGAAGGAGGGCGGCAGGCCCACCACCTTCGCCCTGCCGTACGCGGCGGGCCTGGTCGCCAAGGCCCCGCACTCCGAGAACGGCAAGAAGCTCCTCGACCACCTGCTCAGTGAGGAGGCGCAGAGGCTGGTCAGCGAGGTGGGCGGCGGCTTCCCGGCGCGCAGCGACGTCAAGCCGACCGACGCCAACGCCGTCGAACTCACCAAGCTCATGAGCGGTGTCGAGATATTCGAGCCGGACTGGGCAGACATCGACAAGAACATCACCGGCTACGTGGACGCGTGGAAGTCGGCAACCGGAAGCTGACCGGTTGCTTCCTCGTCATCCACGACCGGCAGAGTGACCATTGCCTGAGGTCCCCCCGGACGAAGTCCGGGGAGGGTCTGGACCGAAGACCGCACCGCACCTTTGGGCCGGACACCGCGCATGTCCCCAGCGTCACTCCCCAGCGTCACCCCCCGGCGCCTTTCCCACGATCACTCCCGGAGGAGTTCGTGTCCCCTGCCGTCCCTGCCGGACGCACCCTCGCCGTGGCCGCCACCGCCGGCGTCCTGCTCGCCGCCGCCCTCGGCGCCCCCACCGCCACCGCCGCCGCGGCCGCCACCACCGACAAGGTCCTCGTCATCGGCGTCGACGGCGCGGTCCTCGACCGCGTCAAGGCCGCCGCCGCCCCGCACCTGCACGGCCTGATGGCCCAGGGCCTCACCGCCCGCAGCACCCTCTACGCGGGCCCGATGGCCGCCACCTCCTCGGGCCCCGGCTGGTCCACCATCGCCACCGGGGTCTGGCCGGACAAGCACGGGGTGAGGGACAACTCCTTCACCGGCAAGAACTACGCCGCGTACCCGGACTTCCTCACCCGCATCGAGAACGCCAGGCCGACGCTCAACACGTACGCGGCGGCCGACTGGGAGCCCATCACCTCCACCGACCAGAACGGTCCGATCTTCTCCGCGAAGGTCGACAAGCGCCTCTCCCTCAAGGGCGATCGCGACGGCTACCGCAACGAGGACCCGAAGGTGGCCGCCGCGGCCGCGGCGGAACTGCGCACCCAGAACCCGGACGCCGCCTTCGTCTACCTCGGCGAGATCGATGCCGCCGGCCACTCCTACGGCGCCGCGAGCCAGCAGTACCTCGACGCCGTCGCCCGCGTCGACGCCCTCGTCGGCCAGCTCCTCAGCGCCGTCCGGAACCGCCCGACCTACGGCCAGGAAAACTGGAAGATCCTGGTCACCACCGACCACGGCCACATCCCCTCCGGCGGCCACGGCGGTTCGACGATCGCCGAGCGCGGCACCTTCGTCATCGCCAAGGGCGCCGGGATCCCCGCCGGTTCGGTCCGCGACGACGTCAAACTGTCCGACGCGGCCGCGACCGCCCTCGCCCAGGTCGGCGTCGCCGCCCCCGGCATCGACGGCGTCCCGCTGGGCTCCCCGGACGCCGACCCCTTCGACACGGTGCGCCCGGCCCTGCGGGACCGGGTGGACGAGACGGGCATCCCGGCCGGGGTGAAGGGCTTCACGCACACCCCGCCCGCCGGCTGGTCCGTCGACAACTCCAGGATGGGCACGGGCGGTGTCTCCGAGTGGGCCGGCTGGGCCTTCGCGACCGACGAGTTCTGGACCCAGTCGCAGCGCGACCAGTGGCGCGAGCTGAACGTCCGCTCCCGGGACGTCTTCGCCGTCGCCGACTCCGACGAGTGGGACGACAAGCCCCACACCGGCACCTTCGACTCCACCCTGGCCACCCCCAAGTGGCCCGTCGAGGGCGGCAGCACGCGCACCCTCACCTTCCAGACGCACTACCGCCACGAGACGGGCCAGACCGCCCAGGTCCTCGTCTCCTACAACGGCGCCGCCCCGGCGGTGGTGAAGACGTACACCGCCGACGCCGTCGCCAAGGCCGACTCCATCGCCCTCCAGGTCCCGGCCGGCGCCACCGACGTGCAGGTCCGCTTCCGCTACAGCGGCAACAACAACTGGTTCTGGACCGTCGACAACGTCCGCCTGGGCTGACCGTCCGGGGCCCCGGCGTCCGGGCTGTGGACGGCGAGGACGGCCACAGCCCGGCCCGGATAGGGTGGTACAGACCAGAGGCAGCAGGTCAGCGAGAGCGGAGAACAGTCCAGTGGCAGAGCGCAAGCCGATCGAATCCTGGCTCACCGACATGGACGGGGTCCTCATCCACGAGGGCACCCCCATCCCGGGCGCCGATGCCTTCATCAAGCGGCTGCGCGAATCCGGCAAGCCCTTCCTGGTGCTGACCAACAACTCCATCTACACCCCGCGCGACCTCCAGGCCCGGCTGGCCCGGATGGGCCTGGACGTGCCCGTCGAGAACATCTGGACCTCCGCCCTTGCCACCGCGAAGTTCCTCGACGACCAGCGCCCGGGCGGCACGGCGTACGTCATCGGCGAGGCCGGTCTGACGACCGCCCTGCACGACATCGGCTACGTCCTCACCGACCACGAGCCCGACTACGTGGTCCTGGGCGAGACCCGCACCTACAGCTTCGAGGCCATGACCAAGGCGGTCCGCCTGATCAATGCGGGGGCGCGCTTCATCTGCACCAACCCCGACGAGACGGGACCGTCCACCGAGGGCCCGCTCCCGGCCACCGGCGCCGTCGCCGCCCTGATCACCAAGGCGACCGGCAAGCAGCCGTACTTCGCGGGGAAGCCGAACCCGCTGATGATGCGTACGGGCCTGAACGCCATCGGCGCGCACTCGGAGACCAGCGCGATGATCGGCGACCGGATGGACACCGACGTGCTGGCCGGCCTGGAGGCGGGCATGCAGACCTTCCTCGTCCTGACCGGTCTGACCAGCGAGCGGGACACCGAGAAGTTCCCGTACCGCCCGACCAAGACGGTCGACTCGATCGCGGACCTGGTCGACCTGGTCTGAGGGGTTCTCCGGCCGCACGGACGGCTGTGCATGCCGGCCGTGCCTGCCGGCCGAGCGGAAACGCACCGTAGGGCCGTCCGGGCGTACCGCGTTTGGGGCGTACGACGGACACGTACGGCGCTGCTCGGGATGCGCAGCGGCGTACCGCGCGTGAATCTCCTTGTCGAGGAGGTTCACCATGCGCAGTGTTCCGATTGCTGTCCGCACCGCCGCCGTGGCCGCCGCCCTGGCGGCGTTCTCCGCGGTGACCGCCGTCTCCGCGCCCACCGCCCTCGCGGGTGAGGAGGACCGCGGCGACCGCGGCAGCATCACGGTCGACCCGAACCCGGCCCACCCGGGAGCGCAGGTCAAGCTGCGGGTCCACGGCTGTGAGGGCAACCGGGGGGCGGCCAAGTCCTCCGTCTTCGTGTCGAACGCCGATCTCTACGGGCGGGACGGCGGGCGCCGCAGCCCGCTCCACGGCGACGCGATGATCAGCTCGCACGCCTCGCCGGGCTGGCACGCCGTCCGGGTGTACTGCGACGGCGACGAGAAGTTCACCGGTTCCGTCCAGATCTCCGCCCACCGCCACCCCTCCCACCACGCCTCGCCGATCTGGCCGGTCCACGCGGGCGGCGGCGGTATGGCCGACCGCCCGGCCGAGGCCCCCGGCCTGCTCACCGCGGCGAAGAAGGAGCACACGGGCGGCGACGGCCCGGGGATGCCGCACACGGTGGTCGGCGCCGTGCTCGCGGCGGTGGCCACGCTGGCCGTCGCGGGCCGGGCGCTGGCCCTGCGCCGCCGCCGCAGCGGCGAGTGAGGCGGGCGCCGCGTGAGCGAGCAGTGGCGGACGGGCGAGGCCAGGGCCTCCGCCGGGGGCCGGATGCTGACCTTCGCGGCCTGGTCGGTTCTGGTGCTGGGCCTGTGGCTGTGGGGCCGTGAGCTGACCGCGGCGCCGGCCCCGCTCTCCGGGCAGGCCGGAGGGGCGCTGGGCGCTGGGTTGCCGGCCGCGCACGCCCCCGTCACGGGATCGCCGCCGCAGCGCGTCGACGTGCCGTCCATAGGCATCCAGGCCCCGGTGGTCTCCCGGGGCCTGGACAAGGACGGCGCGATCGATCCGCCGCCGTACGACAGCCCGGGCACGGTGGGCTGGTGGGGGCAGGGCGTCCAGCCGGGGGCTGCGGGGACGGCGCTGATGGTGGGGCACGTGGACACGCGCTCCAAGCCGGCCGTCTTCTACGGTCTGAGCTCGGCGCAGCCGGGCGACAAGGTGCGCGTGGTGCGGGCGGACGGCTCCGTCGCCGAGTTCACGATCGAGGACGTACGGGTCTACGAGCGCGCGGCCTTCGACGCGCACAGGGCATACGGCCCCCGGGTGCGGGGCCGCGCGGAGCTACGGCTGGTGACCTGCGGGGGAACGTACGACAAAGCGGCCAAGGAGTACACGGCGAACGTGGTGGTCTCCGCCTACCTGACGGGCGTGGGAGTCCGCCCCGGCACGCCGGTGTAAGGCCTGTCCCCTCATCCCCGGTGGCTCGGCGCGGAGCTTTCACACGGAGAACGAAGAAGCCCCTCACAGCTTTCACTGTGAGGGGCTTCCTCCGTCTGTGCGCCGCCAGGGACTCGAACCCCGGACCCGCTGATTAAGAGTCAGCTGCTCTAACCAACTGAGCTAGCGGCGCTTGCTGACAGGGAAAACTCTACCCCACCTCTGCGGGTGCTCGTGACCAGCCACGCCCGCCCTGTCCGATTAACCCATGTTTGAGCGGTTTATCGTGCACGATATGTCTGCGCCGACCGCATCTGATGCTTTATCAGCTGCGGCTCGGGTCGACCACTGGAACAGCAGGGGAGTGGACGGAACCGCATGACGATGCAGCCCCCGACGCATGTGCAGATGCCGATGCCCGCTTTCGAGGAGTACGAGCCCGCGGGCGACTGCGTGTGCCCGGGATGCGCCCAGCGCCGTCGTGCCCTCGCCCGCGCCGGGGCCATACCGCTCCGGGACGGCGGTCACCCCGCCGCGCGCGGCGCGCGCCGCGCGCTGGTGCTGGCCACCGCCGCCGGAGTGGTCCTCGGCGGCGGCGGAGGGACCGCGGTGGCCCTGAGTGCGCCGGCGGCCGGTCCGGTGGCCCTCGACGACCCCGGCAGCCCGCAGGGCGGACGCACCCCCCTGCACGGGCCGAAGGGCATGCCGGGCAGCCCCGGAGCCCCGGGCCGGCCCGGGGCCGTGAAGCGGATCGACCGCACGACGATCATCACCAGGGCGAAGCTGTGGCTGGACGCGCAGGTCCCGTACAGCATGTCCACGTACTGGTCGGACGGCTACCGGCAGGACTGCTCCGGTTATGTCTCCATGGCCTGGAACCTGGGCTCCAACGAGTGGACCGGCAGCCTCGACAAGTTCGCTACCAAGATCACGAAGGATGAGCTGCTGCCGGGGGACATGCTGCTCTTCCACAACCCTGCGGATCCCAACAACGGCTCGCATGTGGTCCTCTTCGGCGGCTGGGTCGACGCGACGCGCACCCACTACGTCGCCTACGAGCAGACGCGCCCCACGACGCGGAAGCTGGCCACGCCCTACGGGTACTGGGCCAACGCGGCGAAGTACGTCCCGTACCGGTTCAACGGGGTGACGGGCGGCATCGTCCCCGAGACCCCGGGCGCCGTACCCGCCCCCGAACCGCCGCCGGCCGGTCCGAAGCCGGGCGACGCCGCCAAGACCTTCCCGGGCGCGGACAAGTTCGCGCCGGGCGCCGTCAACGACCACGTCGCCCGGCTGGGCCGGATGCTGATCGAGCGCGGCGCGTACCGCTTCTACCCCAAGGGGGTGGCCGACCGGACGTGGAGCGACCACGACCGGCTCGCCACGCAGGCCTTCCAGCGGGCGCAGGGCTGGACGGGCGCCGACGCCGACGGCGTCCCCGGCGCGCACACCTGGCGCCTGCTCGTCGACAAGCAGGGCAGGAACATCCCGCCGCTGGTGGGCGCGGCGCCCGGTCCGGGCGGCGTACGGGCCTACCCCGGCGCCGCGGTGTTCCGCCCGGGGCAGTCGCACCCGGCCGTCGAGGCCCTCGGCCGGCAGCTGGTGAAGAAGGGATTCGGCAAGTACTACACGTCCGGCCCGGGCGCCCGCTGGGGCGAGGCCGACCGCCGCAACGTCGAGGCCTTCCAGCGCGCGCAGGGCTGGCGCGGGGCCGCGGCCAACGGCTACCCGGGCCCGGAAACCTGGCGCCGGCTGTTCGCATGACGGAGGTAACGATGTTTCCCACGCGCACCACTTCGACGACGGGCACCCTCCGCGTACCGGCCGCGCCCGAGCCCGCCCCGACCTCCTTCGGCTGGGCCACCACGACCCCGACCCTGTCCCTCCGCTCCCCGGCCCGGGAGGCCGTCACCGCCTCCGCCCCTGCCGGGCAGGCCCCGCCCCGGGCGGGCGGCCCGGGCGCCGCGCCGACCGCCCCGGATGCCGTGCCCGCCTCCGGCCCGTCGCCCGCGCTCGCACCGGAGCCCGTCCCGGCGCCGGCCGGGCAGGCTTCGCCCTGGGCGGCGCCCGTCCGGCATCTTCCACCGCGTGCGGAGGACCCGGACGGTATCCCGTCGCCTGCGGCGGCACGGCCCACGGCGTGGGTGGTGCCGCCGGAGGCCCCGGCCGGGGGCGCCCCGCCGGCCGGTTCGCTCTCGCCGCGAACGGGTTGTCCGGGCCCCGCGCCCGCCTCCGTCCCGTCGCCCACGGCGTCGGCGGAGCCGCTGGGGGCTCAGGCCGGGTACGGTCTGCCGGCGGCGCCGGCCCGGCTCCCCGTATCGGTGTCGGCGGGTCGGACGCCGTTCCCGGCGGGCGGCCCGGAGGTCGGCCCCGATTGCGCGCCGGCACCCGTGACCGCACCGCAGGGGGTCCCGGTCCCTGGCCCGGCCGGGGAGGCTTCGCCCTGGGCGGCGGAGCCGGCGGTTGCCCCTGCCGCCGACCCGGGGTCCGCAGCCGCACCGCACACCGCGTCGGCGGAGCCGCTGGAGGAGCCGGCCGACTACGGCTCGCCGACGGCGTCGGCCGGTAGCGCGGAGGGCGCCCCGGCGGCACCGCACACCGCGCCGGCGGGACCGGCTGCCCCCGCGCCGCAGGCCCCGCGGCCCGCCCCGCTCGGCACGTACGCCCCGCCCCGCGCGGCGGAGCCGCCGGTCCGACCTGCGGCGGCTGCCGATGCCGCGCCGCCCGCCGTGCCGGCCGGGGCCGTTGCGGCGCCTGTCGGCGAGGCTGCGCCTCCCGGGGCTCAGCCGCCGGCCGTGCGCGCCCCGCACCGTGAGCCTCGCGCGGCGGACCGGGTCCGTGCGGCTGCGGTTCCGGGGCCCGCCGGAGAGGCCCCGGCGGCCCCGGCTCCATTCGCCGGGCAGGCTGCGTCCCGGGCGCCGGAGCCCCGGGTCGCGTACGGTTCGCCGGCCGCGACGGCGGGGGCCCAGGACGTGCCCGCAGCCGCAGCGGCGCCGACCGGAGAGGACCCGGTCCGGGCGGCGGAGCGGGCGGCCGCGCCTGCCCCTCACACCGCCGCCCGCGCTGCGGAGCCGGAGGTCGTTTCGGCCCCGGCCCCGGCCGCCCCGGCCCCGGCCGCCCCGGCCCCGTTCCCCGGGCACGCTGCGCCCAGGGCGGCGGAGCCGGTCCCCGTCCCGGCGCGGCAGCGCGCGACAACGGGTGCGGAGGGCGGCGTCGACTCCGGCCCGGCGGCGGTGCCCGCGGCGCGGGGGGAGTCCGAGCCCGAGCCCGTGCACACCTCGCCCGACTCCGCGTCCGGCAGCACGGACATCCCGCGCCCGCACCCGCAGCACGAAGAGCGCGAAGGGAACCAGGAGCCCGACACCGCGCCGAACTCCGGTGTGCCCGGACCCGGCGTCGCCGCGATCGTCGCCCAGGCGGTGGCGCGCGCCATGGAGGAGGACGACACGCAGGACCTCCCGAACGTCTCCGTCCCCCACCGCGGTACCGCCGTCACCGACGTACCGCTGCACCTCCCGTTCCGCGCCGCGCCGACCGCCCTCCTGCCGGAGCGCGCGCCCACCGTCGCGCCGCGCCCGGCGCGTCCCGCGCCCGGCCGCCGGGTCCCCCGCGGCGACGACCGCCTCCGCGAGCACCGCGGCCCGGTGCTGCCCGGCTGGGTCGGCGTGGCCGTCGGCGGTCTCGCCCTGGCCGGCTGCACGGCGGTGCTCTGGCGGGCCGGGGCCGTCCCCGACGCGTTCGCGGCCGCCTTCGGCGCGGCACCCCGCGCCTTCCACGGCCTGCGCGCCTCCCACTGGCCGCCGCTCGCCTTCCTCGGCATCGTCGCCCTCGTGGCGCTCGGCGGCCTCGGCCGGGCCCGCACCGGCCACGCCTGGGTGCTCACCCTCTTCGGCCGCTACCGCGGCACCGTCCGCCGTACCGGCCTGACCTGGGTCAGCCCCCTCCTGCTGCGCCGCCGGGTCGACGTACGCCTGCGCCACTGGCGCAGCGACCCGATGCCCGCCGTCGACTCCGGCGGCCTCGCCCTCCAGGTCGTCGTCCAGGTCGTCTGGCAGGTCAAGGACACCGCCCGGGCCACCCTCGCCGTCGCGGACCACGCCGAGTACCTCGCCGAGCAGGTCGAGTCGGCCATGGCCCGCGTCCTGTCGCAGCTCCCGGCGGACGCCTTCCACGAGGACGCCCCGACCCTGCGCGACGCCGAGGCCGTCGGCGACGCGCTGACCCGGATGCTGGCGGCCGAGACCGAGGCGGTCGGGATCGAGGTGTTCTCGGCGCAGCCGACCCGGATCGAGTACGCGGCCGAGGTCGCCGAGGCCATGCGCCGCCGCCGGGTCGCCGCGATCGACGCCAAGCACCGGGACAGCGTGCTGACCTCGGTGGTGGACGCCGTGGACGACACCGTCCACCGGCTGACCTCGCGCGGACTCGTCGAGCTCGACGACTACGAGCGCAAGGCCCTGGTGAAGGACCTCACGGTCGCCTTCTACACGGGGCGCGCCGAATAGCGGGACACGTGTCGGGACGCACATGACGACGGGGAACGGGTGGCCGGAAGTGACCGGACCACCCGTTTCCTCATTGGTATGGACATGGCCAACTCTCGTCAATAATCTGGAACTTGGTCTAGACCTGAATCCCCACGCGCGCGCTCTCGCCGAACTCCCCCCACGTTCAAGGAGCATCATGCGTAACGTCCGCATGCCCGGACGGGCCGGTGTCGCCGCGCTCGGCCTCGGCCTCGTCGCCGGAATCACCCTCATCGGCGCGCCCGGCGCCAGCGGCCACGGCTACACCGACACCCCCATCAGCCGCCAGAAGCTCTGCGCCAACAAGACCGTGGCCGACTGTGGCGCGATCCAGTGGGAGCCGCAGAGCGTCGAGGGCTTCAAGGGCTTCCCTGCCGCCGGTCCCGCCGACGGCAGGATATGTTCCGGAGGCCTCTCGCAGTTCGCCGAGCTCGACAACCCGCGCGGCGGCGCCTGGCCCACCACCAAGGTGACCAGTGGTCAGAGCTACGGCTTCCGGTGGCAGTTCACCGCCAACCACTCCACCACCGACTTCAAGTACTACGTCACCAAGAACGGCTGGACCGGCACCAAGGCCCTCACCCGCGCCGACCTCGAGCCCCAGCCCTTCCTCACCGTCGCCTACAACGGCGCCCGCCCCGCCATGACCACCGTCCACCAGGGGGCCATGCCCAGCGGCAAGACGGGCCGGCACCTGATCCTGGCGGTCTGGACCGTCAACGACACCCCGATGGCCTTCTACGCCTGCTCGGACGTTCAATTCTGACGGAACGTCAGCTACCCTCCGGCGGCATGCGGACGACGACAGCATCCGAAACCGTCGCGGAGCTCATAGCGCGCCAATGGGGCGACCACCGGCCCGGGCTGAAACACGAGGAAGGTGTCCTCACCCACCACCGGACCGCCCAGGAAGCCGCCGCACGCGCCGCGCTCCTCGTCGACCTCATGCCCGCGGAGGCCGAGCCGCACCTCGGGGTCCTGCTCGACAACACCCCCGAGTTCCCGTTCTGGCTCGGCGCGGCGGCCCTCGCCGGGGCCGCCGTCGCCGGCATCAACACCACCCGGCGCGGCCCCGAACTGGCCCGCGACATCCTGCACACCGACTGCCGGCTCCTGATCACCGAGCCGGCCCACCTGCCCCTGCTGCGCGGTCTCGACCTGCCGGGCGTACGCGTCCTGGTCACCGGCACCGAGGAGTACGACGCCCTCCTCGCGCCCTACGCCGCCGCCAAGCCCGGCGAGACCGCACTGCGCCCGCCCGGCCCCGACACCCGCCTCCTCCTCTACTTCACCTCCGGCTCCACCGGCGCTCCCAAGGCAGCCATCTGCAGCCAGGGCCGGCTCGCGGCCGCCGGAGCCTCGCTGGCCAGCCGGTTCTCCGTAGGCCCGGACGATGTCCACTACGTCTGCATGCCGCTCTTCCACGGCAACGCCGTCATCGCCGACTGGCTCCCGGCACTCGTCGGCGGAGCCGCGGTGGCGCTGCGCCGGCGCTTCTCCGCCTCGGCGTTCCTGGACGACGTACGGGCCCACGGGGCCACCTACTTCACCTACGTCGGCCGGGCGATCCAGTACCTCCTGGCCACCGCGCCCCGCCCCGAGGACCGCGTCCACCGCCTGCGGCTCGGCTTCGGCACCGAGGCCGGGGCGGTGGACGCGGCACGCTTCGCCGAACGCTTCGGCGTCCACCTGGTGGAGGGCTACGGCGCCACCGAGGGCGGCGCCGCGGTGCAGAGCACCCCCGACACCCCGCCGGGCGCCCTCGGCCGGGCGGCCGCGGGCGACGACCTGGCGGTGATCGACCCGGAGACGGGCACCGAATGCCCTCCGGCCGTCCTCGACGAGGACGGCCGCCTGCTCAACGGCTCGGCCGCCATCGGTGAACTGGTCAACCGGGGCCGCAGCCTGTTCGAGGGCTACTGGCGCAACCCGGACGCGGAGGCGGACCGCACCCGCGACGGCTGGTACTGGACGGGCGACCTCTTCTTCCGGGACGCGGCGGGCTTCCTCTACTTCGCGGGCCGCACCGACGACCGGCTCCGCGTCGACAGCGAGAACCTCGCCGCAGCCGTGATCGAGAACATCCTGGCCCGTTGGCCGGACGCGGCCGCGGTGGCTGTCTACGGCGTCCCGGACGAGGTCGCGGGCGACCAGGTGATGGCGGCCCTGTCCCTCCGGGACGGCGCGGTGTTCTCCCCGGACGCCTTCGAGGCCTTCCTCGCCCGTCAGCCGGACCTGGGCACGAAAATGGCCCCGCGCTACGTCCGCATCGTCCCGGAGATGCCGGTCACCGCGACGAACAAGGTCCACCGCGTGGCCCTCCGCCGCGGCGGCTTCCGCTGCGAAGACCCGGTCTGGCACCGCACCCCCGCCGGGGGCTACACCCTCCTGACCCCGCCGGCGCTCTCGGCCCTCCTGACCCGGTACGAGACCCAGGGCCGCACGGAGCTCCTGAACCACCAGTGAGTGCTGCCCCGCAATCGCCGGCGGGCGCACGCCGACAGCCGCGGCGCCTCGCTGCGTCGGCGGAATGCCCTGACACACCCGGATACACCCGGTACGAGGACGCTCCTCCGCCGTGCGATGCACCGCATCCGACGCCGAGCGCCGTTCCACCGGGGATCACGGGACAGCCCTCAGGGGGTCCGCCGGTGCCTTCCGCAGGGGGCCGGGTGTCATGGCGCGCCGCGGCGGCGAGGGCGCGGCCCCGGTACCCCGCGCCTCGAACACCGTCGGGGCCGGATGTGGCCGGGCGCCGCGTCGGTCACCCGGGGGCTGAGGTGTCCCAGTCCCGCCGGCGATCGAGGCGCGGCCCCGGCACCCCGCGCCTCGAACACCGTCGGGGCCGGATGTGGCCGGGCGCCGCGTCGGTCACCCGCGGGCTGAGGTGTCCCAGTCCCGCCGGCGATCGAGGCGCGGGCGAGGAAGCCGTGTCGTGACCGGTGGCCGCGGATTCCCGGCCGCGCCTCCGACCGAGCAGGCGGGACCTCCCGGCGGCAGCCGGGGGAGGCTCCGGGCATCGCCGGCCGGGATCCCCGCGGCGGAGCCCCGGGGACGGCGAAAGGGCGGGGCGGGGAGACGGCTCCGCGCAGCGGCCACCCGCACCGCCCCCGGCCGGGGCCCGGCGCAGCGGGCTCGCGCCGCCCGTCGGAGCCGGGGTAGGGCCTGCCATACCCCCGGCCGGCCCCCTGGGGCCATGGTCCGGGCGGATGGCCCACGGCTAGCGTGCGGCCATGGACGATCACGCCCGTACCCCCTGGCAGGCCCTCGCCCGCGGCCGCTACCTCCGCTCCGCCTGGCCCTGGCGCGCCGCCGGGTACCTCGCCGGCAGCGCCCTCACCGGCCTGCCCCTCCTCCTGGGCCTCGTCCTGCTCGCCGCCGTCGGCACCGTCGCCCTCCCCCTTCTCGCCCTCCTCGGCCTCGCCGGTCTCCCCACCGGCGCAGTCGAGCGCCGCCGTCTGCGGATCGTCGATTCCGACCCCGCTGCCACCCCGCACCGCACGCCCGCCGAGCCCGGCCTCCTCGCCTGGGCCCGGCTGCGCTACCGCGAGCAGGCCACCTGGCGGGAGCTCGCCTACGCCGTCCTGCACGGCTTCGTGCTCTGGTGGGTCGACCTCGTCGCCGTCGCGGTCCTCCTCGGCCTGCCCCTCCTCCTGCTGACCACCCCGCTCCAGCTGGCCCTCGCCGCCGACGGCGAGGTCAAGGTGGTCAAACTCTGGTTGATCACCTCCCAGCCCGAGGCGGTGGCCATCGCCGCCGCCGGAGCCGTGCTCCTGCCCGTACTGCTCCTGCCCCTCGGCGCCCTCGCCGGTGCCCGTGCCGCCTTGACACGTGCCCTCCTCGCACCGCGCGAGCGCGAGCTCCGCGTCCTGCTCACCGAGGTCACCCGCTCCCGCGCCCGGCTCGTCGCCGCCTTCGAGGCAGAGCGCCGCCGGATCGAGCGCGACCTCCACGACGGCGCCCAGCAGCGGCTCGTCGCGCTCACCATGACCCTCGGGCTCGCCCGTCTCGACGCCCCGCCCGGCCCGCTCGCCGACCGGCTCGCCACCGCCCAGGCGGAGGCCGGCCGGGTCCTCGCCGAGCTCCGTGAACTGATCCACGGCATCCACCCCCGGGTGCTCACCGACTACGGCCTCGCCGGCGCCCTCGCCGACATCGCCGAGCGCTCCGCCGTCCCCGTCGCCACCGACCTGTCCGACGCCCTGCCGCGCCTGCCCGAGTCCGTCGAGGCAGCCGCGTACTTCGGGGTCTGCGAGGCCCTCACCAACGTCGGCCGTCACAGCGGTGCCGCCCGGGCCGCCCTCACCGCCCGCCACACCGGAGCGGCGCTCCTGGTCGACGTGACCGACGACGGCCGCGGCGGCGCCGATCCGGCCGCCGGTTCCGGACTGACCGGACTGGCCGACCGGATCGCGGTCCTCGATGGCACACTGACGATCACCAGCCCGCCCGGCGGCCCGACCGTCCTGAGCCTGGAGATCCCGTGCCCGGTGAGCAGCCCCGCGAACAGCGCCCCTTGAAGATCGTGCTCGCCGAGGACGGGGTCCTGCTCCGCGAGGGACTCGTCGGTCTGCTGTCGCGCTTCGGCCACGACGTGGCCGCCGCCGTCGGGGACGCGGACGCACTCCGTACCGCCGTCGCGGCCCACGGCCCGGACATCGTCGTGACCGACGTCCGGATGCCCCCGGGCTTCGGCGACGAGGGCCTGCGCGCCGCCGTGGAGCTGCGCACGGCCCGGCCGGGTCTGCCCGTCCTCGTCCTCAGCCAGTACGTGCAGCGTTCGTACGCGGCCGACCTGCTGGACTCCGGCGACGGCAGTGGTGTCGGCTACCTCCTCAAGGACCGCGTCGGGCATGTGGAGCAGTTCCTCGACGCGGTGGTCACGGTGGCCGGCGGCGGCACCGTGGTCGACCCGGAGGTCGTACGCCAGCTGCTGCGGCGGCGGCGCGATCCGCTCGGCGCGCTGACCCCGCGCGAGCGGGAGGTGCTGGGCCTGGTCGCCGAGGGGAGGTCCAACGGGTCCATCGCCCGGGAGCTGGTGGTGTCCGAGGCGGCCGTGGGCAAACACATCGGGAACATCCTGGGAAAGCTGGACCTGCCACCCGCCGAGGACACCCACCGCCGGGTGCTGGCGGTCCTCGCCTACCTGCGTGGGTAATGGTTTGGAGCACCCCAGAGGACCGGGTAGTATTTTCTCTGTCAGCAGGCGCCGCTAGCTCAGTTGGTTAGAGCAGCTGACTCTTAATCAGCGGGTCCGGGGTTCGAGTCCCTGGCGGCGCACCTGTCCTTCGGGCGGTTTCCGGTTCACCGGGAACCGCCCGAAGTGTTTTCGGCCCTCTTCCCCCGGTCGCACAGGTCGGCGGCACCACCCCGCTAGAGCGTGAGCGACAGCAGCAGCGGTGCGGCCTTCCGGTTCAGGGTGTCGGCCGCGGCCCGCAGCCGGTGCGCGTGCTCGACCGGCATCGACAGCGCCAGGCAGCCGACCGAGGCGCCCGCCGTGATCGGGACCGCCGCGCAGACCGTGCCCACGGCGTACTCCTGCAGGTCCAGCATGGGAACGGTGGCCGGCTGGGCGTCCAGCTTGGAGAAGAGGATCCGCTCGTTCACGATCGTCTTCGACGTGAGCCGGGCGATCTTGTGCCGGGACAGGTGGTCGCGCCGCCCGTTCAGGTCGAGCTGCGTCAGCAGGCACTTGCCCACCGCGCTGGCGTGCGCGGCGGAACGGAAGTCGACCCACTCGTGGACCTTCGGGGTGCGCGGGCTGTCCGCGAACTGCGTGATCTTGACCTCGCCGTCCACGTAGCGGCTGATGTAGACGGCCGCGCCGACCGAGTCGCGCAGCCTGTCGAGGGTCTCCTGGAGCTTGTCGGTCAGGGCCTGCTGCCGGTCGGTGCCGGACCCGAGCAGCACGAGGGAATCCCCTATGGCGTACGCGCCGTCCGCCACCTGCAGGACGTATCCCTCCCGGCGCAGCATGAGCAGCATCGGGGCGAGATGGACTGCGGGCAGGCCGGTCTCACGCGCGATCTGCACGTCGGTCACACCGCCGGTGTGCCGTGCGATCGTTTCGAGTACGCGCAGTGCGTACTGCACCGAGTGGAACGGCGCGGTCGGCTCGGGCTTCAGCGCCACGGTTTCCCCCTAGCAGGTTGTTACCGCTTGCCCTACCACGATAGCCACCAAGAGGCCCATGTGGAGCGCCTGTTGAGGAGATTGATGGCTCAATCACGTCCGTCTGCCTGGATCTATGCCTTTGGCATATGCCAAAGCCATGCGCACTACCCCCCGGTATCGGGAATGCCGGGCACCCCCTCACGGTTCGAGTTCTTCGTACGGTTTCGCACGGGCACGTGCGGGCGTGGAGAACGGGACGGGAGCGACGATGAGTGACACCGGGGACGCGAGCGGCGGGGCGAACGGGCAGCCCGGCGGCCGGGCAGGCGGCGCGCGGGAGGGCCGCAGCGGCATCCGGGGCGCCGCCTTCGGCCGGGCGCCCGTCCCGCTGTCCGTCCTGGACCTCGTCACCGTCGGCGCCGGCAGCACCGCGCACGAGTCCCTGCGCACCAGCGGGGCGATCGCCCGCCTTGCCGAATCCCGCGGCTACCACCGCCACTGGGTCGCCGAGCACCATTCCATGCCCGGCGTCGCCAGCTCCTCGCCGGCCGTGATCCTGGCCCACCTCGCCGCGCACACCTCCCGCATCCGGCTCGGCTCGGGCGGGGTCATGCTGCCCAACCACGCCCCGCTCGCCGTCGCCGAGCAGTTCGGCACCCTGGAGGCGCTCGCCCCGGGCCGGATCGACCTCGGGCTCGGCCGGGCCCCCGGCACCGACGGCCGCACCGCCGCCGCGCTGCGCGGGCCGGGGCGCCTCGAGGAGGGCGCGGACGAGTTCCCGCGCCGGCTCGCGGAGCTCACCCGCTTCCTCGACGACGACTTCCCGGACGGGCACCCGTACGCCCGCGTGCACGCCGTACCTGGCCCGGTGCAGGGTCCCGCCGGGCGGCCGCCGGTGTGGCTGCTCGGTTCCTCCGGGTTCAGCGCGCGGCTCGCCGGCGAGCTCGGCCTGCCCTTCGCCTACGCCCACCACTTCTCCGCGGCCGGCACCCTGCCCGCGCTCGACCTCTACCGCGAGAGCTTCCGCCCCTCGGCCGTCCTGGACGCCCCCTACGCCGTGATCGGGGTCTCGGCGCTCGCCGCCGACACCGACGAGGAGGCCCGCGCCCAGGTGCTCACCGGCGCGCTGTCGATGCTGCGGCTGCGTACCGGGCGCCCGGGGCTGGTGCCCACGCCCGACGAGGCGGCGGCGTACCCCTACACCCCGCTGGAGCGGGAGTTCGTGGACGGCTGGCTCGCCAACATCGTGCACGGCGCGCCCGACGCGGTCGCCGACGGCCTCGACGGCCTCGCCAAGCGCACCGGCGCGGACGAGTTGATGCTGACCGCCAACGCCCACAGCGGGGCCGCGCGACTGCGCTCGTACGGTCTGGTCGCAGATGCGTACGGCATGCCGACGGCAGTGCCGGCGGCCGACTGACGGCGGGAGAACGGGGTTTGGCTGGTTTGTTGCCGAAACCTTGCCGGAGCATGTCTCAAGAGAGCCTTAAACCGCTCGTCACCCCGGGTGGCCAGCGGTTTCTGATGTGCGCTCAGGTCTCTGACTTGGGCAAATGGCGTCGGAGTGGTCTAGTCCTTCTTTGGTCCGAACCATTGACGCGGGGCTGGAGTGATCGCTATCACTTCTCTCACCCGAACCTCCAGCACTCTCCTCCCAGCCCCCCGGAGGCAGTTCATGCACATCCGTAAACCCCTCGCCGCAGCCGCCGCCACGGCCGCGCTGGCAGCCGGAGCGCTTGCCTCCTTCGCGGGGCTCGGCACCGCGCAGGCCGCGGACGCCGCCACCGGAGCCGCCGCGGGCGGCGTCCGCATCGCCTACTACGACCAGTGGAGCGTGTACGGGAACGCCTTCTACCCCAAGCACCTCGACACCCGGGGCATAGCGAGCAAGCTGGACGTCATCAACTACTCGTTCGGCAACATCCACCCCACCGAGCTCACCTGTTTCGAGGCGAACAAGGCCGCCGGTGACGACAACAACCCCAACGCCGGTGACGGAGCGGGCGACAGCTACGCCGACTACCAGAAGTCCTTCAGCGCGGCCGACAGCGTGGACGGCGTCGCCGACACCTGGAACCAGCCGATCGTGGGCGTCTTCAACCAGTTCAAGGAACTGAAGGCCAAATACCCCCACTTGAAGATCAACATCTCCCTGGGCGGCTGGACGTACTCCAAGTACTTCCACGACGCGGCCAAGACCGACGCCTCCCGCAAGAAGTTCGTCGCCTCCTGCATCAAGCAGTACATCAAGGGCGACCTCCCGGTGGAGGGCGGCTTCGGCGGCGCCGGTACCGCGGCCGGCATCTTCGACGGCATCGACATCGACTGGGAGTACCCCGGCTCCTCCGGCGGCCATCTGGGCAACCACTACGGCCCCGAGGACAAGCAGAACTTCACCCTGCTGCTCCAGGAGTTCCGCAAGCAGCTCGACGCCGAGGGCGCGGCCAACGGCGGCAAGAAGTACATGCTGACCGCCGCCCTCCCGGCCGGCCAGGACAAGATCAAGTACATCGAGACCGACAAGATCGGCCAGTACTTGGACTACGCCAACATCATGACGTACGACATGCACGGCGCCTGGGACGGCGACGGGCCGACGTACCACCAGTCCCCGCTGTACCCGTCCGCGGCCGACCCGACCGACCCGATCGCGCCGGGCACCGAGAAGTACAGCATCGACAACGCCATCGACTCCTGGATCGACGGCAACCCGGCCTACGGCATCACCGGCGGCTTCCCCGCCAACAAGCTGACGCTGGGCTACGAGTTCTACTACCGCGGCTGGAAGGGCGTCCCGGCCGGCACCACCAACGGCCTCGCCCAGACCGCTACCGGAGGCTCCGCCGCGCGACCGCTCAGCCAGCAGGCGGGCATCGCGCACTACAAGGAGCTCGGCGGCATCGTCGACAACGCGGCGACCACCTTCTGGGACGACCAGTCGAAGTCCTCGTACTTCTACAAGGACGGCGAGTTCTTCACCGGCCTGAACCAGAAGTCCATCCAGGCCCGGGTCGACTACGGCAAGCAGCGCGGCCTGGCCGGCGCGATGATGTACTCCCTGCTCGGCCTGGACAACAACGCCACGCTGCTGGGCCAGATCTCCGACGCCCTTGGCGGCACCACGCAGCCGCCGGTCACCACCCCGCCGACGACCACCCCGCCCACCACGACCCCGCCGACCACGCAGCCTCCGACCGGCTGCGGCTCGACCCCGGCCTACGTCGCGGGCACGGTCTACACCGCCGGCAACGAGGTCTCCCACAACGGCCGCAAGTACAGGGCCCAGTGGTGGACGCAGAACGAGACGCCGGGCACCACCGGTGAATGGGGTGTCTGGAAGGACCTCGGCGCCTGCTGATCTCCCCCCACCCCGCGCCGAGCGACGCCCCCGCCCCGTCCCCTCTCCCGGGGGCGGGGCGGAGGTGTGTGACATGGTTGCCGGATTTCGGACACCGGGGCGTAGCGGTGTCGTTACGCTCGGCCACAAGTCCGTTTCCCGCTCGGGGGTGCCCTCTCATGGTCCTGGCCCGCGACATCGATCCCAGCGCCTCGCCGCTGGACTACTACAGCTACGAGCTGCGCCGGCTGAGAGAGGAAGCGGGCCTGAAGCAGTCGCAGCTCGGCGCGATCGTCTTCTGTACCGGATCCCTGATCGGCATGGTCGAGAACGGCCGCCGGGTCCCGACGCGGGACTTCTCCGAACGGCTGGACGCCGCCCTCGGTACAGGCGGGGTGTTCTCCCGCCTGGTGGGGCTCGTCCTGCGGAGCCAGCTGCCGACGTGGTTTCAGGCGTTCGCCGAGTTGGAGGTCCGAGCCACGAACATCTCGTCGTTCCAGCCCCAGTTGGTGTACGGGCTCCTGCAGACGGAGGAGTACGCCAGGGCGGTGCTCCATGCTGGGTGGGGCGAGAACCTCGATGAGGCGGTAGCCGCCCGGCTGGAGCGTCAGCGCATCCTGAGCAGGGAGCGCCCGCCCTTCGTGTGGGTGGTGCTGGACGAGGCGGTTCTGCATCGGCCCTTCGGGAGCCGCAAGATCATGCGCGGGCAGCTCAACCGGTTGCTGGAGTTCCAGGACCGGCGCCAGGTCCGGATCCAGATCCTTCCGTTCAGCGCGGGTCAACACCCTGCAACCGTAGGCGCGTTCACAGTCCTTCGGTTCGATGGTGACCCGGATGTCGTCTACGCCGAGAGCTACGGTTCGTCGCATGTGAAGGCGAACCCTGAAACGGCCAGAGACTGTGCACATCGATACGATCATCTACAGGCCGCGGCGCTCTCCGTTGAGGAATCGGCGGCGCTGATCGCTCGCGTACGGGAGGAACGATATGGCGATCCAGAGCAACGTGAAGGGCGCGCTTTGGCGTAAGTCCAGCTACAGCGGCGGGACCGGCGGCGAGTGCGTCGAGTGCGCACCCCTCGGCGGCGCCGCCTGGCGCAAGGCTTCGTGCAGCGCAGGCACCGGCGAGGTGGCCGCTCAGCCCTTCCGGGTCGCCGTGCGGGATTCCAAGGACCCCGAAGGCCCCGCCTTCACCGTCGCCCCGGAGGCGTTCGCGGCGTTTGTGCGAAGCCTCTGACCGCGGGCCCGGGCGGCAGCCCCCGGCGGGGGGCTGCCGCACCGGCCGGTCAGACCTGGTGCCGGCCGACCGTGATGAAGTACCGCAGCTCCTCCGGGGTGCCCTCCATCGCCTTCTCGGCCGCCGCCCGCAGCGCGTCGCTGATGTCCGAACGGGCCAGGATGCGGGCGACGTCGACACGGTCGTCCTCGGCCTGGGCCAGGCGCAACCCGCTCTTGAGGAAGGCGGTCCGGTCGGCCGGGGTGCCGTTGAGTGCCTTGTTGGCCTCGCGCTTGACGCCCTTGCCGGTGGCCGGGGTGGTGTGCAGGATCCTGAGGATGGCGACCTTGTTGTCCTCGTCCTGGGCCTTGGCGTAGCCCGTGGTCAGGAAGGCCACGCGGTCGGCCGGGGTGCCGTCGAGGGCCTTGTTCGCCTCGCGGATGACGCCCCTGCCGCTCGCCGGGTCGGCGAGAATCCTGGCGATGGCGACGCGGTTCTCCTCGTCGGAGTCCACCGCCTCGCTCGCCGGGGCCGACGCCGACGCCGGCGCCGTCGCCGGCGCGGCGGAGGCGAGGGACGGGGTGGCGAGCAGCAGGGCCGGGGCCAGCGCCCCGGCGGTCAGGGCGAGCGCGGTCCGGGTCAGTTTCATGGTTCCCCCTCGTGCGAATGGCTGTTCTGGTCGCAACAGCCAGGCGATCTTCACAAGAGGGCTCAGGCCGGGACAACTGACCACTGGACCAGGCCGCTCGGTTCCACCTCCCGGTCAATCTCACATCCGGTCAGACCAGGGGGTGCTGGGCCGGCTCGTCGGACTGGGCGGGGGGCGCCCCCTCCACCCGGCGTCCGATCATGCGGGCGATCACGTCCGGGGCCACCGCCCGGGAGTACAGCCAGCCCTGGCCCGTGTCACAGCCGACCCGCCGCAGCCGGGCCGCCTGACCCGCGGTCTCCACGCATTCCGCGGTCACCGTGAGGCCCAGCCGGTGCGCGAGCTGGACCAAGGCCTCGACGATGGTCTCGTCGGCCGGGTTCGGGTGCGCGCCCTCGTCGTAGCGGAACCCCCGCACGAACGAGCCGTCCAGTTTCAGCACCGAGACCGGCAGCCGGCTGAGGTAGGCCAGGTTCGAGTAGCCGGTGCCGAAGTCGTCGATGGCGATGCGGACGCCCATGTCGCTCAGTGCCTGGAGGGCCTGGAGCGGCCGTCCGGCCGAGCCCATGACCGCGGACTCGGTCAGCTCCAGCTGGAGCAGCTGCGGCGCCAGGCCCGTCTCGGCGAGGATCTCCGCGACGTCGCCCACCAGGTCCGAGTCCCACACCTGCCGCACGGCGACGTTGACGGACACGAAGACCGGGGTGTCGCTGGGCTGCTCGATCTGCCAGCGGCGCGCCTGCCGGCACGCGGTGCGCAGGACCCACTGCCCCAGCTGGACGATGGACCCGTCCTCTTCGGCGATGCCGATGAACCGATTCGGCGTCAGCGTGCCGAACTGTGGATGCCTCCAGCGCACCAGGGCCTCGACACCGCGCAGCGCACCGCTCTCCAGGTCCACCAGCGGCTGGTACTCCAGGGCGAATTCGCCCCGCTCCACGGCCGGCCGCAGTGTCGACGACAGCGCCTGCCGGGTCATGCGGTGCGCGTTGCGCTCCGGATCGAAGAGGGTCCAGCGGGCCTTGCCGTCCGCCTTGGCCCAGTACAGGGTCGTGTCGGCGGCCTGCATCAGCCCCGTCGCCGAGGTCCCGTCCGCGGCCCGCTCCACCACGCCGATGGACGCGGAGACCGACAGCCGCTGCCCGGCCAGGTCGAACGGCTCCTGCACGGCCGCCAGTACGCTGCGCGCCAGGTCCGCGAGCTGCTCGGTGCCGGTGGAGTCCTCCACGAGCAGGGCGAACTCGTCGCCGCCGAGCCGTGCGACCAGGTGCCCGCCCGTGCGCCCGTAACCGGACTGGTCGGCGCACTGGGTCAGCCGGGAGGCGACGGCCGTCAGCAGCCGGTCCCCCACCCGGTGGCCCAGGGTGTCGTTGACGGCCTTGAAGCCGTCGAGGTCCAGGTAGCACAGGCCGATCCGGCCGGTGCCGCCGCCGTGGTCGTACGAGGACGCCTCCAGAGCGGCGGAGAGCCGCTCGAAGAACAGCGCCCGGTTGGGCAGTCGTGTGACCGGGTCGTGCATCTGGAGGTGCCGCAGCCGGGCCTGGAGGTCACGGCGGTCGCTGATGTCGGAGACGGACAGCAGGACGTTGCCCGTGCCCGGGACGGGCCCCAGGGTGACCTCGGTCCACAGCGAGTGCCCGTCGGGGTGCTTGAGGCGGCGGGTGCAGCGCAGCCGGGCCTGCCGGCCGCGCAGCACCTCCTGGTAGGCGGCCCAGGTGCGGGCCTCCGCGGCCAGGTCCACCAGGTCGGCGGCGCAGCGGTGGACCAGCAGGTGCGGCTCGCTGCCCAGCAGCCCGGCGAAGGCCTGATTGGCCGTCACCACGTAGCCCTCGCGGTCCACGACCGCCATGGCGAGGTGCGCCGCGTTGAAGGCGGCCCGGTAGTCGCGCAGCTCGGACTCGGCGCGATGGGACGCCGACGGCACTGCCGGCACTGCCGGGTGACGCTCCGTAATGGCCGATCGGATGCTGTCGGCCGCCGAACCGGTTCCTTCTGAGGTTCCGCTCACCGTTGGCCCCGCAGTGTTCGTGAGTGTCCGTGCAGGAAAGTGTGCCGATCATAGAGGCTGCCGGGAGGCCCTATCCAGCGGCGTCACCGGTTGGGACGCGGGAGTTCGGCGTGATGACGGATCGGCGGACCAAGATCGCGTGATCGTTTCTGCGCGGCAATGAGCGGGACGGGGCCCCTGCTGATCCCGGGTGATCGGTCGTGACGTTCTGTAGGCGGGCGCGTGAAGTCGGGGGGTCACCGGCTTGCCTCACTGCTCACTCTTGTGGGGCAGCGGAACAGGGCATTAGTAAGACAATCGCCTCAAGGTGGCTAAACAGGTACTAATCCACCACCGGAGGTCGATGTGACGCGACAGCAGACACCCGGGGGAGTGGACCGCTCTCGCGTCCGAAGTACCGCCGCGGCGCTCACTTCCTTGACGGCGCTCGCCGCCATGTCGCTCGTCGCGGGTCCCGCGGTGGCCGACTCCGGCGCCGGGCCCTGCGCGCTGACCCGCACGGGGGCCCACCACTCCCTCGGCCTGGACACCTGGAACGGCTCCTACCCCAAGCCCGAACGCACGCTCGACGCGGTGATGGTCTTCCTCTCCTTCCCCGACCACCGGGGCACCCTGACCCCGGAACTGCTCACCCGCGACTACTTCCCCGCCACCAGCGACTTCTTCGAGCAGGCCTCGTACGGGCGGTTCCGCCTGGTCCCGCACCCGCAGAAGCAGTGGATCCAGATGCCCAGGCCGTCCACCGCGTACGGGATAAAGCGCGACTGGGCCCCCGGCGACCGGGCCGCCTACCTGCGCGACGCGGTCGCCGCCGCCGACGCCCGGGTGGACTTCGGCAAGTACGACATCGTCTACTTCGTCGCCGACCCGGACGCGCCCGGGGTGGACTCCGACGCCACGAAGGTCGTGAACTTCGACCGCCCGATCGTCGCGGACGGCGCGGAACTGCGGCGGATCGTCACCGTCTTCGAGCGCCACCCGCCGGACCGCCACGTACTGGCGCACGAGACCGGCCACGTCTTCGACCTGCCGGACCTCTACCACCGGCCCACGGACGGCAAGGGCGACTGGGACACCTACGTCGGGGACTGGGACGTCATGGGCAGCCAGTTCGGGATGTCCCCGGACCTCTTCGCCTGGCACAAGTGGAAGCTGGGGTGGCTGGACGCCTCCCAGGTGGACTGCGTGCAGTCGGGCTCCTCGCTGCACACCCTGCAACCGCTGGGGCAGGCCCCGCCGAGCGGCGGCACGGGCGGCACCCGGCTCGCGGTCGTCCGTACGGGACCCGGCAGCGCCATCGCCGTCGAGGCGCGGGGCTCGGCCGGCAACGACGGCGACACCTGCACCGAGGGGGTCCTCGTCTACCGGGTGCGCAACGAGGCGGCGTCGGGCGGCGGCCCCATCGAGGTGCTCGACGCGCACCCGCAGACGGAGGCCTGCTGGGACCGCTCGGTGTACCCGCCGCTGGCGGACGCGCCGCTGGAGGTGGGCGAGACGTACACGGTGCCGGGGGAGCGGATCACCATCGAAGTCGCCGACCGCACCAGGTCCGGCGCGTACACGGTGAAGATCACGACATGACGCGGTGACGGCACGGCGCCACACGAAGAAGGCCCCCCACTCGCGTGGGGGGCCTTCTTCCGTCTGTGCGCCGCCAGGGACTCGAACCCCGGACCCGCTGATTAAGAGTCAGCTGCTCTAACCAACTGAGCTAGCGGCGCTTGCTGACGAGGAAGACATTAGCAGGAGGATCGGCGGAACGAAAAATCGATATCCCCAGGTCCCGTCGGTGCGGCGGTGCGGGATGCCCGCACGAAGGCCCAGAGCAGGGCCTCGGGCCCGGGCAGCCAGGGCTCCCGGACGTCGGGAGCCACGAGCCACCGCGAGGGGCCGGGGCCGTCGGCGGCCAGCGGCGGCACGGTGACGGCGTCGCCCCGGCCGTGGCACAGGGGTGCCGGGGCGCTGCGGGAGGCCCCCCACTCCTCCCACGCCAGCAGGACGGGCAGTCGGTGCGCGGTGCCGGGGGCGGCGAAGAGCAGCATCCGGCCGCGGTGCACGCCGACCGGGCCGGAGCCGGGGCCCTCGGCCCAGAGCAGGTCCAGGACGCGGCGCCCGAGGACCAGCGGGACGTTGACGACGTCGAAGGCGCTCCCGCAGGGCAGCGTGGCCGGCGAACCGGGCCGGGCCTGCCACAGCGCGAGGGTGCGGCGGGGATGTGCGGAGGCCGAGGAGAGCCAGGCGGCTCCCTGCGGGGTGACGTGCGTGGCGGGCGCGGTGCGCGTGCGCTCGCCGGGCGCGTGGAGGGCGGTGCATCCGTGGGCCGTCGTCAGCGTCGTCATATGCCAAGGTCTACCCGCCGTAGCGATCCGAACTCCCGGAGTCACCGAAAACCGGGACAGGGTGAGTAGGTCCGGAGTACATTGCCCCCGCATATGCCTGCCGGGCGGCTGCTTCGGCGAGGGCGGCGGGCCGGTCGGCCGCTACGCCAGGTCGGCGCGGCCGCGCTGGAGGGTCTCGCCGAATTCGATCATTTTGAGGGCGTAGTCCTCGGTCCACTCCGCCTGTTCGGCGATCGCCCGCGGGGTGAGCCGGTCGAAACGCCGCGGGTCCGCCAGCTGCGCCGCGGCGAGGGCCTGGAACTCCACCGCCCGCTCCTGTGCCGCCCGGAAGGCCAGCGTCAGCTCGGTCGCACGGGCCAGCAGCTCGCGCGGGTCCTCGATCGACTCCAGGTCGAAGAAGTGCTCCGGATCCGCCACGGCCTCCGAGGGCTCGAAGAGCAGCGGCGCCGGCCGCAGCCGCCGCTCGGTCCGCTCGGGCTCTGCCATCCCTGTCCTCCTGCTGCGCGTGCGAAATCCATCCCGGCCACCGTCCATTGTCCAGCGCCGCGCAAGAGCGCGCCCCGACGGGTTGAACGCCTGTACGGCCGGTGGGGTGCACGAGCGGGCGGGAGGGGCGAGTGGCGAGGGAGTCGCTCAGGTGATCGGCCGTCAGCCGTGCGTCGCCTGCGACCGCCTCGCCGGAGGGCTCGTTCAGACGGTGACGGCCTCCGCCGCCGCGAGCTCCGCCCGGCGCTTGGCCGCGAGCTCGGCCACGTCGGCCAGTACGGCGGCCAGCTCGCCGGAGAGGGCCGCGGGGGCTTCGAAGCCCTCGGCGCCGATCAGCTTCGGGATGCCGGGGATCGCGACGGAGTGCTCGGCGGGCAGCATGCCGAGCCGGGTCAGGATCGGGAGCAGCATCTCGGCGGCCGGGGCGCCGCCGGTGGGGCCGGCGCTGTAGCTGACGATGCCGACCGGCTTGCCCTTCCACTCGTTGTAGAGGAAGTCGATGGCGTTCTTGAAGGGCGCGGTGAAGCCGCCGTTGTACATCGGCAGGACGAAGAGGAAGGCGTCGGCGGAGTCGACCAGGGCGCTCCAGTCGCGGGTGTGCTGGTGGGCGTAGTTCCCGGTGGAGGCGTACTCCGGCTCGTCCAGGAAGGGCAGTGCGATCTCGGCGAGGTCGACGGGGGTGACCTCGAAGCCCCCGTGTTCGCGGGCCTGTCCGGTGACCCACTGGGCGAGGGGGCGGCCGGAGGAGGTGGGGCGGGTGGCGGCGGAGACGACGTGCAGACGGGTCATGGAGCGACTCCCGGTCGGTGCGGTTGTTGATGTGTCATCTATCAAAGCGTTATGTGAGTGACGTGTCAACAAGGTAGATGATGTGTCACCGATTTGGCTAAAGTGGAAGCCATGACCCCCGCATCCGAGCCCCGCTGGCTCACCGAGGCCGAGCAGGACGCCTGGTACGCGTGGCGGCGGATGTTCCCGCTGGTCAACGCGGACATCGCGCGCGACCTGAGCCAGGACAGCGGGCTCTCGGAAGCCGACTACGACGTACTGTCCGTGCTCGGCTCCGCGGACGGCCACCGCATGCGGATCAGCGCACTGGCCGAGCTGATGCACTGGTCGCGCAGCAGGCTGTCCCACCAGCTCACGCGCATGGAACAGCGCGGCATCGTCCGCCGCGAGGAGGTCGCGACCGACGGCCGGGGCGCCGAGGTGGTCCTCACCGGGGCCGGGGTGGCCGCGATCACCGACGCCGCTCCGCTCCACGTCGAGTCGGTACGCCGCCACCTGATCGACGTCCTGACCCCGCAGCAGCTCCAGGTCCTGGCCGAGGTCGGCGAGGTGCTCCGCCACCGCTTCGGCGCTCCCCGCAAGGGCAGGGACTGAACGGCGCCGGCGCCTCCTACGGCCGCCAGGAGACCCGGTGCTCCGCCAGGTGGGCCAGGACGGAGTGGTTCGCCTCCCAGCCGTCCGGGAACTTCACCGTCACGCCCAGCTGCACCGGCTCGGTCGACGGATGGTCGTCCAGCAGCTCCGCTATGCCCGCCCTGGCCACCACCACGCAGGCGTGCCGGTGCCGAGAGGCCAGCACGCACAGCCGGCCCGTCTCCAGGTGGAAGGCCGTCGCGTCCGGGCGGCCCGACAGCGGGTGCAGCACCACCGTGAGGTCGTACTCGCGGCCCTGCAGCCGGTTCGCCGTGTCCACCGTGACCCCGCCGACCCCGAGCGAGGCCAGCGCCGCGCGGACCGCGGCCGCCTGGTCGCGGTGGGCCGTACCGACCGCGATCCGGTCGGCCGTCAGCGCCACCGGCCCCGAGGACTGCTCGTCGGAGGTCACCGCCCCGCGGTCCAGAGCCCGGCGCACCACCCGGGCCACGGCTCCGACCGCCTCCGGGTCGGTGCGCGGCGTGTGCCGCGCCGGCAGCTCCAGCAGGCCCCAGCCGGCCTCGGCGGCCTCGTCCAGCACCCGGTCCGGACCCGACCCGTCCGAGGGCACCCCGTACGAGAGCTTCCGGTCGCCGGGCCCCGTACCGCTGCGGAACTGCGTGTACGGGTAGAACGCCCGGGAGACCAGCGGCGCCGCCGTCGCGGGCAGCCGCCAGGACACCGGCAGCCGGTGCTGCGGCAGCTGCGGGTTGTGCGCGAGCAGCGTGCTCACCGCCGACGCGGACGGGTCGTAGGACAGCCCCGCCCACTGCTCCGCGCCCACCACGCTGAACGGGTCCAGCTGCCCCGGGTCGCCCACGAACAGCGCCCGCTCGAACAGCCCGGCCACGGCCAGCAGCGCGTCCGAGCGCATCTGGTAGGCCTCGTCGACGATGGCGTGCTGCCACGGCTCGACGTCCTTCACGAAGGCCCACTTCGCCGCCGTGGAGATGGTGATCGGCAGCTCCGCGAGGTCCCCCGGCTTCGCCGAGAGGGTCACCGACGGCAGCTCCCGCAGCGCCGGGTCGTAGGAGTCCCCCTCGCTGCTGTGCAGCCGGCCCACCTTGAGCTCCGGATCCTTGTCGGCGAGCCGCAGCACCAGATCGTCGACCTGCGCGTTCGTCTGCGCCACCACCATCAGCCGGCGTCCCGCCGCTGCCAGCTCCCGGGACGCACGGACGACGAGCGTGGACTTGCCGGCCCCCGGCGGGGAGTCGACGACGACGCCCCGCTCGGTGCCGTGCAGGGTGTCGTGCAGGATCGCGGCGGTCGCCCGGGCGGCCGCGGCCCCCGGGTCGAAGGCGGCGGGCGCGGACACAGGAGTCACAGGATGTCCTCGTCGGTGACGGCGTCGGGAAGGTGGACGGCTGCCCGGGACCCCGGCGGGCCGCCATGGGTCCACGGCGTCTGCTCCGGGTCCGGGAGCTTCGGGCCGCCGCGCGCGTCGTGCTCGAAAAGCGTCCAGCACACGCGGTCGCCCTTCTCCGGCACGGAACCCGGCTCCGGGTCCCGGCCGCGCCCCATCTTGTCGAGGAGTCTCAATACCACCTGCCCGTCCTCCTCGAAACGAACGAACTGCGCGCTCTGCGGCCGCCCGTCCAGCGAGCGGTACACCTTCGTGCCGCCGCTGTCCGCGAGCTGCGGCCGGTCCTCCGTGGACACCGTCACCAGCGGCCGCGGACTCGGCCGCTTCGACTCCGTCCACTCCATCACGACCTCGGTGACCTCGCCCGCGAACGCCTCGCCCGCCAGCCGCCGGCCCGCCATGACCAGCGGGTCGTCCAGCGCCTCCTGCGCGTCGAGGCGCACCTGCTCCGTCTCCCGCGTGGCCAGCTTCTGCGCCGCCGTCACCGCGTCGTCGCGGCGCGGCTGCGGCGGCTCGCCCGCCCGTACCCGGTCCCGGTGGCCGGTGTACGACCAGCGGTCGCGCGTCCAGCGCTCCTCCGCCCGCTCGCCCGGCGGCAGCGCGCGGACCAGGTCGATCGCCTGCCAGGTCGCCCACCAGGTGCTCGACATCTGGTCCGCGACCAGCCGACGCACCGCACGCTCGGCCGCGCGCACCTCGCGGTCGTCGTCGCCGGGCCCGGCCGTCAGGGCCGCGCGCGCCGCGTCGTAGCGGGCGATGGCCGGCGCCAGCAGCTTGTTGTCGAAGGCCGGATCGGTCGCCGGGCCGGCCGGCGGGCAGAGCAACTGGCCGTGCTCGTCACGGCCGAGCTCGGCGCAAAGGGCCGCCGCGGCACCCGCCCCGTCCGCGGGCGGGGCGATCCAGGCCAGGAGCGCGCCCAGGTGCTGGTCCTCCAGATTGCTCTGGCCCGTCGCCCAGTGCCGGGACAGCAGATCCGTCGCGGACAGCAGCATCGAGGAGCCCGGAACCCGCGCCCGCTCGCCGAGGTGCGTGAACCAGCGGCCCAGCAGAGGCACCCTCGACGGCGCCGGATAAGGATTGTCCGGATCCTCCTCCGCGGTGCGTCTGAACCGCATCGACCGCCCCAGCAGCCGCACGTACTCGATGCCCGCCCGGCTCGGCACGATCAGCTGCGGGGCGTCCACGCACAGCTCGGTCTCGACCTTGACCCGTTTGCCTGTCTCCGGGTCGGTCTCGCTGCGCTCGGCCGGCTCCACGTCGTCGGCGTAGGCGTCGATGTGCGCCAGCACGTGGACCGCGAGGTCCGCGAGGAACGCCCAGCGCAGGTCCCGGTCGCGGGGCTGGGGTATCACGAAGACCCGCGGCTCGTTCCGATCGGTGCCCACCAGCGCGCCCAGCGGGGCTCCGGCCTCACCGGCCGTGGTCAGCGGCACGAAGACCAGCGGGTTGTCGCTCAGGTGGCGGTGGCGCACCGTCGCGAGCGGCTGGGCGCGGCCGTCGCGGACGGCCTCCAGCCGGGCCAGGGTGCTCAGCAGGGGCATTCAGGAGTCTCCGGGACGTGCGGGCGGGGCAGGGCGGCGGCCAGTTCCAGCGCCTCGGCGCGCAGCCGGGCCGCGCGGTGCAGGGCGGCGGCGGTGGGGTCCTCGGCGCAGCCGGCGCCGGCGGCCGCGGCGAGGGCCTCCTCCACGGTGGTCAACGCACCCAACTCGCCCCGTACGGACCGGCCAAGGGCCGTCACCTCGTCGGCGGCGCGGGCCCGCTCCCGGCAGTGGAAGGCCAGCTCGCAGGCGGCGAGGCACTCGGGGGCGTAGGCGGCGTCCACCGCGGACACCGCCTCGGCCAGCTCCGCGGCGGGCCGCTCCGGGTCGAAGCTGAGCCCCTCGGGCAGCGCCGCGGCCAGCTCCTCGACCCGGGTCAGCCGGTCCAGCTGGCGGCGGGTCACCGAGCGCTCGCGGCGGATGTCGACGGGAGCGGCGGTCGGCAGGTTGGAGAAGTCCTTCGGGCAGACCAGCAGCACGCTGTGCCCGACCTCCGCGCCGGCCAGCTTCCCGGCGATCCGCTCCAGGGCCAGGACGTAGACGGCGGCCTGACGGGCCGCGGCGCCCACCTTCGCGGCGTCCGCGGCCGCGTCGATCATGGGGAACGACTTGATCTCCACCACGGTCCAGCGGCCGTCGGGGTGCACGACGACGGCGTCCGGCTCCAGATACGCCGGGGTGCCGGCCACCTCCAGGGCCAGCATCGGGTGGTCCAGCAGGGTCCAGTCCTCCGCCGAGGTGGCCTCGCGCAGGGCCAGGGCGGTCCGGGCGGCGCGGCCCTCGGGCCCGGCGGCCGTCAGGTCGGGGACGAGGGCGCCGGCGCCGGGCGGCTCCGCGGCGGCGTCGAGGTGCGCGTGCACGAGCCGCAGCAGCTCGGCTCCGCCGTCGCCCTTGACCTTCGCCTCGAAGGAGTTCCCGCGGACGATGGCGAACTGCGACTGGCCGAAGGCGGCGGGTGAGCCGAGGGCCGTGGCGAGGGCGTTCTTGTCCACACCGGCGCCGTCGAGCAGCGCGCGTCTGCCGCAGCCGGGGTTGGCGGCGAGGGCCGCGAGCGCCCGGGCGTCGAGCGGGCGGGGCGGCACGGCGGGGCCTCGCAGGCCGGCGAGCCGCTGCCGCAGCGTGGTCGGCTGTGCGGGGCTGCTGGGCGGGTAAGAGCTCACCCGCGGAAGTGTCCCATCCGCCACTGACAATCGTGTGCGGAGTGCGGAAACGGGCCGGTGGGAGGGCCGGACGGGGGCGTGATGGATGATGGACGCACGAGGAAACCATCGTAAAAACGCACAATCTCGCACCGATCGGGAGATTCGCATGGCCCCCCGCATCCTGCTGGCCCGTCACGGCCAGACGGCGTGGTCCCAGCTCGGCAAGCACACCGGACGCACGGACGTGCCGCTGCTGGAGGAGGGCAGGCAGGGCGCGAAACTGCTCGGCGACCGCCTGGCCCGTCATCCGTGGCAGGGCCTGCCCGGCCTGGAGGTGCGCACCAGCCCGCTGGTCCGCGCCAGCGAGAGCTGCGACCTGGCGGGCTTCGGCGCCCGGGCCGAGCCGTGGGACGCGCTGATGGAGTGGGACTACGGCGATTACGAGGGCATGACCCCGGCCGAGATCCAGGCGGTCCGGCCGGGCTGGCTGATCTGGCGCGACGGCGTCCCGGGCGGCGAGTCCGTCGCCGACGTCTCGGCACGCGCCGACGAGGTGGTGGCGTGGGCGCGCTCGGCGCAGCGGGACGTGCTCGTCTTCGCCCACGGGCACATCCTGCGCACCCTGGCCGCGCGCTGGCTGGGCTTCGAAGCCTCCTTCGGCGCGCGGATCCGCCTGGAGCCGACGTCCCTCTCGGTCCTGGGCTGGGCGTACGGGGCGCCGGCGCTGGAACGCTGGAACGACACGGGCCACCTGGACGCGTAGCGCCGGCTCGGCGGATCGGGTCGGCTTCGCCCGCGCGAAGCCAGCAGTTCCGGGGCCCGGCCCCCGAGCCCGGCTCGGATCGGGGTCCCGGCGCGCCTTCTCGGCTGTGCGGGTGGCTGCGCGCTCGTCCCGCGGGGCCGCCGGCCCCCGTCCCCCCTTGCCGCTCCCCGCGGCCGGGGCTCCGGGGCGGGCGGGGCCGGGCCGTGGCGTTGCACGGCGGAGGGTGTCTGGGCGGCTCGCGCCGGGCGGGCACCTCTCGGCTGTGTGCTTGTCCTGCGGGGGCGCCCCCCGTCCCCGCTTCCCACGCGCCGGGCAGGCTCCGGAAACGATTGGCGGGCCGGGGGCCCGAGCGCGGGGCGGCTGGGGTGGGGACACGGCGGAGTGTCCCCGCAGGACGAGTGCGCGGCCGGGCCGTCTGGCCGAGCCGTAGCCGCACGCGCCGAGCCGAGGAGACGCTCCGGCGGGGCACCGCCCCACCCGTGCCACCCCGTCCCGCGGTAACCGGCCCACCGGCCCCGCCGGTCCGCCGCCGGGCCGCGCAGTGCCCCGGCAATCCAGCCCCGCCGGCGATTGAGGCGCGGGGCCCGGGGCGGAGCCCCGCTACCCACCGACCAGCCGCAGCCGACCGCCGGGTTCGGGCGGAGCCCCGCTACCCACCGACCAGCCGCAGCCCAACCGCCGGGGCCGGGCGGAGCCCCGTACGCACCGAGCAGCCGCAGCCGCAGCCGCAGCCGCAGCGGTACTGCCCGGGCCGGGCGGAGCCACAGGGCAGCGGCCGGGGCCGAGCGTCACGCAGAGGCGTGCCGGGTCAGGAAGGCGCCCACGCGGGGGGAGCGTTGGTGGGGGACGAGAGCCGTGGCCGTTTCCGCGAGCATCGAGCGGACCCGCGTCGACTGGACCTCGGCCAGGAGGTCCAGTACGCGTCCGCCCGCCCACGCGGCCTCGTCGGGGGCGTCCGCCCGCGCCAGGTCACCGGCCAGCTCGGCGGTGTAGAGGGCCACGTTCCGGGCGAAGTGCGGATCCTGGAGGTCGGCCGCCCGCCGTGCGTGCCGGGCCGCGCGGGCGTGTTCCCCGAGCGCCGACCAGCACCGCGCCTCCAGCGACTCCAGCTCCGCCTCTCCGAAGAAGGACATCCACTCGGGGTCGGCCTCCGCCGGCCCCCGGGAGAACTCCCGGTGGGCCCGCGCCAGCGACTCCTCGCAGGCCTTGCGGTCGTCGAGCCCCGCCCAGCCGCCCGCCTCCCGCAGCGCCAGCAGCGACAGCAGCCGGAGTGAGCCGAGGGAGGACGCGGCGCGCCGGCCCGCCTGGGCCGCGCGTACCGCCTCGCGGGCCCGACCGGTGTCCCGGGCCAGGAAGGACATGTTGCTGAAGGCATGCGCCTCCAGACCCCCGTCCCGCGCCACCCGGGCCGTGGCCAGAGCCTCCGCGTAGTGGGAGCGGGCGTCGTCGAAGCGGCCGGAGTCGTGGGCCAGCCAGCCGACCGAGACGGCCAGTTCGCCGGCGCCCGAGTGCAGCCTGTCCTCGGTGGACTGCCGCGTCGCCCCGGCGTCGAGCAGGGCGTAGGCGGTGCGCAGGGGTTCGGACGCCTTGCGGTACAGGGCGTCCGCCCCGTGCCGGTCGTCCAGCAGCCGGATCCGGCGTACGGCGTCCTCGACGGCGGCGGCCTCGGACTCCCCGGCGCGCGCGGGCAGCCGGCGGGCGTCGCCGAGCAGGGTGAGGCCGAGCGTCGCGGCCGCCACGGTCGCGGAGCCGCCCGCCATGAACGCGCGACGCAGCACGTCGCTCTCCTTGGCACTGGAAGGGGAAGGGGGGATGCAGGCGGGGCCCGGGCCGCGTTGCGCGGCGCGCCCGCGGACGCTCTCTCGGGGGGAGAAGCCCAGGTCGGCCAGGGTGTGGCCGGGGAACATGTGGAGGAAGACCCGCTCGTAGGCGTAGTTGGGGCAGCGGATCTCGCCGGACTCGACCCGGCCGATGTAGCGCGCGTCGCAGGAAACCGTTTCTCCGATCTCCTTCGCCGCCCGTCGCACCAGGGCCGCGAATTCGGCGGGGGAGTGCTGTCCGCGCAGCCGCCGGAACGTGGAGTTGGGTGAGTGGGGGAACGCCGCCATGGACGTGACCTCTCTGGCAAGGAACGCAGCGCCGGTGCGGTGGCTGGTGCAGTGGGGACCGGCGCGCATGAACGTACCCCCAGCGACGGGGTGTTCACGCGATGTTTAGCTACAAAACGGATATCTCACCCGCGATCCGCCATGAACTGCCATCCTTTGCGGCGTCTTGGTGCCGCACCCGTTGACGTTCCCGTGCGTTGAACCCATGCGGATACGGATCGAGGAGGGGTTCCCCTTGGTGGAGGCCGGCATGGAGAGCACTGGAACGAACACCGCGCCCGGGCCCGGCGCGGCCCCGGACCTGGACCTGGACCTGGTGACCGTGCCCGCGCGGCAGGGACTGGAAGCGGTGGACATCATCCGCCGCTCCGCCGGCCGGTCCGGCCCGGTGGGGCCCGTCCTGCACGACGGGTCCGGCGACACCCTCGGTTTCCTCGTCCCGCCCGGCACCGCCGATGCCTGGGACCTCCCCGGGAGCGCGTGCATGCAGACCAACGGGCGGGGGATGCGCTTCGGCGACGCCGTCTCGCCCACCGCGGGTGCCACGGGCTGGCTGCTCCCGCCGGAGGCGGTCGGACCGGTCACCGACCCCGAGGTGCTGCGCGCGGCGCTCGGCGAGGCGGCCCGGCTGATCGAGGCCGCGGACAACTGCCGCTGACCGCTCCCGGCCGGCCGACCCGCACAATGGGGTGGTGGCAGGCAAGGACAGGAACAGGGGCAGGCAGCGCGGGCGAGGCGGCGCCGAGGCGGTCGCGGGGCAGGTGGACGGCGGCCGGGCGGAGCTGGAGCCGGACCGTGAGCGCGCCGGCGCCTGGACCCTGCTGATCGACGGCGCCCCCCAGTCGCACGTCGACCTGGACGATCCCGCGTACCTGGACTTCTCCTACCAGCGGCGGATCGGCCACCTCATCGATCTCGCCGCGCCCGCCCGCCAGCCGCTGAACGTGCTGCACCTGGGCGGCGGCGCCTTCACCCTCGCCCGCTACACCGCGGCGTCCCGTCCCCGTTCCACCCAGCAGGTCGTGGAGATCGACGCCGCCCTCGTGGCCTTCGTGCGGGAGCACCTGCCGCTGGACCCGCAGGCGCGTGTCCGGGTCCGGGCGGTGGACGCGCGGGCCGGCCTGGCCAAGGTGCCGGACGGCTGGGCGGACCTGGTGATCGCGGACGTGTTCAGCGGGGCGCGCACCCCGGCGCACCTGACGAGCACCGAGTTCCTGGACGACGTACGCCGGGCCCTGGCGCCCACCGGGTGGTACGTGGCGAACCTCGCGGACGGGCCGCCGCTGACCCACCTGCGCGGCCAGATCGCGACGGCGGCGTCCCGGTTCACGGAGCTGGCGCTGGCCGCGGACCCGGTGGTGTGGCGGGGGAAACGGTTCGGCAATGCCGTGCTGGTGGCGGCCGACCGGGAGCTGCCCGTCGCGGAATTCACCCGCCGGGTCGCGAGCGACCCGCATCCGGGCCGGGTCGAGCACGGCCGGGCGCTCGCGGACTTCGCGGGCGGCGCGGCCCCGGTCGCCGACGCCTCCGCGGTGGCCTCGCCGCAGCCGCCGCCCTCCGTTTTCCGGTAGGGAAGCGGGTCGGCCTCTTGTGCAGGCCGGACTCCTGGAAGAAGATCGGGATTCCGCTCCCGATGGGCGTTCTCGCTGTGCAGGCTGTGAACTCCCCACCGGGTCAACCTCTTTGTGACGCGTTCAGGAAACGGCCGACGATGTCCGATCTCCCCGCTTCATCCGGTGCTCCGACCCCGAGCACGCCCAGTACCGCCACCTCCGACTACACGCGCCGGCTCGCCCGCCTCGAGCGGTCCGGGCTCAAGCGGCTGCTGCCCACGCAGGCCCCCTACCGGTGGCACCTGCGGCGACTCCGGCTGGGCCGGGTGCTCGACGTGGGCTGCGGGTTGGGACGCAACCTGGTCAACTGCGGACCCGACAGTGTCGGCGTCGACCACAACCCGCACTCGGTGCGGACCTGCCGGGAGCGCGGGCTGAACGCGTACACGCCCGACCGGCTGGCCGAGGCCCCGGACTGCGGTCCCGGCTCCTTCGACAGCCTGCTCCTCGCGCACGTTCTGGAGCACGTCGAGGAGGGGACGGCGGCGACGCTGCTGGAGCAGTACCTGCCGCTGGTCAGGCCGGGCGGATCGGCCGTCATGATCACCCCGCAGGAGGTCGGCTTCCGCTCCGACGCCACCCACATCCGATGGGTAGGCTTCGAGGAGCTGCGCCGCCACGCAGCCAAGGCCGGGGTGGCGGTCCGGCGGACGTACTCCTTCCCCTTCCCCCGTCCTGCGGGCAGGGTCTTCCCGTACAACGAGTTCGTGCTGGTGGGCACCGTGCCGGCCTGATCCCCAAAGGTCCGGCCCCCTCCGGGGTCCGGCCTGTGCCGGGATCCGGCCCTGCACGGCGTCCGCATGCCGCACCTCAGGGGTCGACGATTTCCACCAGCGGCGGGTGGTCGTGCCAGGTGCAGAACACCGACACCTCACGGCCGTCCCGGGTGAAGGTGACCCGGATCCAGAAGTCCTGCTTCCACACCTGCATCCGCCAGCCGGCCGCCGGCGTCGCCGAGACCAGCTCGGCCGAGGAGGCGCCCAGGGAGAAGGTGACACGGCCGCCGGAGACCGGATAGGCCTGCACCTTCCCCGCGCCCTGGCCGCTTGGCTGCTGCCCGCCGTCCGGGGTGACCGCGGGTTTCTGCGACGGCCTGTCGGGCGAGGCCCCTGCCGTCGGCGACGACGTCGGGTCCGGCGACTGCGAGGGCGAGGCGGACGGGGACTGCGAGGGGGACCCCTGGGGCTGTGCGCGCTGGGTCGAGGAGGACAGCGGCTGCCCGGTCAGCGGCACCGCGAGCGGCCGATCGTAGGCCGTGCCCGACATGACGGTGTGGACACCCCACCAGCACAGCGTCACCGCCGCCCCGGTCGCGAGCATCCACGCCATGGCATGCACAAGTCCTCTTCGCATCAGGGCACATACTGCACCACGCGCCACAAGAGTGGCCCGACACCCCGTGGAGTCGCCCGGATGGACTACGGTGCGGCCCATGGCAAGTGTGCTCGTGGTCGAGGACGACCAGTTCGTACGTTCCGCCCTCATCCGGCACCTGACCGAGGCCTCGCACACGGTGCGGAGCGTCGGCACGGCCCTCGAGGCCCTGCGCGAGGTCGCGCACCACAGCTTCGACGTGGTCATCCTCGACCTCGGCCTGCCCGACCTGGACGGCTCCGAGGCGCTCAAGATGCTGCGCGGCATCACCGACGTGCCCGTGATCATCGCCACCGCGCGCGACGACGAGGCCGAGATCGTCCGGCTGCTCAACGACGGCGCCGACGACTACCTGACCAAACCCTTCTCCGTCGAGCACCTCTCCGCCCGCATGGCCGCCGTCCTGCGCCGCGCCCGCGCCGCCGCAGGCTCCGAACCGCCCTCGCGCGTCCTGCGCGTCGGCGGCCTCGCCATCGACCCGCTGCGCCGCCAGGCCGAGCTCGACGGTGCCGTACTGGACCTCACGCGGCGGGAGTTCGACCTGCTGGCCTTCCTCGCCGGCAGGCCCGGAGTGGTCGTGGCCCGCCGCGAACTGCTCGCCGAGGTCTGGCAGCAGTCGTACGGCGACGACCAGACCATCGACGTCCACCTGTCCTGGCTGCGCCGCAAACTCGGCGAGACCGCCGCCCGGCCGCGGTACCTGCACACCCTGCGCGGTGTCGGCGTGAAGCTGGAGCCACCGCAGTGATGCCGCGATGAGATGGGCCCTGGTCAAGGTGTGCCTCGCGGTCACGGCCATGGTGGTCGTGGCCTTCGCCGTACCGCTCGGGCTCGTCGTCCAGGAGATGGCCCGCGACCGGGCCTTCTCCAACGCCGAGCGGCAGGCCGCCACCATCGGGCCGACGCTGTCGATCACCACCGACCCGACGCAGCTGAGCAAGGCGGTGGAGTCCACGCAGATGGGCGCCGCCCGGCGGATGGCCGTCCACGTGCCCGCCATCGGGGACAGCCGGCCGGTGAGCATCGGCGAGGGCCGTGCCGGAGAGCGCGCCGTCGCCGAGACCCGGCGGATGGGGCGCGCCACGACGGCCAAGCTGTCCGGCGGAGGCTCGGCGCTGCTGCAGCCGACCGCCCTCGGGTCCGGGGACATCGCCGTGGTGGAGATCTTCGTACCGGAGAGCGAGGTCAGCAACGGCGTCGCGACCGCCTGGCTGGTGCTGGCGGGCGTCGGACTGGCCCTGATCGTGGGATCGGTAGCGGTAGCCGACCGGCTCGGCGCCCGGCTGGTCCGGCCGGCCGAACGGCTCGCGGACGCCGCGCACCAGCTGGGCGAGGGGCGGCTCGGTGCGCGCGTACCGGAGGCGGGCCCGAAGGAGCTGCGCTCGGCGGCCGTCGCGTTCAACTCGATGGCGGACCAGGTGGTCGAGCTCCTCGCCAACGAGCGGGAACTGGCCGCGGACCTCTCGCACCGGCTGCGCACCCCCCTGACGGTGCTCCGGCTCAACACCGCCTCGCTCGGGGACGGCCCCGCCGCCGAGCAGACCCGGGCGGCGGTGGAGCAGCTGGAGCGCGAGGTCGACACGATCATCCGCACCGCCCGGGAACAGCGCCCGGCCACCGGCCTGGTCGGGGCCGGAGCGGGCTGCGACGCCTCCGAGGTGATTCGCGACCGGATGGCCTTCTGGTCGGCGCTCGCGGAGGACGAGGGCCGCGAGGTGCGGCTCGCGGGGGTGGACCGTACGGTACGGATCCCCGTGGCACGGCCCGAACTCGCCGCCGCCCTCGACGCCATGCTCGGCAACGTCTTCCGGCACACCCCCGAGGGCACCCCCTTCGCGGTGGACGTCCACGACGCGGGCGACGCGGTGATCGTGCTCGTCTCGGACGCGGGCCCCGGCATCTCCGACCCGGACGCCGCCCTGCGCCGCGGCAACGACGGCGGCCGGGACGGCTCCACGGGCCTCGGCCTGGACATCGTGCGCCGGGTCGCGGAGTCGACCGGCGGTGACGTCCGGCTGGGGCGTTCGGTACTCGGCGGCACCGAGGTCCGCGTGTGGATCGGCCTGGACGGCCGGAGCACGGGCGGCCCGGGCGCGGGGCGGTCCGGCCGCGGCCGACGCGGCAACCGACGTAACCGGGGGCGCGCCACGCCGTGACCGGGGGCGCGCCTAGCAGGCGGGATGTCCTCGTCTCGGTACGGTCCGCGGCATGGACACCCTCATCTTCGGCGGGCTCCTCGCCACGCTGATCGCCATGTACCGGGAGACGTCCCGGATGGTCGTGCTCGGGGCGTGGTGGGTCATGCTCATCGCGGTCACCCTGCTGATGGCACACCACATCACCGGCAGCCTGGCCCTGACGCTGAGCTGGTGACGATGGCGACGATCGAGAGCCTCATCCCGGAGAGCACCCCCGAGGCCACCCAGCCGGGCAAGGTCCAGTACTGGTTCGCCTGCTTCTTCGCCATCGGCTGGACGGGCGTGGTGGGCGGCAGCCTCTTCTACCAGTTCGCGGCGCGCGAGTACCCGTGCCCGCTGTGCGTCGTACAGCGGATGTACATGCTGCTGGCGGCGCTGGGAGCGGCGTACATCATCCGCACGGCGCTGCTGCGCGGATCGGTGACGGGCCGCCACTACATGGCGGGCTGGGGCCTGACGCTGATCGCGCTCATGGGGGGCTCCTTCGCGTCCTGGCGGCAGACGACGCTGCACATCCTGCCGGGCGCCAAGGGGTACGGGGGCGAGATGTTCGGCCTGCACCTGTACGTGTGGGCGCTGATCCTCTTCCAGGTGTCGGTGGTCGTCGTCGGGATCGCCCTGGCCACCGCGCACACCACGGCCGAGCACGGAGTTCCGGCGACCGGGCCGGGACTGCTGCGGACGGCGGGACTGTTCGCGCTGTGGCTCCTGGGCGCGGTCATCATCGTGAGCATGGTGGCCGTCTTCCTGGAGGAGGGCTTCCACTGGTTCCTGCCGGATGCCCCGAAGCGGTACCGGTTCTTCTCCGACATCGGGATCCTTGGCTAGAGCGGCGGGTCCCTCGGACCGGAAGGAAGCAGAGATGCGCTACGCAGTCCTCGGCACCGGGATCGTCGGCCGCACGGTGGCCGCCCGACTCGACTCCCTGGGCCACCAGGTCGTCATCGGGACCAGGGATCCCGGGGCGACCCTCGGCCGGGCCGAGTACTCGGACTGGCAGGAGGTCCACCCGGGGGTGGGGCTGGCCGGGTTCGCGGAAGCCGCCCGGGACGGCGAGGTGCTGGTCAACGCCACCGGCGGGCGGGTCAGTGTCGCCGCACTGGCGCAGGCGGACGCCGCCCACCTGGAGGGCAAGATCCTGATCGACATCGCGAACCCGCTGGACTTCTCGGTCGGCTTCCCGCCCGGCCTGGACCCGGTGGACGACGACAGCCTGGGCGAGCTGATCCAGCGGACGTTCCCGGGGCTGCGGGTGGTCAAGACGCTGAACACGATGAACTGCCAGATCATGGTGGACCCGGCTCGGGTCGCGGGCGAGCACCACGTCTTCGTCTCGGGCGAGGACGCGGACGCCAAGAAGACCGTGCGCGAACTGCTGCACTCCTTCGGGTGGCCGCAGACGAGCGTCCTGGACCTCGGCGGCATCGAGACGGCCCGGGGCCCGGAGATGCTCCTGCCGATCTGGCTCCGCCTGATGGGCGCGCTCGGCCACACGGACTTCAACTTCCACATCCAGGGCGCCTGACGCGGTGTGCTGGTCGGCTCGTCACGGGGCGCCGAAGCGGCTCTTCGTACGTGCCGTCAGGGTCGAGGCCAGGGCGAGGGCCGCGGAGGCGGTGACCGCGGTGCAGGAGACGGCGAAGGCGGCCCGGTGGCCGTGGGTGGCCGCCAGGGGGCCCGCGACGGCGGCGGCCAGGGCCTGGCCGAGGATCAGGCCGCTGCCGATCACGGTCATGGCCTCGCCCATCCGCTGCGCCGGGACGGTCCGTTCCACCAGCCCGAACAGTGCGATCAGGTGCGGGGCCACGGCCAGGCCGATGCCCGCGACGGCGAAGGCGGCCGCCCACAGTCCGGACACCGCGAGCAGCGGCAGAGTGAGCAGGGCCTGGAGGACGATCGTCCACCGCAGCCGTGCGGCCAGGTCCGCCGAGCCGGGCCGGGCGACCGTGGCGAAGCCGGCGACAGAGCTGGTCACGGCCATGGCGGCCCACACGGGCCCGGCCGCGCCGGCCGCGCCCAGTGACGCGGCGAGCGCGTTGACGCCTGTGTTCGCTCCGCTCCACGCCGCTCCCTGCAGTACGGCCGTCGTGAACAGCAGGACCAGCCCGGGCGACCACAGCCGTACGCCGGCCCGCGCGCCCGGGGAGCCGGCGGCCGGGGAGTCGGCGGCCGGGGAGTCGGCGGCCGGGGAGTCGGCGGCCGGGGAGTCGGCGGTCGTGGAGTCGGCGGCCGGGCCCGGAACGGTCGGGTGCACGGCGAACAGGGTGCCGAACACCAGGATCAGCCCGGCCGCGAGGACGAGTCCCGAGGCGGGGTGAACGGTCACGGCAAGGATGCCGGCCAGCGCGGGGCCGACCATGAAGCCGACCTCGTCCAGGGTGGTGTCGAAGGACAGGGCCGATCCGAGTAGCCGCTGGTCCCCGCCGGCCAACCGTGCCCAGCGGGCCCTGGCCAGCGGGCCGACCTGCGGGACGGTGAGACCGGCTGCGGCGGCCAGCGACAGCAGGGCGGCCGGCGGCAGGCCGCCGAGGACGGCCGCGACGAGGGAGAGCAGGACGGCGGCGTTCGCGGCGCAGGCGAGGAGCAGGACGGTGCGGTGGCCGCGCAGGTCGGCGAGCCGGCCGATGACGGGGCCGCCGAGGGCCTGGCCGAGCCAGAGCGCGGCGGCGACGGGGCCCGCGGCGCCGATGCCGTCGCGTTCGGTGATGAGCACGAGCGTTCCGATGGGGCACAGCGCTGCGGGAAGCCGCGCGAGGAACGCGTGGAGGGGAAGGGCGCTGCCGCCGAGGGCGAACACCGCGCGCAGGCCGCCGGGTGAGGGAGTCGCCGGCGGGGGCGTGGAGGCGGGTGAGGGCGCAGGAACGGCCGCAGGAATGGACGAGGGTGCGGGCGAGGGTGTGGGCGGGGACACGGACAACCTCCAACCGCGCGCCGACCCTCCCGTTTCTCCGGCGCGCGCCGTTGCCCGTTGCCCCGGACCGTAGTGCGGGATCGGCCCCTGTGGAAGCCCTGTGCAAGCCCTCCGGCAGTCCCGGTCGTCCCGCAGTCGGGTCCCCGATCCGCCCCCGGTCCGCCCCGCGGTCCGCCCCGCGGTCCGTTCTGTGTCCGTTCCGCGGTCCGTCAGCCGGGCTCGCCGGAGGTCAGCCGCTTGGCCTGGGTCCGCCCCACCTCGGCGGCGCGGTGCAGGTAGTCGGCGATGACGGCGAGTTCGGAGTCGGAGTAGCTCTCCAGTACGGCGCCGAAGGCGCGGCCCGGGGTGTCCCACGCCGCACCGATGCGCTTGCGTGCCTCGGGGGAGAGGGAGACGAGGGAGCGGCGGCGGTCGTGGGGGTCGGCGTGCCGTTCGACGATGCCCGCCTTGACCATCCGGTCGACGAGGCGGGTGGCCGAGCCGGAGGTCAGGCCGGTGAGGCGGGCGATGTCGCCGGTGCTGACGGGGCCGGGCTCCATGTCGAGGAGGGCCACGCACTGCATGTCGGTCGGGTGCAGGCCGACCGAGTCGGCCATGGCCTGGTTGAAGAGGGAGTAGTCGGCGTAGTGCCGCTGACTCTCGATGACGATGCGCGCGAGCAGCTCGGCGCGGCTCCACTCGTCACCCGTGCGGGGGGAATCGGTTGACATCGGATTCTCCGTGCTTCAAATTTATCTGTGTGACGCAGAGGATGTGTGGTGCAGAATCTGTGTCGCGTATCCATCCTAGCGTCTGTTCGCACGATTTCAGGAAGAGGACCAGTCATGTCCATTCTCGTGACCGGCGGCCGCGGTGCCGTCGCCCGCGGTCTCGCCGGCCTCCTCGCCGCCCGCGGCGTCCCGCACCGGCTGGGCTCCCGCGAGCGGGACACCCCCGATGCGGTCCACTGCGATCTCACCGATCCGGCGACGTTTCCCCGCGCCCTTGCCGGGATCCGCTCCGTGTTCCTCTACGCGGAGGCGTCCGGCGTCGAAGCCTTCGTCAAGGAGGCCGTCGCCGCCGGAGTGGAGCACGTCGTGCTCCTGTCCTCCTCCTCGGTGCTCGCCCCCGGCGCCGCAGACAGCCCGCTGTCGGCCTCCCACCTCGCGGTCGAGCAGGCCCTTTCGGCCTCCCCGCTGCACACCACCCTGCTGCGGCCGGGATCCTTCGCGGGCAATGCCCGGGGCTGGGCCCGGCCGCTGAAGTCGGGCCTGCCGGTCCGACTGCCCTACCCCGGCGCCTACTGCGATCCCGTGCACGAGGCCGACCTCGCCGAGGCGGCCCTCGCGGTCCTCACCGATCCGGCCCTGGCCGGCAGCGCGTACACGCTGACCGGCCCGCAGTCGCTGACCTTCGCCGCCCAGCTCTCGATACTGGGCGAAGTCCTCGGCCGCTCCATATCCGTCGAGGCAGTCTCGGCCGAGCAGTGGAGGGCCGAGGCCGACGGCTACATACCCGGCCCCTATGCCGATGCGCTGCTGGAGTACTGGGCCTCCACCGACGGCCTCCCGGTCGAGATCACCGGCGGCGTCGAGCAGCTCACCGGCCACCCGGCCCGCACCTTCAGGACCTGGGCCGAGGATCACGCAGACGTCTTCGCGTGACCTCGGACCGGACACCCGCCGCCGCGGGCCACGGGCGGCGGGGGGCGGTTACATAACCCCCTTCCGGGCCAGGCGGGCGTACCAGTGGGCGCTGGAGCGCGGCGTGCGGATCTGGGTGTCGTTGTCGACGTGCACGATGCCGAAGCGCTTGCTGTATCCGTAGGACCACTCGAAGTTGTCCAGCAGCGACCAGAGGAAGTAGCCCCCCACCGGGGCGCCGTCCGCCAGCGCGCGGTGGACGGCGGTGAGGTGGGCCTCGAGATAGGCGATGCGCTGCGGGTCGTCCAGGTCCGGGGCGTAGGCCGCACCGTTCTCGGTGACCAGCAGAGGCAGGCCGGGTGCCTCGCGGGCGAAGCGCATCAGCAGGTCGTACAGGCCGCTCGGGTCGATCGACCAGCCCATGTCGGTCTGTTCGCCCGGGGGCTGGTGGAAGGCCACCGTGTCCGCGGCGGGCCAGGGGGAGTGGGACGCGGCGCCGTGGCCGTCGGCGCGCGGGCCGTTCCCGTCCGGCGCGGCGGACACCACCGCCGGCGTGTAGTAGTTCACTCCGAGGAAGTCCAGCGGCTGGCGGATCAGCGCTTCGTCGCCGGTGCGCACGAACGACCAGTCCGTGAGGGCGGCGGTGTCGGCGAGGAGGTCCTGCGGGTAGGCGCCGTGCAGCAGCGGTCCGGTGAAGATCCGGTTGGCCAGTGCGTCGATACGGCGGGCGGCGTCCAGGTCGGCCGCCGAGCCGGTCAGCGGCCGCACCGCGCTGGGGTTGAGCGCGATACCGACCCGGGTGCGGGCCGGCAGGGCCGCCGCGGCCAGGCCGTGGGCCAGGTTGAGATGGTGAGCGGCGCGCAGCGAGTCGGCGGGGGAGGTGCGGCCGGGGGCGTGCACCCCCGAGGCGTAGCCGAGGAAGGCGCTGCACCAGGGCTCGTTGAGGGTGGTCCAGAGCTCCACACGGTCGGCGAGCACGTCCGCGACCTGCTCCGCGTACTGGGCGAAGGCGTAGGCGGTCTCCCGCTCGGGCCAGCCGCCGGCGTCCTCCAGCTCCTGCGGGAGGTCCCAGTGGTAGAGGGTCACGCAGGGTTGGATGCCGTGGGAGAGCAGCTCGTCGACGAGCTGGTCGTAGAAGCCGATCCCGCCGGCGAGGACGCGCGGCCAGGACACCGAGAACCGGTAGGAGCCCAGCCCCAGTTCGGCCATGAGCGCGACGTCCTCGCGCCACAGCCGGTGGTGGTCGGCCGCGACGTCGCCGGTGTGGCCGTCGTACACCTTGCCCGGGGTGCGGCAGAAGGTGTCCCAGATGGAGGGTCCGCGCAGTGCGGCCGCGCCCTCGATCTGGAAGGCCGCCGTGGCCGTGCCCCACAGGAACCCGTCGGGGAAGCGGAGCTCCCCGCCCGGATCCGTCGCCTTCGACGGGCGAGTCGTGTGCGTCGGGGTGTCAGTCATCCCTTTACCGCTCCCTGCATGATGCCGCCGACGATCTGGCGGCCGAAGACGAGGAACACCAGCAGCAGCGGGAGCGTGCCCAGCAGCGCACCCGCCATGATCACGGACTGGTCGGGGATGTACCCCCGGCCCAGACCGGTCAGGGCCACCTGGACCGTCGGGCTGCCGTTCTGGGTCAGCGCGACGATCGGCCAGAAGAAGTCGTTCCAGGACATGACGAAGGTCAGCATCCCCAGCACCGCCATCGCCGGCCGGGCCGCCGGGAAGACCACGTGCCACATCACCCGCAGGGAGCTGGCCCCGTCCGTGCGGGCCGCCTCCACCAGTTCCGTGGGCAGCGCGTGCACCAGGAACTGCCGCATGAAGAACACGCCGAAGGCGCACACCAGGGACGGCAGGACAACCGCCTGGAGCCGGTCGGTCCACGACAGCTTCGCAATCAGCATGTACAGCGGCACCACGCTCAGCTGCGGCGGGATCAGCATCGTGCCGACCACCATCGCCATCAGCATCCGGCGACCGCGGAAACGCAGTTTGGCGAAGGCGAAGCCCGCCAGGGTGGAGAAGAGGACCGTCCCGACGGTGACGGTGCCCGCCACGATCACCGTGTTCAGCAGGGCCGTGCCCATGTTGGCGTCGGTCCAGGCGATCTGCAGGTTCCGTCCCAGGTTCCCGCCGAACCAGAACGGCGGCGGGGTCTGCGCGAGGCGCGTGTTGGTGCGGGAGGCCGCGATCGCCGTCCACACCAGCGGGAAGAGCGAACCGGCGGTGAAGAGGCCGAGCACCACATAGGTGAGCCGGCCCGCGCGCAGCGATCTCATCGCGAGTCCCCCCGTCCGCGCAGCAGCCGCGCCGCCCCGGCGATCAGCAGCAGGATCAGGAACATCGCCCAGGCGATCGCCGAGGCCCGCCCCAGGTGCAGGTTCACCCAGCCCTGCTCGTACAGGTACAGCCCGAGCGTCTGGAACTGGTGGTCCGAGCCGCCCGTCGCGCCCGCCCCGCCGTTGAACAGCAGCGGTTCCCCGAACAGCTGGGTCGCCCCGATCGTCGACACCACGCAGGTGAAGAGGATCGTCGGACGCAGCGAGGGCACGGTGACGTGCAGGAACTGCTGCCAGCGAGAGGCCCCGTCCAGCGCGGCCGACTCGTACAGCTCGCCCGGCACGGCCTGCATGGCCGCCAGGTAGATCAGCGCGTTGTAGCCGGTCCACCGCCAGATCACGATGGTGGAGACCGCCAACTGCGAGGCGAAGGTGCCGTTCTGCCAGTCCACCGCCCCGAAACCGACCGCCGAGAGGGCCCAGTTGATCATCCCGTAGTCGCGGCCGAAGAGCAGTACGAAGACAAGCGTGGCCGCCGCCACCGAGGTCGCATACGGGGTGAGCACGGCGACCCGGAAGAACGCGGAGCCACGCAGCCGGTAGTTGAGCAGATGGGCCACGCCCAGCGCGATCGCCAGCTGCGGCACCGTGGAGAGCAGCCCGATGGTGACCGTGTTGCGCAGGGCGTTCCAAAAGAACTCGTCGTCCCACAGCCGGGTGAAGTTCCGCAGGCCCACCCACGTCATGCTGTCGGGGTCGGTCAGCTCCACCTGGTGCAGCGCCGCCCAGCCCGTGTAGAGCAGCGGGAACAGCCCGAAGGCGGCGAAGAACAGGAAGAAGGGCGCCACGAAGGCGTACGGGCTCCAGCGCAGGTCCCAGCGATAGCGGCGCGAGCGCCACACCTGGCCCGGCCGGCCCCGGCCGCCCCCCTCCGCCGCCGCCCGCTCCGGGGCGGCGGCGGAGGGGGACAGGACAGCCGTCTCGTCCGTCACCGGCGCCTCACTGGTCCAGGGCGTTGTCGATGGCCTTCACAGCGGCTTCCCAGCCCTCCTGCGGGCTGCGGCCCTTCTGGTCGACCTGGAGCATCCCGATGTCCGCCAGGTTCTGGGCGATCACCAGGTCCTTCGGGCCGACCACCGTCACCGGCACTCCCTGGGCCGCCTTCGAGAAGATCTCACCGATCGGCGCGCCGCCGAAGTACTCGTGCTTCGCCCCCGACACCGCCGGCAGCTTGTACGCGGCGCTCGCGCTCGGGAAGCTGCCCCGCTTCTCGAAGAGCTTCGCCTGCTGCTCGGGGGCCGTCAGCCAGGCCGCCAGCTTCGCCGCCGCCTCGGCGTTCTTGCCCGCCTTGGGGACCACCAGGAAGGAACCGCCCCAGTTGCTGGGCTTCGGCGCCTGCGCCACGTCCCACTTGTCCTTGCCCGACGGACCGGCCTTGTCCTGGATGTAGCCGAGCATCCAGGCCGGGCAGGAGACCGTCGCGAAGGCGCCGTTGGCGAAGCCCTGGTCCCAGCCCGGTGTGAACTGCTGCAGCTTGGCGCTGAGCCCCTCGGTGGCGAAGGACGCCGCCAGGTCGAAGGCCCCGCGCACCGCCGGGTTGGTCTTGTAGACGACCTTGCCCTGCTCGTCGTAGTACCGCTGGGCGCTGCTGCCCGTCACCGCGGCCATGACCCCCGACGCCGAGTCCACGAAGGCCTTGCCGTCGCCGGCCTTCGCCTTGTACGCCTTCCCCGCCTCGAGATACTTGTTCCAGTCGCCCGCCCACAGCGCGCCGACCGCCTCCCGGTCCGAGGGCAGCCCGGCCGCCTCGAACAGGTCCTTGCGGTAGCAGATGCCCTGCGGGCCTATGTCGGTGCCGAGGCCGACCGTGGCCCCGCCCTTCGCCGCCGGCGCCGTTCCCTGCGCCCACTTCCACGGCAGGTAGGCGGCCTTGTCCACGCCTGAGACCTTGCCCAGGTCCACCAGCTTGTCGGCCTGGGTCGCGGTGATCTCCGCGATGTTGTTGACCTCGACGGCCTGGATGTCGGCGAGCCCGCTGCCCGTCCCCAGGTGCGTGAGGAGCTGGGGGTAGTAGTTCTCGTTGCGCTCGATGGAGGTCTGCTCGATGCGGATCCCCGGGTTCTGCGCCATGTACTCGTCGTAGAGCCCGGCCTCCTGGAGGCCGAAGGCCCCGAAGACGCCCACGGTCAGGGTGGTCTGCCCCTTCCCGCCGGCGGAGGGGCCCGACTTCGGCTCCGACTCGGGGTCCTGTGCGCACCCCCCGAGCAGCAGCGCGGCGGCGCCCATCGTGGCGACCGCCGTGGCGAGGGTTCTTCGGGCTCGTGCTCGAACCGGGGATTGGGCTCGCATGGGTTCCTCCCTGAAGGGTGGGGCGACAGCGTGGGGGTGTCGTGTGACACAGTGTGGGAGCGCTCCCACAGTAGTCAAGGGGTAGATTCACAACCGGGAGGAAGCCATGAACGGGAACGGGCGCAGCGGGGGACGGCCGACCCTGGAAGAGGTCGCGGTACGCGCCGGTGTCGGGCGCGGCACCGTGTCCCGGGTGATCAACGGGTCGTCCAAGGTCAGCGAGCAGACCAAGGCCGCCGTCGAGGCGGCCGTGACCGAGCTGGGGTACGTGCCGAACCGCGCGGCCCGCGCCCTCGCGGCCAACCGCAACGACGCCATCGCCCTCGTGATCCCCGAGCCCGAGGCCAGGTTCTTCGCCGAGCCGTACTTCTCCGAAGTGGTCCGGGGGGTCGGCGCCGCCCTCGCCGAGACCGACATCCAGCTCGTCCTCACCCTGGCCGGCAGCGACCGCGAGCGCCGCCGCCTCGCGCAGTACCTGTCCGGGCACCGCGTCGACGGCGTGCTGCTGGTCTCCGTCCACGCGGGCGACCCGCTCCCGGAGCTGCTGGCCGAACTCGGCATCCCGACGGTGATCAGCGGTCGGCGCTCCGCGGCCGAGACGCTGCCCTGCGTGGACTCCGACAACCTGGCAGGCGCCGCAGAAGCGGTGCGCCACCTGCTCGACCGGGGCCGCCGTACGATCGCGACGATCACCGGCCCGCTGGACGTGTACGGAGCCCACTGCCGGCTCGACGGCTACCGGCAGGCCCTCGCCGCCGCCGGACGCCCCGTCGACGAGCGGCTGGTCGCGGTCGCCGACTTCACCGAGGAGGGCGGTCGACGGGCCATGCGCGAGCTGCTCGAGCGCAGCCCCTCGCTCGACGCCGTCTTCGCCTCCTCCGACGTCATGGCGGCGGGCGCCCGGCGGGAGCTGCGTGGGGCCGGCCGCACGATCCCGCACGACGTGGCACTGGTCGGCTTCGACGACTCGGTGGTCGCCCGGCACATGGACCCGCCGCTGACCAGCGTCCGGCAGCCCATCGAGGAGATGGGCCGGACCATGGCGATGATGCTGCTGGAGCGGGTCTCGGGACGGCGGGGGAGCGCCGGGGCAGAGGACGGGCCGGCGGTCGTCCTGCCGAACAGACTGGTGGTCCGGGAGTCGTCCTGATCGCTTCGGAGCTCCGGATCAGAGGGAGGACGTACGGGGACATGCAGAAGGCCCCGGTCCGCTTCCGCGTACCGGGGCCTTCCCGCAGGGTGAGTGACGGGACTTGAACCCGCGGCCACCTGGACCACAACCAGGTGCTCTACCAACTGAGCTACACCCACCATGTCCGGTCGGAAACCGACCGGCCGAAGAAAAGGGTACAGGGTCCGGGAGGGTGCTCGCTCCACCGTTTTCCCGCGCCCCTCTCCGGAGGGATCGGGCAGGGGTGCTACGCGCCCGGCGCGGCGTGCTTGGCCGCGATGCTGCGGGCCGTGTCCGAGTCGGGCCCGGGCTGCGGCACGAACACCGCCTCGCGGTAGTAGCGCAGCTCGGTGATGGAGTCCTTGATGTCCGCCAGCGCCCGGTGGTTGCCGTTCTTCGGGGGGCTGTTGAAGTACGCCCGCGGGTACCAGCGGCGCGCCAGCTCCTTGACCGAGGACACGTCCACGATCCGGTAGTGCAGGTAGCTCTCCAGCGCGGCCATGTCGCGCAGCAGGAAGCCGCGGTCGGTGCCGACCGAGTTCCCGCAGAGCGGCGCCTTGCGCGGCTCCTTCACGTGCTCCCGCACGTACGCCAGGACCTGCGCCTCGGCGTCCGCGAGGGTGGTCCCGCCGGCCAGCTCGTCGAGCAGTCCGGAGGCGGTGTGCATCTCGCGGACCACGTCGGGCATGGTCTCCAGGGCGCGGTCCGGCGGGCGGATCACGATGTCCACGCCCTCGCCGAGCACGTTGAGCTCCGAGTCGGTGACCAGCGCGGCCACCTCGATAAGTGCGTCGTCCGTCAACGAGAGCCCGGTCATCTCGCAGTCGATCCACACCATGCGATCGTTCATGTGTCCCACCTTATGCGGTCCCCTGCGGAGCGGACCGCATATGCCGAAGGTCCTCCGTCGGCGGTGACCGATGGAGGACCTTCGCTGTCGTACCCGTTGTGGGGGTTACGCGTGTTCCCGCAGGACCCGGTTCGGCGCGTACAGCTCCGTGACCGTGGGGCCCGCGGCGGCCAGGGCCGCCGCCGCCCGGTGGGGCTGCGGAGTGCGCTGGTGCGGCACCGGTCCCGTCGGGATCTCCGCCACCTGCGCGACGTCGGCCTGCGGCCGGCGTGCCCGGTAGGCGGAGCGGTACGCCGCCGGGGAGGACCCCAGCTGCCGCCGGAAGTGACCGCGCAGGGCGACCGGCGAACGGAACCCGCAGCGTCCGGCGACCTCGTCGACCGAGTAGTCGGAGGTCTCCAGCAGCCGCTGGGCCTGCAGCACCCGCTGCGTGATCAGCCACTGGAGCGGAGCGCTGCCGGTGAGCGAGCGGAACCGCCGGTCGAAGGTGCGCCGGCTCATGTAGGCGCGGGCGGCCAGCGTCTCCACGTCGAACTGCTCGTGGAGGTGTTCCAGCGCCCAGGCGACGACCTCGGCCAGCGGGTCGGCGCCGATCTCCTCCGGCAGCGACCGGTCGAGGTAGCGCTCCTGGCCGCCCGTGCGGCGCGGCGGCACGACGAGCCTGCGGGCCAGGGCCCCGGCCGCCTCGCTGCCGTGGTCGGTGCGCACGATGTGCAGGCAGAGGTCGATTCCGGCCGCCGTGCCCGCGGACGTGAGCACATCGCCGTCGTCGACGAACAGTTCGCGCGGATCGACGTGGACGGACGGGTAGCGCTTGGCCAGCGTCGGCGCGTACATCCAGTGCGTCGTCGCGGGCCGGCCGTCCAGCAGACCGGCGGCCGCGAGCACGAAGGCCCCGGTGCACAGTCCGACGATCCGGGCCCCTTCCTCGTGCGCCAGACGCAGTGCGTCGAGCGCCTCCGGAGGCGGCGGTGAAGTGATGGAGCGCCAGGCGGGAACGACGACCGTGCCTGCCCGGGCGATCGCCTCCAACCCGTACGGCGCGGTCAGTTCGAGTCCGCCGGTGGTCCTGAGCGGACCGTCCTCACCGGCGCACACGAGCAGTCGGTAGCGTGGAACTCCCGCGTCCTGCCGGTCAATGCCGAACACGGATAGTGGAATGGAGCTCTCGAAGATCGGTCCGCCGCTGAAGAGCAGCACCGCGACAATCTCCCTGCGGCGACGCCCCGCGAGCTTCCTGCCGGCGTCTGCGACGACGGCGGTGGAATCCTGGCTCATGGCGCTAAGCCCCCCTTGGGTGTCGCGACTCCTTGGTCTGGTCGCACCTGCACGTTTCCCCTCGGCCTTGCACGTGGATCCCCCGCCGTAAATACATGATCGAATCTACTGCGTCCCGTGGTGTCGGCGTGACAAGTTCAGCACGCAGCGCTATGTCGACTTCTCAACTTGGCGAAAAGCATTCGATCAGGAAGGGTTCCACTCCGCTACCCGGGTGGGAAGCGTGCATCGCGGCTGTGGCTAGTACCAGTAGGGCCAAAACGCCCCCCGGCGAATGTCGTCGCTGGTGGTGGGCGGGTCGGGGGGACATTCCGGCAAGGGGGGCAACCTGCCGGGAAGTTGGCTGAAAATGGGCGGGTGTGGGTGTGCGAATGAGTCAGTCGTGCGGGGGCGTGGACTCGGAGGCGCCACAGCCCCGGCGGCCCGCGGGGCCGCCGCGCGAGTGCCGGCGGCGGTGCGCCGACGGGATCCGCTCCTCCGCCCCGACCCGGGCCGCGGTCCGCTCCGACTGCCGCAGCAGGACCAGGCAGGCGGCCGTGACGACGAACAGGCCGAGCGTGGCGACTGCCGCCCCGCCGAGGGAGGTTCCGTAGACGACGAGGACCACCGGGACGAGCAGGCAGCTGAAGGCGGCCCAGCGCACGACGTCACCCGCGGGGTCGTCGTGGGGGCGCCCGGAGGGCTGAACGGACGGGTGGAGAGGCTGACGGGGAGGGGCGTTGAAATGCCGGCTCGGCTCGGGGGAGTGGACGGACCGGGTCGGCTGAGCTGGCTGGACGGGGTGAACCGGATGGCCGGGCACGGCGTACTCCCTGCGGGCTCTTCCTGAACTGTCGGACGCATGTCCAACGCCGCCCGGCGGGGCTCGGTCACTGCGCGCACGGGTGGCAACTCCCCGACTCGTCACTGGCTGTAGGGGACAGCGGACATTGCCAAGGGGCGTTCACTCCGGCATCCTCCCAGGGGCGCTCTCCAAGTGCGGCAAGCCCTGTGCAGGACAGGAGTGTCGCCGTACCCTGGTGGGTATGGGCTCGGGAAGATGCTTCCCGGACAGAGCTCCGTCACAATGCGTCGCCGATATCGCCCCTGTTGCTTCCTCCAAGGACCTCTTCGCCGAGACACCCATGGCCGGTCACGAATTCTCCGAACCCGCGGACCGCAAGCGCAAACGGCTTGCCGACCCCGCGTCGGCCGCCGAGCCGCGCGCGGTGGAACAGACACGCTCGTCCTGCGACCCGGCCTTCCGGCACGGCGTCGTTGTGGGATTCGACGGATCGACGTCCAGTGAGCGCGCGCTCGCGTACGCGATCGGTATGGCCCGCCGCTCCGGATCGGGGCTGATCATCGTCCATGTCGCCAACCGGCTGCCCACCACCGTGTGGGCCGGCTGCGAGCCGCCGGTCTTCGTGGACGTGCCGGACCATCGCACCGAGGTGCTGGGTCTGGAGCTGGCCTGCGCCGACTACCTTGCCGAAGTGCCGTGGATCCTGGTCGAGCGCGGCGGTGACATCTGCCACGAGCTGGAGGAGGTCGGCCGGGAGTATTCGGCCGACGCCATCGTGGTGGGCTCCACGCACGGGATCGTGGGCCGGATCTTCGGCTCGGTGGCCGGTCGGCTCGCCAAGCGCGCGCAGCGACCGGTTGTTGTCATTCCGTGACCGGGTGTTAAGCCGATTGTGCGGTTGTGCCCTCGTGTAAAGGGTAGATAAATGCTGCTGGGACGCAGCAAACAACTGCAGATCGAAGGGAGCCCGCCGTGGACAATGGTGTCTCTGCGGGAAGCACGGCCTCGACTTCGACCCTCGGGAACATCGCCCTGGGTCTCACCCTTCTCGCATTCGGTATCGGCCACACCGGCGTGATCGACGGCGTGTCCGCTGCCGGCTCCGTGTCGCTCGCGATGTACGTCGGCGGCGCCGCACTCTTCCTCCTGGGTCTCCTGGAGTACCGCGGCGGCAACGGATTCAACGGCACCGCGTTCGCGGGGCTCGGCATCTTCTGGTTCACGTGGGCCAAGGGCGCGGGCGGTTCGGCCTCCGAAGAGGCCGCCGGAACGTTTCTTGTCCTCTTCGCGATGCTCGCGCTGACCCTCACGGTCGCCGCCGCGAGCGGTCTGTTCAGTCAGGGCGTCTACGCCCTGCTGACCCTCTCCCTCCTCCTGCTCGCCGTGGCCTCGTTCGTGGACAACGGCGCCCTGGCCAAGGCGGGCGGCTGGGTCGCCGCCGTCTGCGGACTGCTGGCCTGGTACGGGGCCACCGCGGCCCTGGCGCACTGGCCGATGGCGTTCGGCAGGGCCGGGCGCAGCGGTGCGGTGGCCGCGGGCTGAGCGCGACGTACGAGAGCCCCCGTGCGCAGCTTCGGCGCACGGGGGCTCTCGCATGTCCGTCGGTGACAGCCCGGGGCTGCTACTCGACGGTGACCGACTTCGCCAGGTTGCGCGGCTTGTCGATGTCCCGGCCCATGGCCAGGGCCGTGTGGTACGCCAGCAGCTGGAGCGGGATGCCCATGAGGATCGGGTCCAGCTCGTCCTCGTTCTTCGGGACCACGATGGTGTGGTCCGCCTTCTCCTGCTCGCGGTGGGCGACCGCGAGGATCCGGCCGCTGCGGGCCTTGATCTCCTCCAGCGCCGCGCGGTTCTTCTCCAGCAGGTCGTCGTCCGGGACGATCGCGACCGTCGGCAGCGAGGGCTCGATCAGGGCGAGCGGGCCGTGCTTGAGCTCGGAGGCCGGGTAGGCCTCGGCGTGGATGTAGGAGATCTCCTTCAGCTTGAGGGAGGCCTCCAGTGCCACCGGGTAGCCGCGGACCCGGCCGATGAACATCATCGACTTGGCCTCGGCGAACTCGGCCGCGAGCTTCTTGATGTCCTCTTCGCCGTCGAGGATCTCCTGGATCTGCGCGGGCAGCTTGCGCAGGCCCTCGATGATCCGCTTGCCGTCGGTGACCGACAGGTCCCGGATGCGGCCCAGGTGCACGGCGAGCAGCGCGAAGGCCACGACCGTGTTGGTGAAGCACTTGGTGGAGACGACGCAGACCTCGGGGCCGGCGTGCACGTAGACGCCGCCGTCGGCCTCGCGGGCGATCGCGGAGCCGACCACGTTGACGACGCCCAGGACGCGGGCGCCCTTGCGCTTGAGCTCCTGCACCGCCGCGAGCACGTCGTAGGTCTCACCCGACTGGGAGACCGCGATGTAGAGGGTGTCGGGGTCCACGACGGGGTTGCGGTAGCGGAACTCGGACGCCGGCTCGGCGTCCGCGGGGATGCGGGCCATGCCCTCGATGAGGCCGGCGCCGATCAGGCCCGCGTGGTACGAGGTGCCGCAGCCCAGGATCTTGACCCGGCGGATGCCGCGCGCCTCGCGCGGGTCCAGGTTCAGGCCGCCCAGGTGGACCGTGTTGAAGCGGTCGTCGATCCGGCCGCGCAGCACGCGGTCGACCGCGTCGGGCTGCTCGGAGATCTCCTTGTGCATGTAGGTGTCGTGACCGCCCATGTCGTAGGAGGCGGCCTCCCACTCCACGGTCTCCGGGGTGGCGTTCGTCGTCGTGCCGCTCGTGGTGTACGTGCGGAAGTCGTCGGCCTTGAGGGTGGCCATCTCGCCGTCGTTCAGGGTGACGACCTGGCGGGTGTGGGCGATCAGCGCGGCGACGTCGGAGGCGACGAGCATCTCCTTCTCGCCGATGCCGAGGATGACCGGCGAGCCGTTGCGGGCGACGACGATGCGGTCGGTGAAGTCGGCGTGCATCACGGCGATGCCGTACGTGCCCTCGATCGCCTTGAGGGCCTCGCGGACCTTCTCCTCCAGGCTGTCGGCCTGGGAGCGGGCGATCAGGTGGGTGATGACCTCGGTGTCGGTCTCGGAGGCGAAGACGACGCCCTCGGCCTCCAGCTTGGCGCGGAGCTCGGCGGCGTTGTCGACGATGCCGTTGTGGACGACGGCGACCTTGTTCTCCGGGTCCAGGTGCGGGTGCGAGTTGAGGTCGCTCGGGGCGCCGTGCGTGGCCCAGCGGGTGTGGGCGATGCCGGTCGTGCCGGCGAAACGCTTCGGGACCCGGGCCTCCAGGTCGCGGACGCGGCCCTTGGCCTTGACCATCTTGAGCGCGCCGGCCTTCGGGCTGTTCACGACGATGCCCGCGGAGTCGTATCCGCGGTACTCCAGCCGTGCCAGGCCCTCCAGCAGCAGCGGTGCCACGTCACGCTTTCCGATGTAACCGACGATTCCGCACATACGGTCCTGCCCCTCCTGAAGTTCGGTTCGTGTGCCCGTCACCCGCCCGCGGCCGCTCCGGCGGCGGCCGGTCAGCCGTAGACGATGCGGCGCAGCTGCCGGAGCGAGAGCTCCGCAGGCGCCACGGCGCGATGCGGCAGCTCGGCCGCGATCCGCTCGAAGATCTCCGCGTTCACGGCTCCGCCGGCCTGCAGTTCGCGGTGGCGGCGGCGCACGAAGTCCTCCGTCGTCTCGTCGAAGTAGGCGAGCACGTCGAGGACCACCCGGGCCGCTTCGCCCCGCTGCAGCGAGGTGCTGCGCACCAGGTGTTCGACGAGATCGTCATAGGACGGGCGGCGGTCGAGCACCCGTAGATACTGACGTCTCGAGCCGCTCAACGCAAAGATCCTGCCCGATTCCGGGCAGGATCCTCCTGGTCTGGACCAGCGGAATGGATGCATCCGGTCAGAATCTGCGCAAAACGGACTGCTTTGCCGCGGCGAACTCGTCGGCGGTGAGGACTCCCGTCTGGTGCAGCTCTCCCAGCTCCCGCAATCGCCGCAGCAGGGCGTCGTGGTCCTCCGCGTCGTCGGCGGCCGGCGCGGGGAGCTCCTTCGGCGGGGCGTCCTCGACGGCCCGATCCTGCGGCGGCGCGGCCGGGTGGGGCAGCCGCAGCGCCACCGCCGCGGCGACCAGCGCCATCAGCGGGTCCTTCTTGAAGCCGAACAGCTCCACCGTGTACGGGTCGTACTTGGGCGCGGCAGGCTGCGCGGCACCGGTCAGGCTGAAGCGGAGCCAGCCGTTCTCCAACCCCTTCGCCGGGGCCCACTCCACGGTCCGCAGATCGGCGACCCGGAATTCGCGCGGCCCGCCGGACCGCTTGGCCTCCTCGGTCGTCCAGTTCCACTCCAGCGCGACCCGGTCGCCGTCGAAGGTGACGGTCCCGTCGCCCGCGCCCACCGCCAACGGCACGGCGGGGCCGGGCAGCAGGTACGTCTGCGAAGGACCCGGATCCACCTGCTCCAGCAGCAGAGCGTTGCGCACCGCGTCCACGAAGTACTCCGCGACCCCTGTGCGGTCCGGCTCCACGCTCAGCCGGTAGGGGTCCGAGGCCTCCGGCAGCCGTCCGCCCGTCACCTGCGTCAGAGGGTCGGCCCCCTCGCGCAGCCGCAGCCGCAGCCTCCCCGCCTTGCGGCCCGGCTCGTAACTGATCCCCGCGAGCGCGCGCAACGGCACGACCACCTCGCCCAGGGTCTGCCGCAGCAGCCCCACCCCCTTGTCGCGCCCCGGCACGATGCGCACCGAGTCGCCGTCGAACGTCCAGGTTCCGTCCTTCTGGATGATTTCCGCCATTCGGCGATTCTCCCATCGTGCACGGCAGGCCAGTTGGCCTATACCTGGGCACATGAGAGTCCTGCGACGCGCGCTCGGCACCCTCCTCGTCCTCGGTGCCGTCTCCTGCACGGCCGCCCACGGCGACGACGCGAGCGCCGGTGACGACCCGCCCGCGGCCCTCGCCCCCTTCGAACGGCTCCTGCCGGCGCCCGTCTCCGCGCGGGCCTCGGGCCCCGGCTACGCCTTCGGGCCCGGCACGGTCGTACGTACGGGGCCTGGCGCGGGAGAGGAGGTCCGCCGGGTCGGCGAGCTCCTCGCGGAGCAGCTGCGCGGCCCGAGCGGCCTGCCGCTGCCGGTGGTCGAGGGGGCCCGGGGGGACGGGATCCGGCTCAGGATCGCCGCGGAGGCCGAGGTGGTCGGGGAGGAGGGCTACCGGCTGACGTCCGGCCCGCGCGGGGTCGACCTCGTCGCGCGGACCCCGGCCGGACTCTTCCGCGCGGGCCAGACCCTGCGCCAGCTGGTGCCCGTGGCCGGGCCCGGGACGGTACCGGGCGGCACGGTCACCGACCGGCCGCGCTTCGCCTACCGGGGGGCCATGGTCGACATCGCGCGGCACTTCTTCACCGTGGAACAGGTGAAGCGGTACGTGGACCAGCTCGCCCAGTACAAGATCAACACCCTCCACGTGCACCTCACCGACGACCAGGGGTGGCGCCTGGCGATCGACTCCTGGCCTCGGCTGGCGCAGTACGGGGGTGCCGGCGAGGTCGGCGGCGGGCCGGGCGGCCACTGGACGAAGGAGGAGTACCGCGAGCTGGTGGCCTACGCGGGCGAGCGGTACGTGGACGTGGTCCCCGAGATCGACATGCCGGGGCACACCCACGCGGCGCTCGCCTCCTACGCCGAGCTGAACTGCGACGGGAAGGCGCCGCCCCGGTACACCGGGATCAAGGTCGGCTTCAGCTCGCTGTGCGTGGCGAAGGAGCGGACGTACGAGTTCGTCGACGAGGTGCTCGGCGAACTGGCGGAGCTGACGCCCGGCCGCTACCTGCACATCGGAGGCGACGAGGCGCACGCGACGCCGGCGGCGGACTACGCGGCCTTCATGGACCGGGCGCAGGAGGTGGTGGGCCGCCACGGCAAGACGGTGGTGGCCTGGCACCAGCTGGCGTCGGCGCGGCCGGCGGCGGGCGCGGTCCTGCAGTACTGGGGCCACGACAAGACCTCGGCCGCGGACCGGTCGGCCGTGGCGTCGGCGGCGAAGGCCGGGCACCCGCTGATCCTTTCGCCGGCGGACCGGGTGTACCTGGACATGAAGTACGCGGCGGAGACGAAGCCGGGGCTGTCCTGGGCGGGCCATGTCCCGGTGGCGCGGTCGTACTCCTGGAACCCGGGGGCCTACCTGGCCGGGGTGCCGGAGTCCGCGGTGCTCGGGGTGGAGGCCCCGCTGTGGACGGAGAACGTCGCCACGCGGGCCGAATGGGAGCTGATGGCGTTCCCGAGGGTGCTGGGCCTGGCGGAGCTGGGCTGGTCACCGGCCGCCGCCCTCGACTGGACCGCGTACAGCCGCCGCCTCGCTGCACAGGAACCCCGCCTGGACGCCCAGGACATCGGCTTCTTCCGGGCCCCGGATGTTCCGTGGGCGCGGTGAACGCGATGCCGTCGCCGGGACACGGCGAAGGCGTGACCGCGAAGAGGGCCTTCTGACTTCGCGGTCACGCCGTCACACGGTCGGTGCGGGGGAGGCGCCGAGGGACCGTATCGGCACCTCCCCCGCCCCGTGTCTCACCGCCGGGCGAAGGCCGCGACGGGGTTCTTGAGGTTGCCGACCAGCTGGAGCGCCGCGGACGGGTCGGAGAGGTCGACCATCTGCTTGTTGTTGCGCAGCTGGAGGCGGTTGAGGCAGGACAGCTGGAACTCCTCCGCGAAGAAGTCGTAGCGCTCGAACTTCTCCGTGAGGGCCGGCATCGACTCCTGGTAGTCGTGGGCGCAGTCGGCCACGGCCTGCCAGAAGGTCTCCTCGGTGCAGATGCCCTCCGTGACGAGGATGGAGGACAGGAAGCGGAAGAAGCAGTCGAAGACGTCGGTGAAGATCGACAGCAGCTTCATGTCCTCCGGGACGTCCGCCCGGATCCGCTCGACCGCGGGCGGCAGCACCGCGTCCGCGTCCATGATGACGATCTCCTCGGCGATGTCCTTGAAGATCGCACGCTGAACGACGCCGTCCTTGATGACCAGGATGGTGTTCTCGCCGTGCGGCATGTACGCGAGGTCGTACTGGTAGAAGCAGTGCACCAGCGGCAGCAGGTAGGCGCGCAGGTAGGGCTTCAGCCACTCGGCCGGGGTGAGGCCGGACTCCTCGATCAGGGCGCCGACGAACGACTTGCCCTCGGCGTCCACGTGGAGGAGCGAGGCCATGGTGGCCAGGCGCTCGCCGTCCCGGAGGGAGTTCACCGGGGACTCGCGCCACAGGGCGGCCAGCATCTTGCGGTACGGCGAGTAGCGGTCGGTGGCGCGCTCGTACTGCAGGTGCCGGTAGCCGATCGCCGCGCGCTCGCGGATGATCGAGAAGTCGACGGACTTCAGGACCTCGTCGGACTCGATCAGCTGGTGCAGCCAGTCGTTGATGGCGGGGGTGGCCTCCATGTAGGCGGCCGACAGGCCCCGCATGAAGCCCATGTTCAGGACGGAGATGGCCGTCTTGACGTAGTGCTTGGTCGGGGTGGTGGTGTTGAAGAACGTACGGATCGACTGCTGCGGGAGGTAGGCGTCCTCGCCCTCGCCGAGCAGGACCAGCCGGCGGTTGGCGATCTCGGCGGCGAAGGTGATCGTGGTCTTGTTCCACCACTGCCAGGGGTGGACCGGGAAGAGCAGGTAGTCCGCCGGGTCCAGGTCCAGGGTGCGCAGTTTCGCCGCGAACAGGTCGACCGCGGCGTCGCCCAGCTCGGCGCGCATGAAGCTGTCGTGCTCCAGGCCGGCGCCCGCCGTGAAGGTGGCGACGTCCTTGTGCGCGGCGGCCCAGATCAGGTGCACCGGGTTCGCGGCCTCGGGGGCGTACGCGTGGTACTCGTGCACGCCGAAGCCGAGCCGGCCGTTGTTGGCGACGAAGCAGGGGTGGCCCTCGGTCATGCCGGTCTCGATGTCCTGGAAGGAGGACTTGGCCAGCACGCCGGCGGGGATCTGCGGCTTGGTGTACTTGAAGGCCGAGCCCGCCAGGGTGGAGGAGATCTCCTCCAGGTAGACCGGCAGGACCTCCGCGCTCAGCCCCAGGGTCTGCTGGAACTCGATGTGGAAGTCGAGGGCGTCCAGCGGCAGCGACTGCCCGTCCCGCAGCCGGGTGATGGCGGCCTCGTCCACCGACCAGTGGTCCAGGACCTGGCGGGTGGCTTCGAAGCGGTACTCCACCGCGCCGTCGTCGGAGACGACCGAGTAGCGGTCGCCGCCGAGGGACACGGGGGTCAGCAGGCGCTCGTGCGCGAACTCGGCGAGGGCCTTGCGGACCAGGGCGCGGTTGGCGCGGGCCCACAGCTCGGGGGAGAGGTGGGAGACGGCGTCGGTGAGGCTCATATCGACACCCCCTGGACGATGCCGGTGGCGGCCTCGAACTGCGCGCGGGTGCAGAAGCTCAGCAGCGCTTCCTTCTCCGGCTTGGTGACCTGGCGCTCCGGCACGAAGCCGACGACCGCGTTCAGGGCGTGCACGGCGGTGTTGGCGACGTCCGGCTCGACGACGACGCGCACAGTGGCCGGGTCGGCGAAGATCGCGGCCATGACGGTCGTGATGACCGCGCGGGTGAAGCCGTGCAGCGGCCGGTCGCTGGGCGCGACGAGGAAGTGCATGCCGACGTCGCCCGGCTGGGCGTCGTACAGGCCGACCAGTTCCAGCTCGCTCGGGTCGTAGGTCTCCATCAGGAAGGCCGGGCGGCCCTCGTGCAGGCCGATGTAGGCCTGGTGGTGCTCGTGCGCCGTGATGCGCATGTACTCGCGCTCGACGTCGGGCAGCGAGGCGTCCTGCATCATCCAGAACGAGGCCTTGGGGTGCGTGACCCAGCCGTGGAGCAGCTCCGCGTCCGCGAAGGGGTCCAGCGGGCGGATCGCGAAGTCCCCGAGGACGGAGTCGGTCCGGGAGTAGAGGGTGTCGGTGGTGCTCATGCGTGGGTGCCTTCCGGGGCGGCGAACTGCTGGAACGCGATGGACTTCTCGACCTTGTAGTACTCGCGGCCGAGCAGCTCACCGACGATGTACGCGTTGCGGTACGCGGCCATGCCCAGGTCGGGGGAGGTCAGGGAGTGGTTGTGGGTGGTGCCGTTCTGGAGGTACACCTCGCGTCCCGCGGTGTCGACGCTGTAGTTGCGGGCGGCGTCCAGGCGCCCGCGGCCGTCGAAGTTGAGGCGGTCGCGCACCGGGTTCAGGAAGTCGGGCGTCCGGTACTTGTAGCCGGTGGCCAGGACCAGGCCCTCGGTGCGGAGGGAGAAGTCCCGCTCCTGCTCCTCCTGGCGCAGCCCCAGGGTGTAGGTGCCCGTGGTGGTGTCGTACGCCGCGCCGTTCAGCGAGGTGTTCGTCAGCAGGGTCGTGGGCACCGCGCCCGGCATGGTGATCTTCTTCTGGTAGAGCAGGTCGAAGATGGCGTTGATCAGGTCGCCGTCGATGCCCTTGAAGAGGTTCTTCTGCTGGGTCTCCAGCCGGTAGCGGGTGTCCTCCGGGAGGGCGTGGAAGTAGTCCACGTACTCGGGGGAGGTCATCTCCAGCGTCAGCTTGGTGTACTCCAGCGGGAAGAAGCGCGGGGAGCGCGTGACCCAGTTGAGCTGGTAGCCGTACACGTCGATCTCGGCGAGGAGGTCGTAGTAGATCTCCGCGGCGCTCTGGCCGGAGCCGACCAGCGTGATGGACTTCTTCTTCTGCAGCTCCGCCTTGTTCGGCATGTAGGCGGCGTTGTGCAGGAAGTCGCCGCCGAGGCCGGCGCAGGCCTCCGGGACGTACGGCGTGGTGCCGGTGCCCAGGACCAGGCGGCGGGCGCGGTGGGTCTCGCCCTTGTCGGTGCGGACCTCGTAGAGGCCGGCGGCCTCGTCGTAGGCGACCTCGGTGACGGACGTCGAGTACAGGACGTTGTCGAGGCGGTCGGCGGCCCAGCGGCAGTAGTCGTTGTACTCGGCGCGCAGCGGGTAGAAGTTCTCCCGGATGTAGAAGGAGTACAGCCGGTCCTGGTCCTTCAGGTAGTTCAGGAACGAGAACGGCGACGTCGGGTCGGCCAGGGTGACCAGGTCCGACATGAAGGGCGTCTGCAGGTGCGCGCCGTCCAGGAACATCCCCGCGTGCCACTCGAAGTGCGGCTTCGACTCGATGAACAGGCCGCTCAGCTCGGCGATCGGCGCGGTCAGGCAGGCCAGACCCAGGTTGAAGGGACCGAGGCCGATGCCGATGAAGTCGTGGGGCTCAGTGGTGGACGGCAAGGGATTCTCCCAGGAACTGCTCGGCGTGTGCGGCGAGGAGGTCGAGGACGGCAGCGATGTCGGCCGTCGTGGTCTGCGGGTTGAGGAGGGTGAACTTCAGGTACTGCTTCCCGTCCACCTTGGTGCCGGCGACGACGGCCTCGCCGGAGGCGAAGAGCGCCTTGCGGGCGTGGAGCTGGGCCTCGTCGAGGAGTTCCGCCGGAACGTCGTCGCCGGGCAGGAAGCGGAAGACGAGGGTGGAGATCTGCGGCTCGACGACGACCTCGAAGCGCGGGTCCGCCGCGATGATGCCGTAGCCGGCGGCGGCCAGGTCGATGACCTCGTCGAAGAGGGAGCCGACGCCGTCCGCGCCCATGATGCGCAGCGTCATCCAGAGCTTGAGGGCGTCGAAGCGGCGCGTGGTCTGGATGGACTTGTCGACCTGGTTCGGGATCCGCTCCTCTGCCATGCGCCGCGGGTTGAGGTAGTCCGCGTGGTAGGTGGCGTGCTTGAGGGTGTCGCGGTCGCGGACCAGCATCGCGCTGGAGCTCACCGGCTGGAAGAACGACTTGTGGTAGTCGACCGTGACCGAGTCGGCGTGCTCGATGCCCTCGAGGAGGTGCCGGCGGGTGGGGGAGACCAGCAGCCCGCAGCCGTAGGCGGCGTCCACGTGCATCCACGCGGAGTGCTCGGCGGTCAGGCGGGCGATCTCGGGGAGCGGGTCGATGGACCCGAAGTCCGTGGTGCCGGCGGTGGCGACGACGGCCATGGGGAAGAGGCCCTCGGCGGCGCAGTTCTCCAGTTCCAGCGCGAGCACGGAGGTGTCCATCCGCCGGTTGCGGTCCACGGGGACGGAGATGACGGCCTCGTAGCCCAGGCCGAGCATGGCGGCCGACTTCTGCACGCTGAAGTGGCTGGCCTCGGAGGTGAAGATGCGCAGCTTCGGCAGGAGTTCGGCCTTGGTCAGGCCGATCCCGGCGTCCATGGCGCGCTTCATGACGGTGCGGCAGGCCTCGTCGCGGGCCAGCAGCAGGGCGTGGAAGTTGGACTGGCTGCCACCGGAGGTGAAGATGCCGTCCGCCTTCTCCCCGAGGCCGATGCGGCGCGTGGTCCAGTCGATGAGGCGGCGCTCGATGAGCGTGCCGCCGATGGACTGGTCCCAGGTGTCGAGGGAGGAGTTGACGGCGGCCATGACGGCCTCGCCGACCACCGCGGGGATGACGACCGGGCAGTTGAGGTGGCCCAGGTAGCGCGGGTGGTGGAAGTAGACGGCGTCGCGGAGGTAGACGTCCTCCAGCTCGGCGAGCGCTGCGGAGGAGTCGCCGAGCGGGGTGTCGAGGTCGATCCCGTCGATGACCGGAGCGAGTTCGTCGACGGATATGCCCGTGTGGGGCCGTTCGGTGGTGGCGAGCTTGGCGGCGACGCGGTCGACGCCCTCGGTGACAGAACGGCGGTAGATATCCGCGGTCGTCTCGTTCAGCAGATGCTGGCGCATCAACTTTCCTCCGGGCAGGGGGGAGAAGGGGAGGGTGGGGTGGGTGGTGTTTAGGTTAGCCTAACCTAAACGGAATGGCCAAATGAGGATGGGCCCCGGTTTCGACCAGGGCCCATCTCGAACTGCCGTGGAGCCAGGCGGAGCTGACCGGGAGACACCCCTACAGCTCGGAGGCCGGGTCCTCGCTGGGGGCCTTGCCCGCGTACGCCTCCGCGAGGAGCTGCTCCTCGCTCGCGCCGAGCCGCCAGTAGCCGGTGAAGCGCACCGAGCGGCGGTCGACGGATCGTTCCTGCACGAAGTGGCGGCGCACCGCGCGAACGGTGCCGGCCTCGCCGGCCAGCCACACGTACGGGGCTTCGGCGTCCGACGGCTGCGCCGAGCGGAGCGCGTCCAGCACCCGTCCGGTCCGCTCCCGGCCGTCGCCCTCGCGCACGATCCACGTGATGTCCACGTCGGCGGGCGTGTCGAGTTCGAGCCGGTCGTCCTCGTGCGGGACCTCGAACCAGGCCCGGACCCGGGTGCCCGGCGGCAGCCGGTCCAGGATCCCGGCCGCGGCCGGCAGGGCGGTCTCGTCCGCGTACATCCAGACGGCGTCCGCGTCGTCCGGGGCCTGGAAGCGCACGGACTTGTTCTCGGCGACGGCCGGGCCGATCGCCAGGATCCGGCGCCCGGCGGCCGCCCGCCCGGCCCAGCGGGAAGCGGGGGAGGCGTCCCCGTGCAGGACGAAGTCGATGTCGACCTCGACGGCGCCCTCCTCGTCGCGGCGCTGCTCGCGCACGGTGTAGGAGCGCATCACCGGCCGCTCCTCGTCCGGCATGCCGCGCCAGGCGGCGAACCAGGTGTCCTCGTCCGTGGACGGGAGCACGGTGTGCTCCTGGTCGGACGGGGGAAGGAAGAGCGACAGGCTCTGGTCGAAGCCGCCCGAACGGAAGTCCGCCAGGGACTCGCCGCCGAACGTGACCCGCAGGAACGAGTGGCCGAGGCGGCGCGTGCGGAGCACTTCGAGCGTGAAGAAGCGGAAGTGCGCCACGGCCGGGGCGTCGGACGCGGTGACGGTCATGCGGATGTCCCCCTGGAATTCGGTACGGCCTGAGACATGCCCAGGGCGTGCCCGCGTGGACACGCCCTGGAGGCGGGGCGCCCGGGGTCACCGGGCGCCGCGCGTGGGTCAGGCGACCTTCTTGGCGTTCTGGACGGCCTTCGCGAGGTCCTCGAGGATCTGCGCGCACTTGTCGTACGAGAAGATCGGCTCGGTGGTGCGCGGGGCGACCTGGCCGGCCTTCACGGCGGGCATCTCGGCCCAGGTGGCCTTGGCCTTCAGCTCCTCCGGCTGCAGGGTGCCGGTGCGGTTGTCGAGGAGCACGAGGTCGGCCTTGTACTTGCCGGCGTTCTCCCAGCTCAGGCTCTCGAAGAAGCCGCCCTCGTCGAGCTTCTCCGGGGTGATGAACTCGACGCCCAGGGACTTGAAGTACTTCAGGTCCGCAGAGGTGTCCGGGGTGGAGGCGTAGAACAGGTCGGCGGAGCCGGAGCCGACCAGGACCTTGATGCCCGGGTTGGCCTTGGTGGCCTCGCGGACCTTGGCGGCCGCGGCCTCGAAGCGGGCCTTGCCGTCGACGGCGGCCTTGGCGTTCATGTCGGCACCCAGCGCCTTGGCGAGGTCCGCCGTGCGCTCCAGGGCCTTGTCCATCGAGACGTTGCCGCCGACGCCGATCGCGGCGGCCGGGGCCAGCTTCAGGATCTTGTCCTTGGAGGCCTCGGGCACGTACCAGTACGAGCCGTCCCAGGTGTTGGTGACGAGCAGGTCGGGCTGGAGGGCGGCGTACTTCTCGACGTTGAACTCGTCGTAGACGTTGCCGAGGATCTCGACCTTGGAGATGTCCATCGAGCCGGCCTGGACGTCGGGCTTGCCGTCGGCGGTCTTCGTCGGGCCGAAGACGCCCTTGACCGAGACGCCGTAGTCGTACAGCGCGGCGGCGGTGCCGGTGAAGGCCACGATGTTCTTCGGCGTGGACTTGGTGCTGACGTCCTTGCCGAGGTCGTCCTTGAAGGTCCAGGGACCGGAGGACGCGGCGGCGGTGCTGCCCTTGTCACCGTCACCCTTCGCCGTGTCGGTGCCGCCGCACGCGGCGAGCGTGGCGACGAGACCGAGGGCGCCGCCCGCGGCGATGAAGCCGCGACGGGTGAAGGAGATGTTGCGGGACTTGGGCATAATCGATGTCCGTTTTCGTGCGTACCGGGGCGGCCACCAGCGTGCCGTTCGTGGGGAAGGTTAGCCTAACCTTGGCCGAAAACGGTAAGGGGGCCCTAAGTTTTTTTCGGGCCCCCTCCCCTCACCCGCACTCGCACGGGCGTTGGTGCTAGCCGGCGAAGCCCAGCTCGCGGGCGATCAGCATGCGCTGGACCTCACTGGTGCCCTCGCCGATCTCCAGGATCTTGGAGTCCCGCCACATTCGCGCCACCGGGTACTCGTTCATGAATCCGTACCCGCCGTGGATCTGCGTCGCGTCACGGGCGTTGTCCACGGCCACCGTCGAGGAGTACAGCTTCGCGATCGCCGCCTCCTTCTTGAACGGCTCGCCGGCCACCAGCCGGGAGGCCGCGTCGCGCCAGCCGATACGGGCCATGTGCGCGCGCATCTCCATGTCGGCCAACTTGAACTGGATGGCCTGGTTGTCGCCGATCGCCTTGCCGAAGGCGTGGCGCTCCCTGGCGTACTTCACCGACTCGTCCACACAGCCCTGCGCGAGGCCCGTCGCGAGCGCGGAGATGGCGATCCGGCCCTCGTCGAGGATCCGCAGGAACTGGGCGTAGCCGCGGCCCTCCTCGCCCACCAGGTTCGCGAGCGGGACCCGGACGTCGTCGAAGGACAGCTCACGGGTGTCGGAGGAGTTCCAGCCCACCTTGGAGTAGGGGGCGGCCACCGTGAAGCCCGGGGTGCCGGACGGGACGATGATCGAGGAGATCTCCGGGCGGCCGTCCGCCCTGCGGCCCGTCACGGCTGTGACGGTGACCAGGCCGGTGATGTCCGTACCGGAGTTGGTGATGAAGCACTTCGAGCCGTTGATGACCCACTCGTCGCCGTCCTTGACGGCGGTCGTGCGGGTGCCGCCGGCGTCCGAGCCCGCGCCGGGCTCCGTCAGACCGAAGGCGCCCAGCACCTCGCCGGAGCACAGCTTCGGCAGCCACTGGCGCTTCTGCTCCTCGGTGCCGAAGAGGTAGAGGGGCATGGCGCCGAGGGAGACACCGGCCTCCAGGGTGATGGCGACCGAGGAGTCGACGCGGGCCAGCTCCTCCAGGGCGATGCCCAGAGCGAGGTAGTCCCCGCCCATGCCGCCGTACTCCTCCGGGAAGGGCAGGCCGAACAGGCCCATGCGTCCCATCTCGGCGACGATCTCGTAGGGGAACTCGTGCCGCTCGTACAGGTCGCCGATCTTCGGGGCGACGACGTCGTGGGCGAACGCCTCGACGGTGCGGCGGAGTTCCTCGTGCTCAGGGGTGAGCCGGTGGTCGAGGGACATGGTGTGACTACTCCTTGTGGGAGAGGGCGCGGACGGTACGGGAGGGGCTGGGTCGCCCCAGCTGTTCGGCCATCCACACGCTCGTGGCGGTGAGGGCGGCCAGATCGACCCCGGTCTCGATGCCGAGACCGTCGAGCATCCACACCAGGTCCTCGGTCGCGAGGTTGCCCGTGGCGCTCTTCGCGTACGGGCATCCGCCGAGGCCGCCCGCGGAGGCGTCGACGGTGGTCACGCCGTGCTGGAGCGCGGCGAGGGTGTTGGACAGGGCCTGGCCGTAGGTGTCGTGGAAGTGCACGCCGATGCGGCCGGTGGGGACACCGGCCTCGTTCAGCGCGGAGAGCAGGGCCTGGACATGGCCCGGGGTGGCGACGCCGATCGTGTCGCCGAGGCTCAGTTCGTCGCAGCCGAGGTCGAGCAGGGCCTTGGCCACGGAGACGACCTGGTGGACCGGGACGGCGCCCTCCCAGGGGTCGCCGAAGCACATGGACAGATAGCCGCGCACGTGCGCCCCGCCCTCCCTGGCGCGGGCCACGACCGGCTCGAACATCGCGAGGGACTCGGCGACGGTGCGGTTGAGGTTGCGGGAGGCGAACGTCTCCGTGGCCGAGCCGAACACCGCGATACGGGTGGCCCCGAGCGCGAGCGCGCGGTCCAGGCCGCGCTCGTTCGGCACGAGGACGGGCAGGTCGGCGTCCACGTCGGCGAGCAGCGGGAAGAGCTGCTCGGCGTCGGCCAGCTGGGGCACCCACTTGGGGTGCACGAAGCTGGTGGCCTCGATGGTGGTCAGGCCCGAGGCGGCGAGGCGGCGCACGAACTCCGCCTTGACCTCCGTGGGGACGGCCGTCCTCTCGTTCTGCAGGCCGTCGCGGGCGCCGACCTCGTGGATGCGGACCCGGGCCGGCAGGCCGGGGGCCGGGACACTCATGGGCAGCCCGATCACGCGCCCTCCTCCTCGTCCGCGGTGACGACGGCCAGGACCTGGTCCATGGCCACGGTGGTGCCGGGCGAGACGTCCAGCTCGGTGACCGTGCCGGCGTGCGGGGCGGAGATGACGTGCTCCATCTTCATCGCCTCGACGACCAGCAGGCTCTGACCGGCCGTCACCTTGTCGCCGACGGCCACCTTGACGACGGTGACGGTGCCGGGCATGGGGGCCGCGAGGGTGTCGGCGCCGGAGCGGCCGGCGCCGCTGAGGTTCGCGACGACCGGGTCGTGGTGCTGCACGTGCCAGGAGTCGCCGTCACGGCCGAGCCAGGTCCCCTCCGGGGAGGTGGCGTGGCTGAAGCGGTGCGTGACGCCGTCGAGTTCGACGGTGACGGTGTCCTGGGTGCACGTGACGATCCGGCCGCGGGCCGGTGTGCCGGGGCCCTGCCCCGGACCCCGCGCCTCAATCGCCGGCGAGGCTGAATCTGCCCCGGCGGGGTCGGAAACGAGGACCTCGGTGTCCCCGCCCAGGGGGCGGGTGCGGACCTCCACCGGCTCCTGGCCCGGGAGGCGGAAGTGGTGGAATGTCCAGGCGGGGGTGCCGCCCAGGCGCCAGCCGTTGGCGGCGCCGAACGGATCGACCCACCCACCCGGCCTCGCCGGCGTTTGAGTCGCGGGTCCGGGCAGAGCCTGGGGGCCCTGCGCCAGCAGGGCTGCGGTGGCGTACACCTCCAGCGGGACGCCGTCGGGGAGGAGACCGGAGAGGTCGCGCTCGACCAGCCCGGTGTCCAGGTCGCCCGACACCACATCGGGGTGGGCGAGCAGGCGCCGCAGGAAGCCGGCGTTCGTCTGGACGCCCAGGATCACCGTGTCGGCCAGGGCCCCGCGCAGCAGGCGCAGTGCGGTGGCGCGGTCGGGGCCGTGGACGATGACCTTCGACAGCATCGGGTCGTACGTCGAGCCCACCGGCACGCCCGCCGTCAGGCCGGAGTCCGTGCGGACCGCACCGCCCGACGGCTCCGACAGCGCCAGGACCGTACCGCCGGACGGCAGGAAGCCGCGCGCCGGGTCCTCCGCGCAGACGCGGGCCTCGATGGCGTGCCCGGTCAGCCGGATGTCGTCCTGGGTGACGGGCAGCGCCCCGCCGGCGGCGACCTGCAGCTGGAGCTCCACCAGGTCCAGGCCGGTGATCAGCTCCGTCACCGGATGCTCGACCTGGAGACGGGTGTTCATCTCCATGAAGTAATAGGAGGCCGGGTCGCCGCCCGGGACGATGAACTCCACCGTGCCCGCGCCGACGTACCCGCAGGAGCGGGCCGCGTCGACCGCCGCCGCGCCCATCGCGGCGCGGGTCTTCTCGTCGAGCAGGACCGAGGGGGCCTCCTCGATGACCTTCTGGTGCCGGCGCTGGAGCGAGCACTCGCGCTCGCCCAGGTGCACCACGTTGCCGTGGGAGTCCGCCAGGACCTGGATCTCGATGTGCCGGGGCCGGTCCACCCACCGCTCGACCAGCAGGGTGTCGTCTCCGAAGGAGGAGCGCGCCTCGCGGCGGGCGGCCGCGATCTCCTCGGCCAGCACCGCCTCGTCCCGGACCAGGCGCATGCCCTTGCCGCCGCCGCCCGCCGAGGGCTTCAGCAGGACCGGCATGCCGATCTCCGAGGCAGCCGCGACGAGTTCGGCGTCGGTCAGGCCGCTGCCCGAGGAGCCCGGGACCACGGGCACGCCCGCCGCCTTCACCGTCTCCTTGGCGCGGATCTTGTCGCCCATGAGGGAGATCGCGGAGGCGGGCGGCCCGATGAAGGCCAGGCCGGCGTCCGTGCAGGCCTGCGCGAAGGCCGCGTTCTCGGCGAGGAAGCCGTAGCCGGGGTGGACGGCCTCGGCGCCCGTCCGCTTCGCGGCATCCAGGAGCTTCTCCACCGAGAGGTAGCTCTCGGCGGCCGCCGCCGGGCCGATCCGGACGGCCGTGTCGGCCTCCCGTACGTGCCGGGCGTCCGCGTCGGCGTCGCTGAAGACGGCCACGGAGCGGATGCCGAGCTCCCGCAGGGTGCGGATGACCCGGACCGCGATCTCGCCGCGGTTGGCGACCAGAACAGTGCTGAACATCAGTGAGGTCCTCACGTCACACGTCACATACGGAAGATGCCGAAGCCCGAGTCGCCCAGCGGGGCGTTCGCGCACGCGGTCAGGGCCAGCCCCAGCACCTGCCGGGTCTCCATGGGGTCGATGACCCCGTCGTCCCACAGCCGCGCCGTGGCGTAGTAGGCGTTGCCCTGCTCCTCGTACTGGGCGCGGACCGGGGCCTTGAAGGCCTCCTCGTCCTCGGCCGGCCACTCCTGGCCGGCGCCCTCGATCTGGTCGCGCTTGACCGTCGCGAGGACCGAGGCCGCCTGCTCGCCGCCCATGACGGAGATCTTGGCGTTGGGCCACATCCACAGGAAGCGCGGCGAGTACGCCCGCCCGCACATCGAGTAGTTGCCGGCCCCGTACGAGCCGCCGACGACCACGGTCAGCTTCGGGACCCGGGCGCAGGCCACGGCCGTGACCATCTTGGCGCCGTGCTTGGCGATGCCGCCCGCCTCGTAGTCGCGGCCGACCATGAAGCCCGAGATGTTCTGGAGGAAGAGGAGCGGGATGCCGCGCTGGTCGCACAGCTCGATGAAGTGGGCGCCCTTCTGCGCGGATTCGGCGAACAGGATGCCGTTGTTCGCGATGATCCCGACCGGGTGCCCGTGGATCCGGGCGAAGCCGGTGACCAGCGTCTGGCCGAACTCGGACTTGAACTCCTGGAAGCGGGAGCCGTCCGTGATCCGCGCGATGATCTCGCGGGCGTCGTAGGGGGTGCGCGAGTCGACGGGGACCGCGCCGTACAGCCCGGCCGGATCCACCTTCGGCTCCTCGGGGGCCTCGACCGCCCAGGGCAGGGCCCCGCGCTCGGGCAGGGTCGCCACGATGTTCCGTACGATCCGCAGCGCGTGCGCGTCGTCCTCCGCGAGGTGGTCGGTCACGCCGGAGACGCGGGAGTGGACCTCGCCGCCACCGAGCTCCTCGGCCGTGACGACCTCGCCGGTCGCGGCCTTCACCAGCGGCGGGCCGCCGAGGAAGATCGTGCCCTGGTTGCGGACGATGACGGCCTCGTCGCTCATGGCCGGTACGTACGCCCCGCCCGCGGTGCAGGAGCCGAGGACGGCGGCGATCTGCGGGATGCCGGCGCCCGACATGCGGGCCTGGTTGTAGAAGATGCGGCCGAAGTGCTCCCGGTCGGGGAAGACCTCGTCCTGCATCGGCAGGAAGGCGCCGCCCGAGTCGACCAGGTAGAGGCAGGGGAGACGATTCTCCAGAGCCACTTCCTGGGCGCGCAGGTGCTTCTTGACGGTCATCGGGTAGTACGTGCCGCCCTTGACGGTGGCGTCGTTCGCGACGATCACGCACTCGCGGCCGCTGACCCGGCCGATGCCCGCGATGACCCCGGCGGCGGGGGCGGCGCCCCCGTACATGCCCTCGGCGGCCAGCGGCGCCAGCTCCAGGAAGGGGGAGCCCGGGTCGAGGAGGGTGTCCACGCGGTCGCGCGGGAGGAGCTTTCCGCGGGCGGTGTGGCGGGCGCGGGCCTTCTCGCCGCCGCCGAGCCGGGCCGTGTCGAGCCGGGCGCGCAGGCCCTCGGTCAGCTCGCGGTGGGCGGCCTCGTTGGTCCGCCAGGCCTCGGACGCCGGGTCCGCGGCGCTCGTCAGCACTGGTGCCTGCTGCATCGGTCGAGCTCCCTTGCTCGTTCCACTTGCTCGGTACACGTTGTTAATAAGCGTTAACGCATCTACCGCTCAGGTTAACGACCGCTAACGGCCCTGTCTAGAATGGTTTCCCATGAGCACCAGAGCGGCCGCCCCGACCCGACGCGAGCAGATCCTCAGCGAGGCCGCCCGCCTCTTCGCAGCGCGCGGGTTCCACGGCGTCGGCGTGGACGAGATAGGGGCCGCCGTGGGCATCAGCGGCCCCGGCCTGTACCGGCACTTCGCGGGCAAGGACGCCATGCTCGCCGAGCTGCTCGTCGGCATCAGCGAGCGGCTGCTGACCGGAGGCCGCCACCGGGTGGCGGAGGCGGCGGGCGACCCGGGCCGCGTCCTGTCCTCCCTCATCGACGGCCACATCGACTTCGCACTCGACGACCGGGCGCTGATCACCGTGCACGACCGCGAGCTCGACCGGCTGCGCGAGGCCGACCGCAAGCTCGTGCGGCAGCTGCAGCGCCAGTACGTGGAGCTGTGGGTGGAGGTCGTACGGGAGCTGCACCCCGAGGTGAACGAGGCGGAGGTACGGGTCGCCGTGCACGCGGTCTTCGGCCTGCTCAACTCCACCCCGCACCTGGCGGCCCTCGGCCGGGAGGCCGTCGAGTCGCTGCTGCGCAGGCTCGCGCACGGCGCCTTCGGGGCGCTGTCGGCATGACCCGGGGCGTCCGCCGACCGGAATGGACGCGCCGCCTCCGCCCCGGCGGCGGCAGAATGGCCCCCATGCCGAAGCCGATAGAGACGTCCGACCGATCTATTGAAACGCCGAACCGCGCCGAACTCATCGACCATCTGGTCCGTACGCGGATCGCGGGGCAGGTCGCGACGCCGCGCGAGAACAACCTCTCCCACTACCGCAAGCTCGCCAACGGCGACCGGCACTACTGGCTCGGCCTGGAACTGGGCGACCGCTGGAGCGACGAGCAGGACGTCCTCGCGGTGATGGCGGAGCGCTGCGGCGTCGTGGACGACCCGGAGTTCCGCCACGGCCAGGACACCATCGACCCCGAGCTGACGGTGGCGGGCCTGGACCGGCTGGCCGCGCGCCTGCGCAAGGCGGCGGCCGACCGGCAGAGCGTGCTGCTGGCCACCGGCCACCCGGGCGGCCTGCTGGACGTCCACCGGGCCACAGCGGCGGCCCTGCGCGCCGCGGGCTGCGAGATCGTGGTGATCCCGCAGGGCCTGGTGGCGGACGAGGGCTCGGTGTGGCAGTTCGCGGACGTCGCGGTCCTGGAGCGGGGCGCGACGCTGTGGCACACCCATTCGCCGGCGCCGATGGCCGCGATCCTGGACGGCCTGACGGCTTCGGGCCGCCCCCAGCCCGACCTGGTCGTCGCCGACCACGGCTGGGCGGGCTGCGCGGCCCAGCGCGGCCTGGACGCCGTGGGCTACGCCGACTGCAACGACCCGGCGCTCTTCCTCGGCGAGGCCGAGGGCACCCTCCAGGTGGCGGTCCCCCTGGACGACCACGTCCGCGACCCGCGCTACTACGACCCGCTGGTGGCGTACCTGCTGCACGCGGCTGGCCTGAGCTGACGGCGCAGCCGTGCAGACGGCCGCGAGCCCTGGCCGGCATCCGCCGGGCCGGGGTCCTGCCGCCCGCTCCCGACGGCGTCCGCTGCCGGTCCGTGCCCCCCGCCGCTGACGCTCCAGGCCGGACCGGCGGCCAGGACCTCCGATGGGCTTGCCGGGCGGGCTTCCCCCGTCGTCTGGTCGGTCCGGAAGCGGCCGTCCAGGGCTGCACCGGAGATGACCGTGAGCCCGGACAGGCATTCGTCGCATTCCAGGTGCGGGGTCCGTGCCTGTGCGGACCATGAACGTCCGGACGCCGTTGTCGCGGACCGTCCACTCCAGCCACGACTCGACGAGCGTGCCGCTCCGGGGCGCTCGCGACGGGTGCATTCCATCCTCACCGGGACTCGGTGTCGGCACGGGCTCCCGCACGGGACGGCCCCACCCGCTGTCAGCGGTCGCGGTTACGGTCGCCGCATGGCGAAGCCTCCGAAGCGGCGCGATCCGCTGTCCATACTCGCTGATGATCCCCAAGGGCGTTCCCTGGGACTGGACTTGCCGCCGGGCGGGGTCGTCCGCAGGTCCGGGCGGCGCCGGTGGGGGAAGGTCCCCGAGCCGCTGGTGTGGGTGTCCGACGAGGCGGTGGGCATGGGCGCGCTCGCCGCGCACCGCGGCCCGCACCTCGCGGCCGCCGGTCTGCAGGCGGTGCTGCTGCAGGACCGCCCCGGGCTGGAACGCTGGTGGCGGGAGAGGGAGTTCGCGCCGGAGCGGATGTCCGACCCCGACGACCACCACGTCGAGCCCGTGCTGCGCGAGTTCTGGAGCAGGGTGGTTCCCGACCCCGAGGAGGGGGAGGAGGGCGAGGAGATCATCGCTCCCTTCGGCAGGGACTGGCCCGGGCTCGCGACGGCCGGCCCATCGGTCGGCCCGGACGTGCCGGATCCGGACTTCGCGTCCTGCGCGCTGGCGGACGAGCTCATCGAGCGCGGATGGCTGCCGGGCCCCCGGCTCGCGCTGGTCCCCTCCCGCCGGGGGGCCGACGTGCCCACCGCGCTGGGCTGGGGCGGGCCGGCCAACTACGAGAACGACACCGCCCTGATCAGTGCGGTGCTCCGGTCCTGGGAGGACCGCTTCGGCGCCCGGCTCGTCGCCCTCGGATTCGACGAGCTCCACCTGTCGGTCGCGTACCCGCCGCCCACGACCGCCCGGGCCCTGCCCGTCGCGGCGGAGCACTTCGCCTTCTCGCCCGACAACATCTGGCAGGGCTCCGGCAGCGTCCGGGCCTACACCGAAGAGGCCGTCACCGGCAGCGGCCACTGGTCGTTCTGGTGGGACTGAGCGGTCCGCCCCGCACCGTCAGGCGCGCGGGACGCGGACCACGCCCTCCTGGATGACCGTGATCGCCAGGCGGCCGTCCTGGGTGTAGATGCGGGCCTGGCCGAGGCCCCGGCCGCCGTGGGCCGAGGGGGACTCCTGGTCGTACAGCAGCCATTCGTCCGCGCGGAACGGCCGGTGGAACCACATCGCGTGGTCCAGCGAGGCGCCGACCACGTCGCCCACTGCCCAGCCGCCGCGTCCGTGCGCGAGCAGGACCGCGTCGAGCAGGGTCATGTCGGAGACGTAGGTCGCCAGGCAGGTGTGCAGCAGCGGGTCGTCCGCGAGCTTGCCCTGCGTGCGGAACCAGACCTGCGAGCGCGGCTCCAACGGCTCGCCGACCGTGCCCCAGGGCGGGGTGGTCGCGTACCGCAGGTCCACCGCGCCGCGTGCCTCCAACAGCCGCTCGACGGTGCCCGGGTCGCGGAAGATCCCGCGGTACGGCGGCAGCGCCTCGGCGGCCGTCGGCAGGGACTCGGGGTCCGCTGCGGCCGGCATCGGGACCTGGTGCTCCAGCCCCTCCTCGTACGTCTGGAAGGACGCGGAGAGGTGGAAGATCGGCTGCCCGTGCTGGACGGCGACCACGCGCCGGGTGGTGAAGGAGCGCCCGTCGCGGATCCGGTCCACGGAGTAGACGATCGGCGCGCCGGAGTCCCCGGTGCGCAGGAAGTACGAGTGCAGCGAGTGCGGCAGACGGTCCGCCGGCACCGTGCGCCCGGCCGCGACCAGGGCCTGGGCGGCCACCTGGCCGCCGAACACGCGCGGTACCAGGGACGTGCGGCTGGTGCCGCGGAAGATGTTCTCCTCGATCTGCTCCAGGTCGAGCAGATCGAGGAGATCCGTCAGTGCCTCGTTCAAGGGGACTTACAGGCCCATCGACTTGGCGATGATCGACTTCATGATCTCGCTGGTGCCGCCGTAGATGCGGTTGACGCGGTTGTCGGCGTACAGGCGGGCGATCGGGTACTCGTTCATGTAGCCGTAGCCGCCGTGCAGCTGGAGGCAGCGGTCGATGACGCGGTGCGCGACCTCGGTGCAGAACAGCTTCGCGGAGGCGGCCTCGGCCGGGGTCAGCTCGCCGGCGTCCAGGGCCTCCAGGGCGCGGTCGGCGACGGCCTGCGCGGCGTCCACCTCGGCCTGGCAGGCGGCCAGCTCGAACTTGGTGTTCTGGAAGTGCGCGACGGGCTTGCCGAAGACGGTGCGCTCGGTGACGTACTGCTGGGCGAACCGGACGGCCGCGGCGGCCTGGGCGTAGGCGCCGAAGGCGATGCCCCAGCGCTCGGAGGCCAGGTTGTGGCCGAGGTAGTAGAAGCCCTTGCCCTCCTCGCCGAGCAGGTCCTCGACGGGAACCTTCACGTCGACGAACGCCAGCTCGGCGGTGTCGGAGGTCTTCAGGCCCAGCTTGTCGAGCTTGCGGCCGATGGAGTAGCCCTCGGACTTGGTGTCCACGGCGAAGAGGGAGATGCCGAAGCGGCGGTCGTCCGCGCTCGGGGCGGAGGTGCGGGCGCAGACGATCACGCGGTCGGCGTGGACGCCGCCGGTGATGAAGGTCTTGGAGCCGTTGAGGACGTAGTGGGTGCCGTCCTCGGAGAGCTTGGCGGTGGTCTTCATGCCCGCGACGTCCGAGCCGGTGCCCGGCTCGGTCATGGCGAGGGCCCACATCTCCTCGCCGGAGACGAACTTCGGCAGGAAGCGCTTCTTCTGCTCGTCGTCGGCGAGCATCTTGATGTAGGGCAGGGCGAGCAGCACGTGCACGCCGGAGCCGCCGAAGTTCACGCCCGCGCGGGAGGTCTCCTCGTACAGGACGGCTTCGAACTTGTGGGTGTCCAGGCCGGCGCCGCCGAACTCCTCGGGCACGTTGATGCCGAAGACGCCCAGCTCGCCGAGCTTGTAGTAGAAGTCGCGCGGCGCCTGGCCCGCGGCGAACCACTCGTCGTAGACGGGGACGACCTCGGCCTCGATGAAGGCGCGGATGGTCTCGCGGAACGCCTCGTGGTCCTCGTTGAACACCGTACGGCGCACGGCCGGCTCCCTTCGTCGCGGCGGTCCGCCGCCTAAATTAAGCGCTTGCTCAGACTAAGTTACCGACGAGTTGACCAGGCTGTCCAGAGCCGGTCGCACGCGCGTACGTCACACCCGTGGCCGGATCACTCCTGGCGCAGCGCGAACCACAGCTCCATCCGGACGTCCGGGTCGTCCAGGTCCCGATCCAGCAGGGCCGCGCAGCGCGCCACGCGCTGGCGCACGGTGTTGCGGTGCACCCCCAGGGCGGCCGCCGTACGGTCCCAGCCGCCGTGGTGGGCCAGCCAGGCCCGCAGGGTCTCGCGCAGTGCGGGCGCGAGCGGGCCGAGCAGGGCCTCGGCGTGGGCGCGGGCCTCGGCCTCCCCGACCAGACCCGCGAAGCCGGCGTCGGCGTGCCGGGCCAGCGGGGTCCGGGCCGCCTCCGCGCGCCGGAGGGCCCGCCCTGCCTGCGCGTCGGCGGCGGCCAGGCCGTCCGGCCCGGCCGGGGCGCTCACTCCCAGCCGCCACCCGGGCTGGGCGTCGGGCTCCCGGTCGGTCAGCAGCCGTACGCCGCCCTCGTGCGGGTCCAGCAGTACGGTGCCCAGCGCGACCGCGAGGGCCTGCGGATCCCCTGTACCGCGGGCGTGGACGGCGTACCACGGCCCGGCCGTCAGGGCCGCGGCCGGATCCCCGTCGAGCAGCAGCCGGGTCAGGGCCGCGGCCTCGGCCCCGGCGGGCCGCTCGGCGGTGAGCAGGGTGAGCAGTACGGCGGCCACCGAGGCCACGGTGTGGTCGCCGGGCGCGCGGGCCGGGGTCGCGGTGCCCAGTGCGGCCCGCCCGGCCAGGGCGTAGGCGGCCAGGTGGTGTCCGCCCGCCCGGTCCGTGGCCGTGGCGGGCCCGCCCCCGCGGCCGACCCGGGCCAGCAGCTCGGACAGTGCCTCCCGGGCCGGGGCGGGCAGCTCCGGACCCGCCGTCCGGCCGCCCGGCCACAGGGCGACCGAGCCGCCCAGGCTCGCGGCGAGCCGGGCCAGCACCGCCGGCACCGGATCGGGCCGGGCCGCGGCCGCCGCCAGGGCCTGCTGGGCCTCGGTGGTCCGGCGCAGCTCCCGGGTCCGGGCCTCCGCCGTCAGCCGCCCCACCGCGCGGGCGACCGCCGAGAACGGGGTCCGCGGCGGAACCTCCAGCAAGGGCAGCCTGTGCCGGGCACAGGCCTCCGCCAGCGCGGCCGGGACCTCCTCGTGCACCGGGGCCACGCCGAAGCCGAGGGCGGCCGCCCCCGCCCAGGCCAGCCGGGCCACGTACCCGTCGGGGTCCTCGCCGGGGCCCGCCCCGGCGGTCAGCAGCAGCTCGCCGCCGAGCAGGTACGGGGAGGGGTCGGGCATCTCGGAGGCGTGCACGCCGTGCACCCCGGCAGTGGCCGGCCCGGCGAGGTGGCGCAGGCCGAGCTCCCGGTCGGCGAGCAGGGAGGCGAGGAGCACCGGCGGGGTGAGCGGCTCGCCGGCGGGCCCGTTGCCGTACTCCGGATCGCGGGGAGCGGCAGGCATGGATACTCCGTACACATCAGCAGGGCCAGATGGATGAAACGTACACTCCCCACCCTCCTGCGGCCCGCTTACGCTCGAAGGACCGCACACGTCAGGCCAGAGAAAGAGGCACAGCCATGAGCACGCAGCCGCGCGGACCCGTCGACTCCTCCCGCATCCCGCGCTACGCGGGCCCGGCGACCTTCGCCCGGCTGCCCCGCCTCGACGAGGTCGGCTCCGCGGACGTCGCCGTCGTCGGCGTGCCCTTCGACTCGGGCGTCTCCTACCGCCCCGGCGCCCGCTTCGGCGGCAACGCCATCCGCGAGGCCTCCCGCCTGCTGCGCCCCTACAACCCGGCACAGGACGCCTCCCCCTTCGCCCTCGCGCAGGTCGCGGACGCCGGCGACATCGCGGTGAACCCCTTCAACATCAACGAGGCCGTCGAGACGGTCGAGGCCGCCGCCGACGAACTCCTCGCGGGCGGCTCCCGCCTGATGACCCTCGGCGGCGACCACACCATCGCCCTGCCCCTGCTCCGCTCCGTAGCCAAGAAGCACGGCCCGGTCGCGCTCCTGCACTTCGACGCGCACCTGGACACCTGGGACACCTACTTCGGCGCCGAGTACACCCACGGCACGCCGTTCCGCCGCGCCGTCGAGGAGGGCATCCTCGACACCGAGGCCCTCTCCCACGTCGGTACCCGCGGCCCGCTCTACGGCAAGCAGGACCTTGACGACGACGCGAAGATGGGCTTCGGCATCGTCACCTCGGCCGACGTCTACCGCCGCGGAGCCGACGAGGTCGCCGACCAGCTGCGCCAGCGCATCGGCGACCGCCCGCTCTACATCTCCATCGACATCGACGTCCTGGACCCGGCGCACGCGCCCGGCACCGGCACCCCCGAGGCCGGCGGCATGACCTCCCGCGAGCTGCTGGAGATCATCCGCGGCCTGTCCTCCTGCAACCTCGTTTCCGCCGACGTGGTCGAGGTCGCTCCGGCGTACGATCACGCCGAGATCACCTCGGTCGCGGCCTCGCACACCGCGTACGAGCTCACCACGATCATGAGCCGCCAGATCGCGGCGTCGAAGGCGAAGTAAGAAGGGCACCACACCCCGTGACGCACGACCACGACCTGGTACTCCGTCCCACCGAGGCCCAGACGGCCGCCGCCCTCGCGCCGCCCCCGGGGCGGACGGGCGGGGACCTGGTCGTGGAGACGCTGCGTTCGCTGGGCGCCACCACCGTGTTCGGCCTGCCGGGGCAGCACGCCCTCGGTCTCTTCGACGCGGTGGGGCGCTCCGACCTGCGGCTGGTCACCCTCCGGGTGGAGAGCAACGCCGGCTTCGCAGCCGACGCGTACGGCCGGATCACCGGCGAGGCGGCTCCCCTCCTGCTGTCCACCGGCCCCGGCGCGCTCACGGCCCTGCCGGCCCTGGCGGAGGCGGCGGCGGCTTCCGCCCCCGTCCTCGCCATCTCCTCCCAGGTGCCGGTCGCGGGCCTCGGCGGCGGACGGCGCGGCCACCTGCACGAGCTGCGCGACCAGGCCGCCTCCTTCCGGGACGTGGTCAAGTCGGTCCACGAGGCGCGCACCGCCTCTCAGATCCCCTCGGTCGTCGCGGAGGCCTGGGAGTCCGCGCTCACGGCCCCCCACGGCCCGGTCTGGGTGGAGATCCCGGAGGACGTCCTGCGGTCGGAGACGGTCGTCCCGCAGGTCACGGGCATGGACGCGACCCCGCACGAGCTCGCCCCCCGCCCCGAACTGACCGCGGTGGCGGCCCACTGGCTGTCGCGGGCCGCCCGCCCGGTGATCATCGCGGGCGGCGGAGTCGTCCGCTCGGACGCCTCCGGCAAGCTCAGGCAGCTCGCGGAGCGGCTGGACGCACCCGTGGTCACCACCTTCGGCGGCAAGGGCGCCTTCCCCTGGACGCACCCGCTGTCCCTCCAGTCCTGGCTGGAGGACCGCCACATGACGGACTTCCTCGAGGACGCCGACGTGCTCCTCGTCGTCGGCTCCGGCCTCGGGGAACTGTCCTCGAACTACCACACGTTCTTCCCCACGGGCCGGATCGTCCACATCGACGCGGACCTGGGCAAGCTGGAGGCCAACCACCCGGCCCTCGGCATCCACGCCGACGCCCGCCTCGCCCTCCAGGCCCTGCTGGAGACGGTGGCCGAGCGGCAGGACGACCACGCCCCCGAGCGGGTCCGCATGGTCCTGGAGGACATCGCGGCCCGCCTCGCGGACCAGGACCTCGCCCTGGAGCAGTCCCTCCTTACCTCGATCCGGTCCGCGCTGCCGGCCCGCTCCCCCTCCTTCTGGGACATGACGATCCTGTCCTACTGGGCGTGGTCGGCCTTCGACGCCAAGCACCCCAACACCATGCACTCGGCCCAGGGCGCCGGCGGCCTCGGCTACGCCTTCCCCGCCGCCCTCGGCGCCTGCGTCGCGGAGCCGGACACCCCGGTGCTCGCCGTCTCCGGGGACGGCGGCGCGATGTACTCGCTGGCGGAACTGGCCACGGCCCGCCAGCACGACCTGGACGTCACCTGGCTGATCGTGGACGACGGCGGCTACGGCATCCTGCGCGAGTACATGAGCGACGCCTTCGAGGGCCGCACCACGGGCACGGAGCTCACCCGCCCCGACTTCGCCGCCCTGGCGGAGTCCTTCGGCGTCCCGGCCGCCACGACGACCCCGGAATCCCTGACGGCCGACCTCAAGAAGGCCCTCACCACCCCGGGCCCCTCGGTCCTGGTCCTCCCGGCCACCCTCAGGATGTTCGCCCCGACCCACCTGTGACCCTCCGGGGCCGCGCAGCGCGCTCCTTCGGGTGATGACGCTGTGTCACCGACGCCGCCGGGACGGGACGCGGACGCAACTGTGGGACCTTGGCAGCGGACCCGATCCGGAGCGGAAGTGGTGGTGCCGTGCTGCGCACAGTCGTACGGGGTCTCACCGCGGCGGTGGCGGCCGGGGCACTGTCCGCCGCCGCGGGCTGCGGCGGCCCGACGCCCGACCCGCCCGGGCCGACAACCCCGCCCCCGTCCTCGACCGAGGTGCCGACCACCCCCGACGCCTCGGCATCGGTGTTCCTGGGCCAGGGGATGGACGAGTCGGACTCCCACGTCGACGTCCCGACCTCGCCGGTCGGCGAGCCCGCCAGCGGCGACGTCACCGTGGTCAACACCGGCGGCGACCCCGTCACCGTCCAGAACCTCGCGGTCACCGTCGACAGCGGCGAGACGTCGATCACCGAGGACACCTGTACGGACGTCGAGCTGCCGCCCGGCGGCACGTGCCGGATCAGGGTCCGGCACATCGCGACGGCGCCGGGCTCCTACAGCGGGCAGCTGACGGCGACGACCTCCGACGGCGGTGTCCTGTCCGTCGGGATTTCCGGTCAGGCGGTGGGCGAGGCCACCCCCGGCGACGGGGACACCACGGGTACCGGGACGCCCTCGCCGCCTGCGACAACGGGCGGCCCCACCGAGTCCGGGAGTCCTGACCCGAGCCCCACGGACAGTCCCGAGCCCGGCCTCACGGACTGATCTCGATCCTGACCGTGTTGTCGTCGGGCAGTACCACCAGGGTGCGGGACTTCTGGCCGGGTACGTGGGAGACGAGGTAGAGGCGGGCCGGCGTCTTGGCAAGGACGCGGAAGCCGCGGTACTGGTAGCGGTACGGGCTCCCGTGGCTGCCCAGGTCGTCGAAGAGGATCCCCGGAGCATGGTGGGTCACCGGCACCCGGGAATAGATGACAGCCCTCGGGCTGGATACGTAGCCGCCCGCGGCGTCCTTCATGGCTTCCACGCGTCCCGCCGCCGCCACGTACCGCGCCATGCCGAAGAACAGGCTCATCGTCAGGACCCCGAGGAGCAGGGCGCCGGCTGCCAGCCACAGCCGGTCGGCCGAGCGGTGCCCGGGATCCGCCAGGGCACGTCCGTCGGGGCCGCTGCTCAGGCGCAGCTGTACGGCGGCGAACGCGAGCGTGGCGCCCAGGGCCACCGTCAGGCAGGGCACGAACTGGCGGAGCCAGCCCTCGGGCAGTCGCGGCAGCCGGTCCTCCCAGAAGAAGACCGGGAACCCCGCCAGCACCAGCAGCAGCCCCGTCGCGAGCAGCCAGCCGGTCGCCGCCTCACGACGCGCCCGCTGCTCCGGCCGGCCCAGCAACCGCCCCGCACACCCCAGCACCAGCAGCACGGCCAGCCCGCAGAACAGCAGCAACCAGAGGGGGAAGAAGATCGCGCTCGGGCTCCGCACCAGGTACGCCTCGACGGAGAGCTGGAGGTCGGCCGTCGGCACGCCGAAAGTGGCGTAGTACGCCTCGGTGTAGGTGGTCCCGAAGTAGTAGAGGAGTCCGAGGACGATGGTTCCCGGCGCCGCGATGTACGCGACCTTCTCCAGGAACGTCCTCGACGGGCTCGACGGGCTCGACGGGCTCGACGGGCTCGACGGGCTCGACGGGCTCGACGGGGCCGCCGGGTCCGCCGGCCGCGGTCCGGGCGGCGGCTGCTCGTGCGGCTCCGGCATGCGCCCAGTCTGTCGGCCGCTCTCGGAGCCCGCACCTGGGCGGAGCCGGGCGGCTGAACGGGATCGCCGGGCGGCGTACGACCCGGACGGACCACATGCCGGGGCTCTCCGCGTGCGCCGGAGGCGACCGGCGTACACGTTCGAATTGTTGCGGCGGGATGAAATCCGCCGGTCGGGGCGTTCCCGCTTCCGGCAGGACAGGACCGAACGGGGAGGCCTACGTGGCGGCGGCACAGACAGCGGCGGGGGAGAAACGGGGCTGGGTCAAGCGGCTCGCCGCCCACACCTGGCGGTACAAGGGCAACGTGCTGCTCGCGCTCGGCTCCTCGCTGGCGGGGATGGCCGTCATGGCGCTCGTGCCGCTGGTCACCAAGGTGATCATCGACGACGTCATCGGGGACCGCACCAAGCCCATGGGCCCCTGGGCCGGGATGCTCATAGCCGCCGCCCTGCTCGTGTACGTCCTCACCTACGTACGCCGGTACTACGGGGGCCGCCTCGCCCTCGACGTGCAGCACGACCTGCGCACGGACATGTACGACACCATCTCCCGCCTCGACGGGCGGCGGCAGGACGAACTGTCCACCGGGCAGGTCGTCGGGCGCGCCACCACCGACCTCCAGCTCATCCAGGGCCTGCTCTTCATGCTCCCGATGACGATCGGGAACTTCCTGCTCTTCGGGATATCCCTCGGGATCATGCTGTGGCTGTCGCCGCTGCTGACCGTCGTCGCGCTGCTGATGGCCCCCGCCCTCTGGTTCATCGCCAAGCGCAGCCGCAAGAAGCTCTTCCCCGCCACCTGGTACGCGCAGAGCCAGGCCGCCGCCGTCGCGGGCGTCGTCGACGGTGCCGTGACCGGCGTACGCGTCGTCAAGGGCTTCGGCCAGGAGGAGCAGGAGACCGGCAAGCTCCGCGACGCCGGGCGCCGGCTGTTCGCCGGGCGGATGCGGGCCATCCGGCTCAACTCCCGCTACACCCCCGCCCTGCAGGCCGTGCCCGCGCTCGCCCAGGTCGCCATGCTGGCGCTCGGCGGCTGGATGGCCACCGAGGGGCGGGTCACCCTCGGCACCTTCGTCGCCTTCTCCACCTACCTCGCGCAGCTCGTCGGCCCCGTCCGCATGCTCGCCATGGTCCTCACCGTCGCCCAGCAGGCCCGCGCCGGCGCGGACCGGGTTTTCGAGCTCATCGACACGGAGCCCGCGATCCGGGAGGGCGCACGCGAACTGCCCACCGACGCGCCCGCCACCGTGGAGTTCGAGGACGTCCACTTCGGCTACGACCCCGAGCGGCCCGTCCTCGACGGGTTCTCGCTGTCCGTGGCGGAAGGCGAGACCGTCGCGGTCGTCGGCGCCTCGGGCAGCGGGAAGTCCACCATCTCGCTCCTCATGCCGCGCTTCTACGACGCCGACCGCGGCACCGTCCGCATCGGCGGCCACGACGTCCGGGAGCTGACCTACGCGTCCCTGCGCGGCGCGATCGGCCTCGTCCCCGAGGACTCCTTCCTCTTCTCCGACACCATCCGCGCCAACATCGCCTACGGGCACCCGGGCGCCACCGACGAGCAGATCGAGGCCGCCGCCCGCGCCGCCCAGGCCGACGGTTTCGTCCGGGCGCTGCCCGCCGGCTACGACACCAAGGTCGGCGAGCAGGGCTTGACCCTCTCCGGCGGCCAGCGCCAGCGCATCGCCCTGGCCCGCGCCATCCTCACCGACCCCCGGCTGCTGCTCCTCGACGACGCCACCTCCGCGGTGGACGCCCGCGTCGAGCACGAGATCCACGAGGCCCTGCGCGCCGTCATGGCCGGGCGGACCACCCTGCTGATCGCCCACCGCCGCTCCACGCTCGCGCTGGCCGACCGGATCGCCGTCCTGGACCGCGGGCGGCTCGCCGAGATCGGGACGCACGAGGAACTGCAGAAGCGCTCACCGCTCTACCGCAGGCTGCTCACCGACCCCGACGCGCTCGGTGCCGGCTCGCCGCGCACCCCGGACGCCCTCGCGATGGCCGAGTTCGAGAGCGAGCTCGACCGCGACCTCGAACGGGACATCGAGTTCGAGGCCGAGATCGACTCCGAACCCGTCAACGCCAAGCGCAGGGTTCCCGCCGGGATCACCCCCGAGCTCTGGCGCCGCCGCGAGGAGCCCGACGCGGCGACCGGCCCCCGCACCGCCCCCGCCCCCGGCGGGGCGCCCGGAGCCGGCCACTCCATGGCCGGAGCGGTGGCCGGGACGCCCGCCACCCCCGAACTGCTCGCTCAGGTCGCCGCGCTGCCGCCCGCCGACGACCTGCCCGATGTGGACGAGAACCGGGCCGCGGCCGCCGAGGAGAGCTACGGCCTGCGCCGTCTGCTGAAGGGGTTCTGGGCGCCGCTCGCCGTCAGCCTGGCCCTCGTCGCCGTGGACGCGGGATCCGGACTGCTCCTGCCGATCCTGATCCGCCACGGCATCGACCAGGGCGTGGAAGCGGCCGTGCTCGGCGCCGTCTGGGCGGCCGCCGGGCTCGCCCTCGCGGTCGTCGTCGCCCAATGGGCCGCGCAGTTCGCCGAGACCCGGATGACCGGCCGCACCGGCGAGCGCGTCCTGTACTCCCTCCGCGTCAAGATCTTCGCGCAGCTCCAGCGGCTCGGCCTCGACTACTACGAGCGCGAGCTGACCGGCAAGATCATGACCCGGATGACCACGGACGTGGACTCGCTGTCGACGTTCCTGCAGACCGGACTGGTCACGGCCGTCGTCTCCGTCTTCACCTTCTTCGGGATCCTGGTCGCCCTGCTCGTCCTCGACGTCGAGCTCGCGCTGATCGTCTTCGCGACCCTGCCCGTCCTGGTCGTCGGGACGATCGTGTTCCGCCGCAAGTCCGTCGCCGCCTACGAGCTCGCCCGCGACCGGGTCAGCCTGGTCAACGCCGACCTCCAGGAGTCCGTCTCCGGTCTGCGCATCGTCCAGGCCTTCCGCCGCGAGGGCTCCGGCGCCACCCGCTTCGCCGAGCGCAGCGACTCCTACCGCGAGGCCCGGGTCCGCGGCCAGTGGCTGATCTCGGTCTACTTCCCGTTCGTCCAGCTGCTGTCCTCGGCCGCCGCGGCCGCCGTGCTGATCGTCGGTGCGGGCCGGGTGGAGGCAGGGACGCTCACCACCGGCGCGCTCGTCGCCTACCTGCTCTACATCGACCTGTTCTTCGCCCCGGTCCAGCAGCTCTCCCAGGTCTTCGACGGCTACCAGCAGGCCACCGTCTCCCTCCGCCGCATCCAGGACCTGCTGCGCGAGCCCACCACCACCCCGCGGCCCCAGGCCCCGCGCGAACTGCCGTCGCTGCGCGGGGAGATCGCCTTCGAGAACGTCCGCTTCCAGTACGGTACGGCGGCCGAGCGCGGCGAGAAGGGCGAGGCCCTGGCCGGCATCAGCCTGCGCATACCCGCCGGGCAGACCGTCGCCTTCGTCGGCGAGACCGGCGCCGGAAAGTCCACCCTGGTCAAGATGGTGGCCCGGTTCTACGACCCGACCTCCGGCCGGATCACCGCCGACGGAGCCGACCTGCGGGAGCTGGACCTGACGGCGTACCGCCACCGGCTGGGCGTCGTCCCCCAGGAGTCGTACCTCTTCCCGGGGACCGTCCGCGACGCCATCGCCTACGGGCGGCCGGCGGCGAGCGACGAAGAGGTGGAGGCCGCCGCCCGCGCGGTCGGCGCCCACGCCATGATCGCCACCCTCGACGGCGGCTACCTGCACACCGTCGCCGAACGCGGCCGCAACCTCTCCGCGGGACAGCGCCAGCTGATCGCGCTGGCCCGCGCCGAACTCGTCGACCCGGACGTGCTGCTGCTCGACGAGGCCACCGCTGCCCTCGACCTGGCCACCGAGGCCCAGGTCAACCAGGCGACGGACCGGCTCGCGGGCAAGCGCACCACGCTGGTGGTGGCGCACCGGCTGACCACCGCCGCGCGGGCCGACCGGGTCGTCGTCATGGACCGCGGCCGCGTCGTCGAGGACGGCTCCCACGCCGAACTCCTGGCCCGCGGAGGCCGGTACGCCGAACTGTGGCGCACCTTCGTCGGGGAGGACGAGCGGGCCGCGGCCTGACCGGCGGGAGCCCCGGGGACCAGAACTCGCCGACCAGCACGTTCCCCGGGGCGTCCTCGTCGGTGCCGGTGCGGTACTCGCGTACCGCGCCGAGGAGTTCGTCCACCGTCGGTGTGCCGTCCCCGTCCACCTCGGTCTGCCGGAACAGCGCCTCGGTGTGGCGGTGCTCAGGTCCGTGTCGAAGGCCTCCCGCGCCCGTTGGAACTCCGTCGGGCCGATGACCCCGTCGCCGCCGGTGTCCACGATCACGAGGATCGCCCGCATCCTCGGAAGGCGGAACGAACGGTCGTGGGCCGGCCCGCGCTGCGCGTGCGTCGAGCAGTCGTTCGTCGTGTGGGTGCCTTTCACGGACGGTGTCCGCATCCGCGGACACGTTGTGCGGTCCTGCGGCCACCTGGCGTGATCTCGCGGCGGATGGCGAACTTCCGTCGTCCCGACGGGGAGTTGAGGATGCACGCGGACGAGGGAGGAGCGGCCCGCGGCGGGTGGCCGGATCCTTGGCGACGGCAACCTTTCCGGGCGCCCGGGCGTCGTACGTGCGTGCGCAGACCGCGCGTACGACCGATCGGGGGGCTGGATGGTGAAGGGGCGGAACGGGCGCGGCCGCCGCGCCGCGTCGTTGGGAGCGCTCACAGTTGCCCTGTGGCTCTGCGCCGGCGGGCTGTCCGCCGGAGCGCCCGCCCAGGCCGCGAGCAGCGGATGTGCGGGCCGGCTGGCGCGGACGGTGCCGTTCGAGGCGGGCGAGCTGCGTGTCTACAAGAGCCGCACCCGGGCCTGCGCGATGACTGTGGCCCGTACTCCCGGCGATCGGCGGCGGATGGCGGTCAGCATCCAGCCGCGCGGCGGAGCGCCGGTGCGCGACGCGGGCCGATTCACCCGCCATGCCGGGCCCGTCACCGTGGGGGCGATCAGCCGCTGTGTGTACGTAAAGGGGGATGCGGGAGGGGGCTCGGCCGACTCCGGCTGGATCCTGTGCTGAGGGACAGTCCCAACTAGGTCTGTTCAGTGGTGTGTTGGCCCGGTTAGGTTCACGGCGACCGAAGTGAACTCAAGGGGAGGGCGAATGCGCAAGACGCTCGGATGGCTGCTGTCGCTCGTGGTGCTCATCGGCACCATGGGCGCGGCCGGCTCCACGGCACAAGCGGCCACCGCCGCGGAGCCGGCGGCCGCCGCGGACATCAAGGACCAGATCCTCGGCATTCCCGGGATGAGCCTGATCGAGGAGAAGCCGTACCCCGGCTACCGCTTCTTCGTGCTGAACTACGAGCAGCCGGTCGACCACCGGCAGCCGTGGAAGGGCACCTTCAAGCAACGCTTGACCCTGTTGCACAAGGACGTCTCACGGCCGTCGGTGTTCTTCACCTCCGGATACAACGTCAGCACCAACCCGCGCCGCAGTGAGCCGACGACCATCATCGACGGCAACCAGGTCTCCATGGAGTATCGGTTCTTCACGCCCTCCCGGCCCGACGCGGCCAACTGGGCGAACCTGGACATCTGGCAGGCCGCCAGCGACCAGCACCGCATCTTCACCGCCCTGAAGAAGATCTACAAGAAGAACTGGCTGGCCACCGGCGGCAGCAAGGGCGGCATGACGGCGACGTACTACGAGCGCTTCTACCCGCGTGACATGGACGGCGTCGTCGCGTACGTCGCGCCCAACGACGTCGTCAACAAGGAGGACTCGGCCTACGACCGGTTCTTCGCCAAGGTGGGCACCAAGGAGTGCCGCGACAGGCTGAACGCGGTCCAGCGCGAGGCGCTGGTGCGCCGCGAGCCCCTGGAGGCCAAGTACGCGGCGGCCGCCGCCGAGAACGGCTGGACCTTCACCACCGTCGGCAGCCTCGACAAGGCCTACGAGGCCGTCGTCCTCGACTACGTGTGGGCCTTCTGGCAGTACAGCCTGCTGGCCGACTGCGCCTCGATCCCGGCCGCCGCCACCGCCACGGACCAGGAGATCTGGGACTCGATCGACGCGATCTCCGGCTTCTCCGCCTATGCCGACCAGGGCCTGGAGACGTACACGCCGTACTACTACCAGGCGGGCACCCAGCTCGGCTCCCCGGACATCAAGCAGCCGCACCTGGGCAACCTGAGCCGCTACGGCTACCAGCCGCCGCGCAACTTCGTGCCCCGCGACATCCCCATGACCTTCCAGCCGGGAGCCATGGCGGACATCGACAAGTGGGTGCGCGACAACGCCCACCAGATGCTGTTCGTGTACGGGCAGAACGACCCGTGGGGCGCCGAGCCGTTCCGCATCGGCTACGGGGCGCGCGACAGCCACGTGATGATCGCGCCGGGCGCCAACCACGGGGCGAACGTCGCCAAGCTCCTGGACGGCGAGAAGGCCCTCGCCACCGCCAAGATCCTCCAGTGGGCCGGGGTGGCGCCGGCCGCCGCGCTCGCCGACCCGGGCCGGGCGGCGCCGCTGGCGGCGCCGGACGCCGAGCTCGACCGGCGCGACCTGGAGCGCGAGCCGCAGCTGCGCCCGTAGCGGCGTACGGCCGGTGAACGGCGAGGGCGTGTCCGCATCCCGCGGGCACGCCCTCCGCCGTGTCGGCCGCCGGTGCCGGGCGTCGCGTCTCAGGTGTCGAGCGAGAGCCCGTGGCCCAGCGGGTAGCGGCCCGGGACCGGGACGGGCAGACGGCCCACGGGCCGGGCCGCCCCGGTGAGGACCCGGGCCGCCGCCCGCATCTCCGCATCCCCCCAGGAATACGTCGCCAGCTCCGCCGCGCAGGCCGGCAGCCGGGCCGGGTCGTAGGGGTTGCGGAGCGCCACCAGGACCACGGGGACGCCGGTGGCGAGCAGCTCCGTCACCAGGGCGCGCTGCGGACCGTCCCCCTCCGGCACGTTGTACGTGCACACCAGCACCGCAGCGTGCCCGGGCGCCGCGGCCACCGCGCGCGCGGGCGCCACCGCCGCGGCCCGGCAGCCCAGGGAGGTCAGCTCCCGGGCCAGTACGACCGTGGGCGGGCCGGTGCCCGCGCTGGGGGAGACCGGGTCCGTCCCGGTGACCAGCAGCCTCGGCGCGGCCTTGGCATCGACGGGCACCAGCCTGCCGGGGTTCGCCAGCAGGGTCGTGGTGGCGGCGGCGATGCGGTCGGCGGCATCGAGGTGTTCGCGTACGCCGACCACCGTGTCCACCGTCGCCGCCGAAGGGCGGGCCTCGTCGAACAGTCCGCGGCGGGACTTCAGTTCCAGGATCCGCAGCACCGACTCCTCGATGCGGGCCTCGGTCAGCTCACCCGACGCGACAGCCGCCAGCACGCTGCGATGGGCCAACGGCAGGTCCGGCGGGTTCAGCAGCTGATCGCAGCCGGCCAGGAGGGCCAGCACGGGCACGCGGTCGTCACCGTACCTCTGGCGGACCCCGGCCATGTCCAGGGCGTCGGTGACCACCACGCCCTGGAAGTCGAGGCGTTCGCGCAGGATGCCGGTGACGATCGGCCGGGAGAGGGTGGCCGGGTCGCCGGAGGGGTCCAGCGCCGGGAAGACGATGTGCGCCGTCATGATCGCGTCCACGCCGGCCTCCACCGCGGCCCGGAAGGGCGGCTCGTCGAGCTCCTCCCAGTCGGCGCGGGTGTGCCGCATCACCGGCAGTCCGACATGGCTGTCGGTCTCGGTGTCGCCGTGGCCGGGGAAGTGCTTGGCGGTGGCGGCCACGCCGGCGCCCTGGTAGCCGCGCACCTGGGCGGCGACCAGTTCGGCGACGGCGCGCGGGTCGGAGCCGAAGGACCGTACGCCGATGACCGGATTGGCCGGGTTGACGTTGACGTCGGCCACCGGTGCGTAGTCCTGCCGGATGCCCATGGCCGCCAGTTCGGTGCCCGCGATGCGGGCGGCGCGCCGGGCGTCGGCGGCGGAGCCGGAGGCGCCGAGCGCCATCGCCCCCGGGAACAGCGTCGCGGGCCTGCCGATCCGGGCGACGGCGCCGTGCTCCTGGTCGGTGGAGAGCAGGAGCGGGATCCGGGCGCCGGTGGTGAGGGCGGCCCGCTGGAGGCCGGCCGAGAGCGCCGCGATCTGATGCGGGGTGCGGGTGTTGTGGGCCCAGGCGAAGTAGACGATCCCGCCGAGGTGGTAGCGGGAGACCAGTTCGGCGGCGGTGCGCACGCCGAACAGCGCCTGGTTCTGCTCGGCGTCCGCCGTGTCCGGGTCGGTCGCGGAATGCCCGTACGCCCGGGAGACGAAGAGCTGTCCGACCTTCTCCGCGAGGCTCATCCGGTCGACGGCGCGCCGCAGCCGGGCCCGGTCGGGCCGGCGGCCGGCGGGGTCGTCCGGATTGAGGGCGTCGGCGGTGGTGGTGCGCGCGGGACCCGAGGCGGAGGCGGCCGCCCCCGCGGCCGTGGCGGCGACCGCGGCGGCCGCGGCGAGCAGGGTCCGGCGGGAGGCGTGGTTCGGCACGGGCCGGACCCTACCGGTGCCGTCCGCACGGGACCGGGCGTGTCGCAGCGTGTCGCCCAACCGGGGCGGGGCGGGCGGGGCGGTAGGCGGCGGCCTGTCGGGCGGAGCCTGTCGGCCGGGGGCTGGGGGCCGGCGGCGCAGGGGACCCCGGGGCGTCCCCTCGGACGCCGGACGTGGCGGGGCGGTCGCGTCCGCGCCCTGCGGGGACGATCGGCCGCGCATCCGACCGCGGGGGCCCCGTGAGGGCCGCAGGGACCTGCCGGCACCGGGCTGGTCGCGGGCGGACGCCCCCGCGGGAGCATCCCGGTACGGCCCCGTCCGGCGGCCCCGGCGCTACTGCGCGGACACCGCCCAGTGCTCCTGGAGGGTGCGGACGGTTTCGGTGATGGCCGGGCGGCGGGCTGCGCCGGTGCGCCAGAGGGCGTACAGCCTGCGGACGGGGCCCGGTTCCAGCGGTACGGCCACGGCCCCCGCCGGCAGGGCGCCGGTGCCCAACCGCGGGACGACCGCCACCCCGAGTCCGGCCGCGACCAGGGCCACGATGGTGTGGTTCTCCTCGGCGACGTGCGCGATGTCCGGCTCGAAACCGGCGGTGCGCAGCGTCCGCATCAGCCAGTCGTGGCAGACCCGTCCGGGCGGCTGGCACACCCAGCGCTGGCCGCCGAGGTCCGAGCGGCGGACGGTCCCCCGGGCGGTGAAGGGGTGGCCGGCCGGCACCACCAGGTCGCAGCGGTCGTCCCCGATGAGGGCCTGCTCCACCCCCTCGGGTGCGGGCAGCGGGGCGATGTCCCAGTCGTGGGCCACGGCCAGATCGGTGACGCCGCGGGCCACAAGGTCGACGGACAGGTGCGGGTCGACCTCGGTGAGGCGCACGTCCAGGGCCGGGTGCCGACGGGCCAGTTCGGCCAGCACCCCCGGCAGCAGTCCGCGCGCGGCCGAGGCGAACGCGGCGACCGTGAGCAGCCCGCTCGGCCGCCCGCGCCGCTCCTCCAGGGTGGTCTCGGCGCGCTCCACGATCGCCAGCAACTCCTGCGCGGTGTCCGCCAGGTGGCGGGCCTCCTCGGTGAGGGCGACGCCGCGCCCGCGCCGCTCCAGCAGGGTGGTGCGGGTCTCCCGCTCCAGCTTGGCGATCTGCTGCGAGACCGCGGAGGGCGTGTAGCCGAGGGCGGCCGCCGCGCCCGCGACCGAGCCGTGGACGGATACGGCGTGCAGGGCGCGCAGCCGGGCGAGATCGAGCATGCCCTCATCCTATGCGTTAGGAGTGCTTCATCCATGGATGAAGAGATCCGCGCTGGTGCTACATGGTCGGGCGGGCCGATGCTCGGGTCATGCGTCCCGTACACACCGCACTCGCCGTGCTCGTCGCCGCCGTCTGGGGCTTCAACTTCGTGGTCATCGAGATCGGACTCGACCACTTCCCACCCCTGCTGCTGTCCGCGCTCCGCTTCCTCGTCGCCGCCCTGCCCGCCGTGTTCTTCGTCGGGCCGCCCAAGGTCGCCTGGAAGTGGATCGCGGGGGTGGGGGTCGCCCTCGGCATCGCCAAGTTCGGCCTGCTCTTCACCGGCATGGACGCGGGCATGCCGGCCGGGCTCTCCTCCCTCGTCCTGCAGATCCAGGCCGTCTTCACCGCCGCCCTCGCCGCCGTCGTGCTCCGCGAGCGGCCCGGCCGGGTGCGGCTGCTCGGCATGACCGTGGCGCTGGCCGGGATCGCCGCCGCCGCCGTGGACGGGGGAACCTCCGGGCCGGTGCTCGGCTTCACCCTGGTCGTGGCGGCCGCCGCCTGCTGGGGCGTGTCCAACGTGCTGACCCGCAAGGCCTCCCCGCCCGACGCGCTGAACTTCATGGTGTGGGTGTGCACCGTGCCGGTGCTGCCGCTGTTCGGGCTGTCGCTGCTGCTGGAGGGGCCCGAGCGGGACCTGGCCGCGCTGCGGGCCCTGGACTGGTCCGGGGTGGGCGTCATCGCGTACGTCGCGTGGGTCTCGACCGTGTTCGGCTTCGGCGCCTGGGGCTACCTGCTGCGCCGCTACCCCGCCTCGTCGGTGGCTCCGTTCAGCCTGCTGGTACCGGTCTTCGGAATGTCCTCCGCGGCCCTGGTGCTGGGAGAGCAGGTGTCGGGCCTGCGCTGGGCGGCGGCGGTGCTGCTGGTCGGCGGGGTGGGGCTGACGTCGCTGGCCCCCGTACGGCCCCGGACCCGTACCGCTGCCGTCAGCGCGGGGAGTCGTCCTGCAGCGGCAGGCGCCAGTCCTGTCCGATGAGGGAGACCCCGTACGAGCGGTGCGGGCGCTCCGCGACCAGGGTGAACCCTGCCCGCAGGTAGAGCTCGCGGGCGTCGACCAGCACGTCGTTGGTCCACAGCACCAGCTCGCGGTAGCCGACCGAGCGGGCGAAGGCGACGACCGTGTCGACCAGCAGGCCGCCGATGCCGCGGCCGCGCCCCTCGGGGTCGACCAGGAGCAGCCGCAGACGGGCGGTGCCGGGGGCGCCGTCCTCACGCACGCACATCACCGAGCCCACCGGGCTGCCGTCCAGATCGGCGATCCAGACCCGTTCCAGGTACGGGTCGTGGTCCTCGGCGAAGTCCGCGACGATCCGGGCCACCAGGCCCTCGAACTCGGCGTTCCAGCCGTACTCGGCGGCGTACAGCGCGCCGTGCCGCTGCACGATCCAGCCCAGCTCGCCGGGCCCGGGGTCACGCAGGCGCACCCCCTTCGCCTCGGGGTCCGCAGGAGTACGGGGTGCCGCGGGCGTGTCCATGGCGCCCGAGGATAGCGCGCGGGGCGGGCCGGGAGGATGCCCGCGACCGCCGCCCGCCCCGCGCCGTACGGGGGCCGCCGCGGGCCGCTGCGCCCGACACGTCGTCCTGGATCGAAGATTCGCCCGTGCCTGAAACGCTACGTCCGTACCGATGTGCCAGTACCTCGGGTAGGCATTGGGTAACGGAAACGTAAATCTGTGACTCCGGATGCAACCCTCCGGGGGTACCGCGGGTCGTATGTTGCGTCGGCACTTCCGGGGAGGGATCTGGGGGGATCGGGAAGTCCGGCGAGGGAGGGGTAACCGTGAGGGGGTCCGGCCGCGAGGCGGGACCCCCTTCGCGCTGTCCACAGGCCTGACGGGATGTCGGCGCCGACCGGTAGCTTCGGGGCATGGCAACGGACGGGGTACGGGCGGCGGTGCAATTGGCGGTGGTCGAGGGCGTCCTCGAGCGCATCACCTACGCCAACGAGGAGAGCGGCTACACGGTCGCGCGCGTCGACACCGGCCGCGGCGGCGGCGACCTGCTCACCGTGGTCGGCTCCCTGCTGGGGGCGCAGCCCGGCGAATCCCTGCGCATGGAGGGCCGCTGGGGCTCCCACCCGCAGTACGGCCGGCAGTTCACCGTGGAGAACTACCGGACCGTCCTGCCCGCCACCATCCAGGGCATCCGCCGCTACCTCGGCTCCGGCCTGATCAAGGGCATCGGCCCGAAGATCGCCGACCGGATCGTGGAGCACTTCGGCACCGGCACGCTCGACGTGATCGAGGCCGAGCCGAAGCGGCTGATCGAGGTGCCCGGGCTCGGCCCCAAGCGGACGAAGCTGATCGGGGCAGCCTGGGAGGAGCAGAAGGCCATCAAGGAGGTCATGGTCTTCCTCCAGGGCGTCGGCGTCTCCACCTCCATCGCGGTGCGCATCTACAAGAAGTACGGCGACGCCTCCATCTCCGTCGTCAACAACCAGCCCTACCGGCTCGCCGCCGACGTGTGGGGCATCGGCTTCCTGACCGCCGACCGCATCGCCCAGGCCGTCGGGATCCCGCACGACAGCCCCGAACGGGTCAAGGCCGGACTGCAGTACGCCCTGTCCCAGTCCACCGACCAGGGCCACTGCTTCCTGCCCGAGGAGAAGCTCATCGCCGACGGGGTCAAGCTGCTCCAGGTCGACACCGGGCTGGTGATCGAGTGCCTGGCCGAGCTCGCCGCCGACCCGGAAGGGGTCGTGCGGGAGTGCGTTCCGGACCCGCAGGGCGGGCCCGACCCGCTGACCGCCGTATACCTGGTGCCCTTCCACCGGGCCGAGCTGTCCCTGGTCGGGCAGGTGCGGCGGCTGCTGAACGCCGAGGACGACCGGATGCCGTCCTTCCAGGATGTCGACTGGGACAAGGCCCTCGGCTGGCTCGCCGGGCGTACGGGGGCCACGCTCGCCCCCGAGCAGCGCGACGCGGTCAAGCTGGCGCTGACCCGCCGGGTCGCCGTCCTCACCGGCGGCCCCGGCTGCGGCAAGTCCTTCACCGTGCGCTCCATCGTCGAGCTGGCCCGGGCCAAGAGGGCCAAGGTGGTGCTGGCCGCGCCCACCGGCCGGGCGGCCAAGCGGCTCGCCGAGCTCACCGGGGCAGAGGCCTCCACGGTGCACCGGCTGCTGGAACTCAAGCCGGGCGGGGACGCCGCGTACGACCGGGACCGCCCGCTGGACGCCGACCTGGTCGTGGTCGACGAGGCCTCGATGCTGGACCTGCTGCTGGCCAACAAGCTGGTCAAGGCGGTGGCGCCGGGTGCTCACCTGCTGCTCGTGGGGGACGTGGACCAGCTGCCGTCGGTCGGCGCCGGGGAGGTCCTGCGGGACCTGCTGGCGGAGGGCGGCCCGGTGCCCGCGGTGCGGCTGACCCGGATCTTCCGGCAGGCCCAGCAGTCCGGGGTGGTCACCAACGCGCACCGCATCAACACCGGGCTGCCGCCGATCACCGACGGACTGCCGGACTTCTTCCTCTTCCCCGAGGAGGACACCGAGGCGGCGGGCGTGCTGGCCGTGGACGTGGCGGCCCGCAGGATCCCGGCCAGGTTCGGCCTCGACCCGAGGCGGGACGTCCAGGTGCTCGCCCCCATGCACCGCGGCCCGGCGGGTGCGGGGAACCTCAACGGACTGCTCCAGCAGGCGATGACGCCGGCCCGCCCCGACCTGCCGGAGAAGCGGTTCGGCGGCCGGGTCTTCCGGGTGGGCGACAAGGTCACCCAGATCCGCAACAACTACGAGAAGGGCGCCAACGGCGTCTTCAACGGCACGGTCGGCGTGGTCGTCGCCCTGGACGCGGACGAACAGCGCCTGACGGTGCGGACGGAGGAGGACGAGGAGATCGGCTACGAGTTCTCGGAACTCGACGAGCTGGCCCACGCCTACGCCGTCACCATCCACCGCTCCCAGGGGAGTGAATATCCCGCTGTGGTGATCCCGGTCACCACCGGTGCTTGGATGATGCTCCAGCGGAATCTGCTCTACACGGCGGTGACCCGGGCGAAGAAACTGGTCGTCCTCGTCGGGTCCCGAAAGGCTCTCGGTCAGGCTGTGCGTACCGTTTCCGCAGGTAGGAGGTACACGGCGGTCGCGCCCCGGCTGTCCGGACGCATACCGGTGGGAAACATCACCTAGATGATCGATCATTTGGGGTTCCCGCCGCCGCGCGGAGGGGGCAGGATGAACAGGTTGGCGGCACTCAGTGCCGCCAGAAAGACCAAAGGCCGACCCCGAGTGCACTCTCCTGCGCCAAATGGGGGAAGGTAGAGGACAGTCAGGGCACCTCGAAGAAGAGGCACTACGTCGGTGAGGGATGACGTGAGCGACAACTCTGTAGTACTCCGGTACGCGGACGGTGAATACACCTACCCGGTGGTTGAGAGCACCGTCGGCGACCAGGGCTTCGACATCTCGAAGCTGCGGGCCCAGACCGGGCTCGTCACGCTGGACAGCGGCTACGGCAACACCGCGGCCTACAAGTCCGCGATCACCTACCTCGACGGTGAGCAGGGCATCCTGCGGTACCGCGGCTACCCGATCGAGCAGCTGGCCGAGCGTTCGTCCTTCATCGAGGTGGCCTACCTGCTGATCAACGGTGAGCTGCCGACCGTCGACCAGCTCGCGTCGTTCCGCAACGAGATCACCCAGCACACGCTGCTGCACGAGGACGTCAAGCGCTTCTACGACGGCTTCCCGCGCGACGCCCACCCGATGGCGATGCTGTCCTCGGTCGTCAGCGCGCTGTCCACGTTCTACCAGGACAGCCACAACCCCTTCGACGAGACGCAGCGCCACCTCTCGACGATCCGGCTGCTGGCCAAGCTCCCGACGATCGCGGCCTACGCGTACAAGAAGTCGGTCGGCCACCCGGTGGTCTACCCGCGCAACGACCTCGGCTACGTCGAGAACTTCCTGCGCATGACCTTCTCCGTGCCGGCCCAGGAGTACGACCTGGACCCGGTCGTGGTCTCCGCGCTCGACAAGCTGCTGATCCTGCACGCGGACCACGAGCAGAACTGCTCCACCTCCACCGTGCGCCTGGTCGGCTCCTCGCAGGCGAACATGTTCGCCTCGATCTCCGCCGGCATCTCGGCCCTGTGGGGTCCGCTGCACGGCGGCGCCAACCAGTCCGTCCTGGAGATGCTCGAGGGCATCAAGAACGACGGCGGCGACGTCGACGCCTTCATCCGCAAGGTGAAGAACAAGGAGGACGGCGTCCGCCTGATGGGCTTCGGGCACCGCGTCTACAAGAGCTTCGACCCCCGGGCGAAGATCATCAAGGCGGCGGCGCACGACGTCCTCTCGGCGCTCGGCAAGAGCGACGAGCTGCTCGACATCGCGCTCAAGCTGGAAGAGCACGCGCTGGCCGACTCGTACTTCGTCGAGCGCAACCTCTACCCGAACGTGGACTTCTACACCGGTCTGATCTACCGGGCCATGGGCTTCCCGACCGAGATGTTCACCGTGCTCTTCGCGCTCGGCCGCCTCCCCGGCTGGATCGCCCAGTGGCAGGAAATGATCAAGGAGCCGGGCTCCCGCATCGGCCGCCCGCGCCAGATCTACACGGGCGAGGTCCTGCGCGACTTCGTTCCCGTCGAGGCCCGCTGACCCGAGGCCCTCGGGCGCCGCGCAGGACAGGGCGGCGCCGCCCCAGGTGTACGAGAAGCGCCCCGCCGTCGATCCCCCCACGGGTCGACGGTCGGGGCGCTTCCCTGTTCCCCCCGAAACGGATTCCCCCCACGGGACCCGGATCGGGGCGTCCTTGAGCCGGGACCCGTTCGGGTCGGGAGGGCCGCTCAAAGCCTCCCGCGGGCACGTGTCCCGGCCGGCGGATGCCACGGAAAACCCCCAAGGTTTCCGTGGAACGTCCCCCAAGACGTTCCTGGCATCGCCCCATTAGACCCGTCACGACCCCGGATGGTTACGTTGAGGTCACTGTGATCTGCGTCTCCCGTGAAGGAAGTGTGGGAACGATGCGAAGGTCATCCACTAGCGGAAGGACCTCAACCGCAGGCTGTTGGTCACCACGAAGACCGAGGAGAAGGCCATCGCGGCCCCCGCGATCATCGGGTTGAGCAGGCCGGCGGCCGCCAGCGGCAGGGCCGCGACGTTGTAGCCGAAGGCCCAGAAGAGGTTGCCCTTGATGGTGGCCAGGGTCCGGCGGGAGAGTCGGATCGCGTCCGCCGCCACGCGCAGGTCGCCCCGTACGAGGGTCAGGTCGCCGGCCTCGATGGCCGCGTCGGTGCCGGTGCCCATGGCCAGCCCCAGGTCGGCCTGGGCCAGTGCGGCCGCGTCGTTGACCCCGTCGCCGACCATGGCGACCGTACGGCCCTCGGCCTGGAGGCGGCGTACGACGTCCACCTTGTCCTGCGGGAGCACCTCGGCGATCACCTCGTCGATGCCCACCTCGCGGGCCACCGTCTCCGCCACCGCCCGGTTGTCGCCGGTCAGCAGGACCGGGGCCAATCCCAGTTCCCGCAGCCGGGCGACCGCCTCGGCGCTGGTCTCCTTGACCGCGTCGGCCACCGTCAGGACCCCGCGCGCCGCGCCGTCCCAGGCCACCAGCACGGCGGTGCCGCCTTCGGCCTCCGCGGCCGCCTTGGCCCGCGCGAGCCCGTCCGGGAGGGTGATCGACCAGTTCGCCAGCAGCTGCTCGCGGCCCACCAGGACGGCGTGCCCGTCGACCATGCCCTGGACGCCGAGGCCGGCGATGTTCTCGAAGCCCTCCGGCACGGGCAGCGCGCCCGCCCGGTCGGCGGCCGCGGTGGCGACGGCCCGGGCGATCGGGTGCTCCGAGGCGTGCTCCAGGGACCCGGCCAGGCGCAGCAGTTCGAGCTGGTCGACCCCCTCGGCGGCGACGACGCCGACCAGGGTCATCCGGCCGGTGGTGACGGTGCCGGTCTTGTCCAGGACGACGGTGTCCACGCGGCGGGTGGACTCCAGCACCTCGGGGCCCTTGATCAGGATGCCGAGCTGCGCCCCCCGCCCGGTGCCGACCATCAGCGCGGTCGGGGTGGCCAGGCCCAGGGCGCACGGGCAGGCGATGATCAGGACGGCCACCGCGGCCGTGAAGGCGGCCGTCGCGTCGTCGGTGGCGAGCAGCCAGCCGATCCAGGTGCCGAGCGCGAGGACCAGGACGACGGGCACGAAGATCGAGGAGATCCGGTCGGCGAGGCGCTGCACCTCGGCCTTGCCGTTCTGTGCGTCCTCGACCAGCTTGGCCATCCGGGCGAGCTGGGTGTCGGCCCCGACCCTGGTGGCCTCGACGAGCAGGCGTCCGGAGGTGTTGACGGTGGCGCCGGTGACGAAGTCGCCGGCGGACACCTCGACCGGGACGGATTCGCCGGTCAGCATGGAGGCGTCCACGGCGGAGCTGCCCTCGACGACCGCGCCGTCGGTGGCGATCTTCTCGCCGGGGCGGACGACGAAGCGGTCGCCCACGGTGAGCGCGGCCACCGGGATGCGCACCTCCTTGCCCGCCCGCAGGACGACGACGTCCTTGGCGCCCAGCTCCAGAAGGGCCTTGAGGGCCGCGCCTGCCTTCCGCTTGGAGCGCGCCTCCAGGTAGCGGCCGAGGAGGATGAAGGCGACGACTCCGGCCGCGACCTCCAGATAGATGGCGGAGGAGCCGTCGGTGCGGGAGACGCCGCCCCCCTGGAGTGTGAAGAGGGTGAAGCCGTGCCGCATGCCGGGCATGCCCGCGTGGCCGAAGAACAGCGCCCACAGTGACCAGGCGAAGGCGGCGAGCGTGCCGACCGAGACCAGGGTGTCCATGGTCGCCGCGCCGTGGCGGGCGTTGGTCCAGGCGGCCTTGTGGAAGGGGAAGCCGCCCCACACCACGACGGGCGCGGCCAGGGTCAGCGAGAGCCACTGCCAGTTGTCGAACTGGAGGGCGGGGACCATCGCGAGCAGGACGACCGGCAGGGCGAGCGCGGCGGAGACCAGCAGGCGCTGCCGCAGGGCGGACAGTGCCGGGTCGGGTGCCTCGGCCGCCCGCTCCTGCCCCTCGTCGGCCACGGGGGCGGGCGGCGCGGGTTGCTCGGCGGTGTAACCGGTCCTGACGACGGTCGCGATCAGGTCGGCGACCTGGACGTCTCCGCCGTAGGAGACATGGGCCTTCTCGGTGGCGTAGTTCACCGTCGCCTCGACGCCGTCCATCCGGTTGAGTTTCTTCTCGATGCGGGCCGCGCAGGAGGCGCAGGTCATTCCGCCGATGGAGAGTTCGACCGCCGTTATCGGTCCGTCGTGCACTGTGCTGGTCATGTTCCGGCTCCAGGGGGATGGCCGGGCCGTACGGGTCCAGTATGAGCTGGCCGGCACGGCCCGGCGGGGTGCTGCGAAGTGCCGCGGGTGCTGCCGATGAAAGGGCGCGGGTGCCGCTCAGACCTGTCCGGCGAACTCGTAGCCGGCCTCGTCCACCGCGGCGCGGACGTCCTCGTCGGCGAGCGGGGCCTCGGAGACCACGGTGACCTCGCCGGACGCGGCGACGGCCTTGACCGAGGTGACGCCCGGCAGGGCGGAGAGCTCGCTGGTCACCGCGCCCTCGCAGTGGCCGCAGGTCATGCCGGTCACCCGGTAGACGGTGGTGGTCTGGGTGTCCGTCTCGGCGGTCATGTCGTTCTCCTCTTCAGGGGTGTGTCCGGTCGCCGGGAGGGGCGGCCTGTGACTCCACCGTCCTCCCGACAATCCGAGAGTATACCCCTGGGGGGTATAAAGCGAGCATCGGCATCCGGTCTTTCCCCGCCGTGGCGGCCTCAGTCCTCCCGGCGCCCCCGGTTGCCGGGCCGGCGGGCCACCCAGGCGCGGACCGTGTCGGCGTACCAGTAGGGCTTGCCGGCCTCCACGTGGTCGGGCGGCGGAAGAAGGCCGTGCTTGCGGTAGGAGCGCACGGTGTCCGGCTGGACCCGGATGTGTGCAGCGATCTCCTTGTACGACCACAGCTGTCGCTCGCTCATGTCGGACACCTCCTGGTCCACGCCGCCGGGCCGGCCGGGCGGCCGTCGGGGATCCGGCGCGTGGACGCTGACGATCACTCGCGTTGTGCCCGGGGAACGACGCGGGACGAGTGCGCGGCAGGGGCTGTCGCCCCCCTGTGACGGAAAACCCGCGTAACGCGGACATGCGTGACAGAAGGACGACCCCTGTGACCGGAGAGACACAAGGGTCGGATGAGACAGGTGCGGGGACGTGGACCAGCCGGGGGCGGACCGCCGCAGCGGATCAGCGGTACAGGGCCGGCCGGTCCGCCAGCTCCACCACCGTCCGTACGCCGCTGCGCGCCGCAGCCAGGCCCGCCTCGGAGACGGCCGCCGCCGCGTACCCGTCCCACGCGCCGGGCCCCGCCACCCCGCCGCGCGCGGCCGCGGCCACCCAGCGCCGCAGCTGCCGGTCGTAGGCGTCGGCGAAGCGCACCGTGAAGTCCTGGACGATCTCGCCGCCCCACCGGCCCGCCGCCTGGACCACCATCGCGTGGCCGTCGCCGATCCGGGCGCTGCCCGCCTCGCCCACCGCCTCGCACTGCACCTGGTAGCCGAAACCGCAGTTGACGAAGATCTCCACGTCCACGACGGCCCCACCGGACGTCTCCAGCAGTACCAAGCGGGGATCGGCCAGACCCTCGGGCGCGGCCGACGTCGCCCGCGGCGAGAGCACGGTGACCGCGGTGATCTCCTGCCCCAGCAGCCAGCGGGCCGCGTCCACCTCGTGCACCACGGAGTCGCTGATCAGCATGTCGCTGGTGAAGAAGGACGGCGAGGAGGCGTTGCGGTGCCGGCAGTGCAGGAAGAGCGGGCGGCCGATCCCGCCCGCGTCCAGCAACTCCTTGAGCCGCTCGTACTCGGCGTCGTGGCGCCGCATGAACCCCACCTGCACCAGGCGCCGCCCCAGCCGCTGCTCGGCCTCCATGATGCGCAACGCCCCCGCCGGCTCCGGGGTCAGCGGCTTCTCGCACAGCACCGGCAGCTCCCGCGCCAGGGCCTGCAGGATCGCTTCCTCGTGGGCGGGCCCGGGCGATGCGATCAGTACGGCCTGGACCCCCGGCGCGGCTATCGCCGCCGCCGGGTCGGTGTGCGCACTCGCGCCGTCGAGGGCGCCCGCGACCTCCTTGACCCGGTCCCCGTCCGGGTCCGCCACGGCCACCACCCGGGCCCCGCCTACGGTCCGCCCGAACCGGCGCACATGGTCCGCGCCCATCTTCCCGGTGCCGATGACGGCGATGCCGAGCGTGCTGGTCATGTCGTGTTCCCTCCGAAACTGTCAGCGGGCGCCGCAGGAGCGCAGGTAGGCCCGGGTACGGCGGGCGATCGGCAGCGGCCGGTCGGGCGGACAGGGATACATGTCCTGCTCCACGATGGCGAACAGGTCCACGCCCAGACGCTGGGCCGCCGCCAGTACGGGCTCCAGCGCGGGCACCCCCGACGGCGGTTCGCACATCACCCCGCGGGCCACGGCCGGCCCGAAGGGCAGCTCCTCGGCGACGACGTCGGCGAGGATCCGCGGGTCCACCTGCTTGAGGTGGAGGTAGCCGATCCGCTCGGCGAAGGCCTCCACGGCCTGCACGCTGTCGCCGCCGCAGTACGCGTAGTGGCCGGTGTCCAGGCAGAGGGAGACCAGGGCCGGATCGGTGGCGTCCAGGAAGCGGGCCACGTTCTCGGGGGTGTCGATGTGCGTGTCGGCGTGCGGGTGGACGACGATCCGCAGGCCGTACCGGTCCTGGACCTCGCGACCCAGGCGCTCGGTCTGGGAGGCCAGTTCGCGCCACTGGGCGGCGGTGAGAGTGCGGTCCTCCAGCACCTTCCCGGTCTTGTCGTCCCGCCAGAAGGAGGGGATGACGACGAGATGCGCCGCGCCCATGGCCTGGGTCAGCGCCGCGATCCGCGACACGTGCTCCCAGGTCTCCTCCCACACGCCGGGTCCGTGATGGAGTCCGGTGAAGACCGTCCCGGCCGAGACGCGAAGGCCGCGCGCGGCCGTCTCCTCCGTGAGCCGGGCGGGGTCCGTGGGCAGATAGCCGTACGGGCCGAGCTCGATCCACTCGTACCCGGCGTCGGCCACCTCGTCGAGGAAACGCCGCCACGGGGTCTGCTGCGGGTCGTCGGGAAACCAGACACCCCAGGAGTCCGGAGCCGAACCGATGCGGATACGGGTCAACGCGGGCGGGGAGGACGTCATAACGGCCACCTTAGGGTGGAGGACGAGTGGGAGGACTGACTGTGACCGGCACCGGCGATCCGTATCCGTTCGACCTGATCACGATGGGCCGGATCGGGGTGGATCTCTACCCGCCCAAGGCCGGCGTACCACTGGCCGAGGCGGAGACGTTCGCCAGGTTCCTGGGCGGCTCCGCGGCGAACGTGGCCGTCGCCGCGGCCCGCCTGGGGCGGCGGGTGGCGCTGATCAGCCGGACCGGAGCGGACCCCTTCGGCGCGTATCTGCGCACCGAGCTGCGGGGCTTCGGGGTGGACGGCCGGTGGGTGACCGAGGTTGCGGGCCTGCCTACGCCGATCACCTTCTGCGAGATGTTCCCGCCCGACCGCTTCCCGCTGTACTTCTACCGGCTGCCGAAGGCCCCGGACCTGGAGATCGCGGCGGACGAGGTGGACCTGGAGGCGGTACGGGCGGCCCGCGTGTTCTGGATGACGGGCACGGGCCTGAGCGAGGAGCCCTCGCGGGCGGCGGCCCTGGCGGCGCTGCAGGCCCGGGGCCGTTCGGGGACGACGGTGTTCGACCTGGACTGGCGGCCGACGCTGTGGCGGGAGAAACCGCAGCCCTACTACGAGCGGGCGCTCGCGCACGCGACGGTGGCCGTCGGGAACCAGGAGGAGTGCGAGATCGCCACCGGCGAGTCCGAGCCCCACGCGGCGGCCCGGGCGCTGCTCGCGGCCGGAGTGGAACTCGCGGTCGTCAAGCGGGGCCCGGAGGGCGTGCTGGCGGTCCATCGCGACGGGACGGCGGTGGAGGCCGCACCGGTCGGGGTCGAGGTGGTCAACGGGCTGGGCGCGGGGGACGCGTTCGGCGGCGCGCTGTGCCACGGGCTGCTGGCGGGGTGGGAGTTGGGGCGTGTCGTGCGGTACGCCAACGCGGCGGGCGCGATCGTGGCCTCGCGGCTGGCGTGCTCCAGCGCGATGCCGTTCTCTCACGAGGTGGAGGAGGTGCTGGGGCGTGCCGGCGGTGTCTGAGTGGGAGATGGAATGGACCCGGCTGCGGGTGCTGGACCTTGAGCCGGGGGAGACGTACGAGTTCGCCTGCGGCGACGCGGAATGGATCGTGCTCCCGCTGTCGGGCGGCTGCCGGGTCCGCTGCGATCCGGCCCCGTCGGCGCCTGGGGCGCGGGGGTTCGGGGGCGGCGCCGCCGCAGCGGAGCCGCACGTTTTCGAACTGCGGGGGAGGGCCGGGGTGTTCCAGGCGGTCACCGACTTCGCGTACGTGCCCCGGGACGCGCACACCGGGATCCGCTCCGCCGCGGGCGGCCGGGTCGCGCTCGCCGGCGCGCGGTGCGAGCGGCGCCTGCCCCCGCGCTACGGTCCGGCCGAGGGCGTGGCCGTGGAGCTGCGCGGCGCGGGCCACTGCTCGCGGCAGGTCAACAACTTCGCCGCCGCAGGCACCACCGGCTTCGACTGCGACCGGCTGATCGCCGTCGAGGTGCTCACCCCCGGCGGGAACTGGTCCTCGTACCCGCCGCACAAGCACGACGAGCACCTCCCGGGCGAGGAGTCCCGCCTGGAGGAGATCTACTGGTTCGAGATCGCCCCCCACGGGGACGTCCCCGGCCTCGGGTACCAGCGCGTCACGCCCTCCCCGGCCGGGAAGACCGACATCCTGACCGAGGTGCGGACCGGCGACGCCGTGCTGATCCCGGACGGCTGGCACGGGCCGTCCATCGCCGCCCCCGGGCACGACATGTACTACCTCAACGTGATGGCCGGACCGGCCGGAGGCGGGCCCCGGGAGTGGCTGATCCGCGACCACCCCGACCACGGCTGGATCCGCGGGACCTGGGCCGGCCAGGACGTCGACCCCCGGCTGCCCTTCCCCCGAGCAGGAGCGGAGGACCACCGATGAGGCTCACCGCCGCCCAGGCGCTCGTACGCTTCCTCGCCGCCCAGTACACCGAGCGCGACGGACGGCGCCGCCGGCTCGTCGCCGCCACGTGGGGGATCTTCGGGCACGGGAACGTGGCCGGCATCGGGCAGGCCCTGCTGGAGTCCGGGCAGGAGACCATGCCCTTCCTCCAGGGCCGCAACGAGCAGGCCATGGTGCATGCCGCCGTCGGATACGCCCGCCAGAGCGGCCGGCTCTCCACCCACGCCGTCACCACCTCCATCGGCCCCGGCGCCACCAACCTCGTCACCGGCGCCGCCCTCGCCACGATCAACCGGATCCCGGTGCTGCTGCTGCCCGGCGACACCTTCGCGACCCGGCCCGCCGATCCCGTCCTCCAACAGCTGGAGGTCCCCCACGCCGGGGACGTGTCCGTCAATGACGCCCTGCGGCCCGTTTCCCGCCACTTCGACCGGGTCACCCGGCCCGAGGCCCTGATCCCGGCCGCCCTCCAGGCCGTCCGCGTCCTCACCGACCCGGTGCAGACCGGCGCCGTCACCCTGGCGCTGCCGCAGGACGTGCAGGCGGAGGCGTACGACTGGCCCGAGGAGTTCTTCGCCGAACGGATCTGGGGTGTGCGCCGCCCGCGGCCCGACCGTGCCGAGCTCGCCGCCGCCGCGGACGCCGTACGGGGTTCCGCGCGCCCCCTGATCGTCGCGGGCGGCGGGATCCGGCACAGCGCGGCCCAGGCCTCCCTCGCGGCCCTCGCCGAGGCCACCGGGATCCCGGTCGCCGTCACCCAGGCGGGCAAGGGCGTGCTCCCGTACGGCCATCGTGCCGACGTGGGCGGGATCGGCCACACCGGCACGGCCACCGCCGACGCCCTCGCCCGGGACGCCGACCTGGTCCTCGCCGCCGGGACCCGGCTCAGCGACTTCACCACCGCCTCGGCGACCCTCTTCCAGAATCCCGCCGTCCGGTTCATCGGCCTCAACCTGGACCCGTACGACGCCCACAAGCTCGCCGCCCGGCCTCTGGTCGCCGACGCCCGCGAGGCCCTCGACGAACTCCGGGAGGCGCTGGCCGGCCACCGCGTGCACGCCGCGTACGAGACGGCGTACCGGCAGGAGGCCGCCCGCTGGGACGCCCGCGTCGACCTGGCCTACGCCGTGTCCGCGCCCGACGAGGAGCTCCCGCCCACCCAGGCCCAGGTGCTCGGGCTGCTCGACCGGCTCGTCGACGGCTCCGACATCCTGGTCAACGCGGCCGGTTCGCTCCCCGGTGACCTGCACAAGCTGTGGCGGGCCCGGTCGGCGGACCAGTACCACCTGGAGTACGGCTACTCCTGCATGGGCTACGAGATCCCGGCCGCCATCGGGGTCGCGCTCGCCGCCCCCGGCCGGCCCGTGTGGGCACTGGTCGGCGACGGGACGTACCTGATGAACCCCACCGAAATCGTCACCGCCGTCCAGGAGGGCGTCCCGATCAAGGTGGTCGTCCTGGACAACCACGGCTACGCCTCCATCGGCGGCCTCTCGGGGGTGGTCGGCGGCGAGGGCTTCGGCACCGCCTACCGCTTCCGGGCGCCCGACGGCGCGTACACCGGGGACCCCCTTCCGGTGGACCTCGCGGCCAACGCCGCCTCCCTCGGAATGGCCGTCATCCGCGCCCGCACCGTACGTGACCTGCGGGAAGCCCTCGCCGAGGCCCGCTCGGCGACGCGTCCCACATGTGTCTACGTACAGACCCGAACGCCCGACACTGTGTCGGGCCCACCCCCGGCACAGGCGTGGTGGGATGTTCCTGTGGCCGAGACCGCGACCCGTAAGGCGGCGGCCCAGGCCCGTGAAGAGTACGACCGGCAAGCCGCGCAGCGACGTCGCCATCTGTGAAGGAGCAATAGGCATGAAGACCGTCAACCACTGGATCGGTGGCAAGACCGTCGAGGGCGCGTCGGGCAACTACGGCCCGGTCACCGACCCGGCCACCGGCGAGGTCACCACGCAGGTCGCGCTCGCGTCGGCCGAGGAGGTCGACGCCGCGGTGCAGGTCGCCAAGGAGGCCTTCCTGTCCTGGGGCCAGTCCTCGCTGGCCGCCCGTACCAAGGTGCTCTTCGCCTACCGGGCGCTGCTCGACGCCAACCGCGACGCCGTCGCCGAGCTGATCACCGCCGAGCACGGCAAGGTCCACTCGGACGCGCTGGGTGAGGTCGCCCGCGGCCTGGAGATCGTCGAGCTGGCCTGCGGGATCACCACGCAGCTCAAGGGCGAGCTGTCGACGTCGGTGTCCAACCGCGTCGACGTGTCCGCCATCCGCCAGCCGCTGGGCGTCGTCGCGGGGATCACGCCCTTCAACTTCCCCGCGATGGTCCCGATGTGGATGTTCCCGCTGGCCATCGCCTGCGGCAACACCTTCGTCCTCAAGCCGAGCGAGAAGGACCCGTCGGCATCCAACAAGCTGGCCGAGCTGATGTCCGAGGCCGGCCTGCCGGCGGGTGTGCTGAACGTGGTCCACGGCGACAAGGTGGCGGTCGACGCGCTGCTCGCCCACCCCGACGTCGCGGCCGTCTCCTTCGTCGGCTCCACCCCGATCGCCCGCCACATCCACACCACCGCCTCCGCCAACGGCAAGCGGGTGCAGGCGCTCGGCGGCGCCAAGAACCACATGCTGGTCCTGCCCGACGCCGACCTGGACGCGGCCGCCGACGCGGCGGTCTCGGCCGCCTACGGCTCGGCCGGCGAGCGCTGCATGGCGATCTCCGCCGTCGTCGCCGTCGGCTCCATCGCCGACACGCTGGTCGACAAGATCCGCGAGCGCGCCGAGAAGATCAAGGTCGGCCCCGGCAACGACCCGACCTCGGAGATGGGCCCGCTGATCACGGCCGCCCACCGCGACAAGGTCGCCTCGTACGTGAAGGGCGCGGCCGCGCAGGGCGCCGACGTGGTCCTGGACGGCACCGGATACACGGTCGAGGGCAATGAGAACGGCCACTGGATCGGCCTCTCGCTGCTCGACAACGTCCGCACCGACTCCGACGCCTACCGCGACGAGATCTTCGGCCCGGTGCTGTGCGTCCTGCGCACCGAGACCTACGAGGAGGGTGTGGCCCTCATCAACGCCTCGCCGTTCGGCAACGGCACCGCGATCTTCACCCGCGACGGCGGCGCCGCCCGCCGCTTCCAGCTGGAGATCCAGGCGGGCATGGTCGGCGTCAACGTCCCGATCCCGGTGCCGGTGGGCTACCACTCCTTCGGCGGCTGGAAGGACTCGCTCTTCGGCGACCACCACGTCTACGGCAACGACGGCATCCACTTCTACACCCGCGGCAAGGTTGTCACGACCCGCTGGCCGGATCCCTCGGACGCCCCCGCCGGCGTGGACCTGGGCTTCCCGCGCAACCACTGACGCCCGCCCTCCGGGCGGCCCGGGCCGCAATGCCCGGGCCGCTCAGCCCGGGCCGCTCAGCCCCCTGCCGGTAGGCCCCGCAGGCCCGCAGCCTGTCGGACCCGTAGGACCGACCCGCCCCCCGCAGCCCTCACCGCGGGGGGCGGGTTCCGTTCCCCGGCGGGTCAGAACCGCGACCAGACGTCCGACGCGGCTGCGCCGGCCCAGACCACGTCGCCGTGGCCGTATCCCGGGACCACGGTGAAGGAGACGCGCTCGTTGCCGCCCGCGCGGATCAGCTCCGCACCGCGCGGGTGGTCGCCGCGTCCCAGCTCGGTGTTGATCCAGACCACCTCTGCGGTGATGCGGTCCCACGCGATGCGGTACGTTTCGTCGTCGCCCGCCCAGATCGCTGCGAGATCCCGCATCAGCGCCGCCGACAGGAGGCCGCTGCCGAGAGCCGTGGTCGCCGCGTGCCAGGTCGCCAGCGGGGTGCGGGTCAGCGTGAAGCGGTCCTCCGCGGGAGTCGTGCCGAAGTCGTAGGTCCCGGCGCTGTGCCCCCGGGCGTAGATCCAGTTGGTCGGTCCCGGAAGCGCGGCCGTGCGGATCAGCGCGAAATGGGCGAGCCCGGAGTGGGTGAAGCGCCGCGCCGGGTCCGGCGGCCACGGCACCGGGGAGACCCCGTCCGGATCTGCCACCGCCTTGGCGATCACTGCCGCGAGCCCCGGATCGACCAGGGGGACGCCCTGCGCGAGCTGGGTGGCGTACGCGTCCCGGGTGTCGGCGGCCCGCAGCGCGAGATCGCCCGTGTACGGCCCCGTCGTGTCCAGCGCCACGACCCGGCGCAGCCGCGGCGAGGTGTCGTGCGAGGCCGCGTCCAGCGCGAGGGCGGCCCCGGCCGAGTGCCCGACGTACTCGTACGGCAGTCCCAGTTCGCGGTCCAGCGCGCCCACCACCCGGGCCAGGTCGCGGCGGTGCGCTGCGAGCCCCCGGGCGGCGGAGACGTCGGCCGCCGCGGCGGCGTCCTCGCGCGGGGTGACACCGACGACGAGCAGGCCCCGGCGGCGCAGCGCGTGGGCGAGGTTGCGGTCGCCCCGGATGCCCGGGATGCCCGCGGTGAAGAATTCCGCCGCGAAGTTCAGCCCGCCGCCGGGCAGCAGGTACGCGATGCCCTCCGGGGCCCGAGCCGTGTCCGCGATCACGTCCACGGTCACGGGGGCCGGGCCGCCGTCGTCGAGCGGGAGGGTGAGGCGGATCCAGCCTTCGCCGGGCAGGTAGGCGGCGGTGCCGGTTCCCAGGGCGCGCTCGATGCGGGTCAGCAGTCCGATGCCCCCGGCCGCGTCGCCGTGCTGTCGTTCCCTCAACTGTGTCCCCCCTTGAGCCGGTGATGGCCGAATACCGTCACCCGGAGACACCTTTCCCGGTCAGCGCGTCCCAGCCAAGTCCAGGACGGATTGATCCTGTTCGCTCTCGGCGCGACGGCGCCGCCGCAGCACCCGCACGGTGAGGCCCGCACCCGTCAGTACGAGCAGCAGGCCCACGGCGGGCCACGGCACGGCGACGAAGTCGGTCCCGGAGCGGGAGACGAGATCGGGGTGGCCGGCCGCGGCCGCCGTGATCCTGACGGTCACCCGGTCCGACTGGGGTGCGTCCGGCCACGGTTCGGCCAGCTCGATCCGCTGGCCCGGCAGGAGGGTCAGCTTCAGGTCGCGTCCCGGCCGGTCCAGCACCCGGCGGCCGAACAACCCCTGCGCGGTGATCGCCACGTTCGGCTCGACCACCACGTTGCCCCGGTTGACCAGCGCATAACGGACCGTGGCGCGGGCGTCCTTCACCCAGGGCAGCAGCGGGGCGGACCGGCTGACCCGCACGTCCTCCACGCTCAGCCCGGGCGTGACGGGCCCCGGCACCCGGAAGTACAGGCGGGCGCCCACCGAACGCCGCACCCCGACCTGGACCTTGCCGTCCTGCTGCACGCCCTCCACGGCGGTGCCCAGCGCCACGATCCCGCCCACGTGGTCGCCGGGCGTCGCGTCCGGCGGGACCTTCACGGTGAAGGGGATGTCCTTGCGGCCCTTGGCGGGCACGGTGACGGTGCTCGCCGTCTCCGGCGCCAGGACGATCCACGCGCCGAGGCCCTTCGGCCTGGTCTCCACCGGCAGCAGCGCGAACGCGCCGCCGGCCGGGGTGTTCACCGCGTCGGTGGCGAATACCCGGAACGTCAGCTCCCTGTCGGAGGAGTTCAGGACCGTGACGCTGTCGGAGAGCGTGCTCCCGGCCGCGCCCTGGTGGAAGAAGTACCCGCGAGCGCTCATTGCCGCACCGGCTGCGGGCGTCGGGAACACCCCCCATGTGCCGTTGTCCGCAGCCGTCGCCGGGCGGGCGGGCAGCAGGACGGCGCCCAAGAGGAGCAGGCCGAGGAGCAGGCCGAGGAGCGAACCGTTCAGGGAGGCGCGGGTGCCGGTGCGGGAGCGGCTGGGCGTGCTGCTGCGGGGGCGCATGGGCGGTCTCCAGTCGGCGCGGAAAGGGGGAGGGGTGGTGCGGCGCCGGAGCGCCGCACCACCCTGGCGGAGCGTGCCGTGCGGGTGCCGATCAGGCGATCGAGAAGGTCACGACCGTCTGGTAGGTGTCGGCGAACATGAACGGCGGGAGCTGGATCATCCCGGCGCCGCCGACGGCGAACTCGCCACCGGTCAGCTCGTCGCCCCCGGCGGCCTGGGAGGCCACCTTCATCGGGACGTCGGAGATCGCGCCGGGTGCGCCCGCGGTGCAGGTGCTCGGGCTGTCCGGGTTGGTCACGGTGCAGGACGGCTGGATGCCGATCTGCGCCTTCGCCATCGAGTGACCGGTGGTCTGGTTCAGGAACGGCGTACGGGTCGCGGTCACGTCCCAGCCGAGCGAGCCCCCGCGGAAGTCCTGGACGGTCGCCGCGTTGAAGACCCCGACCACCGACTGGGCCTTGCCGTTGATGGTGACCGAGCCGAAGCTGACGGCCGGCTGGCCGTCCTTCGGGCCCAGGGCCAGCGGCCCGGGAAGGACCTCGACGTCGACGGGGTTCTTCACGCCGGCCTGCTCCTCGAGGAAGACGAAGGCCTTGTACGGGGTGACCGAACCGTCGATCTTGATGGTGTCGGCCTTCTTGGTCACCGTGATGGTGCAGGTGGCGGCGCCGGACGCGTCCGCCGTGCCGGTGCCCGTGTCACCGGTCGCCGCCCCGGCGAGCAGGGCGGAACAGGTGACGGCGCCCGCCGGGAAGTTGGCGCCGCCCACCACGACGGCGGTGCCCGCCGGGCCGCTGTTGGGCGTCAGCTTCGTCGTGACCGGGTCCTTGGGCAGGGCCTCGACGGCGACCGATCCGAGCGAGGCGCTCGGGCGGGGCGCAGGGGTACAGGTGGTGGTGAAGACCGAACCGGAGAGGTCCGCGTCGGTCACCGCCAGATCGAGTGCGACCTGGACGGTCGTGCCCTCGGTACCGTCCGGGATCTTGATGGTTCCGGAGAACGCCTTGGGGTCGAGCGGCTGCCCGGCCACGACGGACACGGTCTCCGGCGGGCTCGTGACCACCTGGGTGGTGGAGCCGACCTTGAGGGTGATCTTGGACGTGTTCACCGTGGTGACGGAGAACGAGGGGATCAGGGGGCTGGCACCCGGGTCGATCGTGATCGGGACGACGTCACCGGCCTTGGCGCCGTCGGGCAGCGTGACGGTCCAGTTCTGGTTGCCCGAGCCGTCCGGCTGAGGCGCCGGGGCGTCGCAGTTCTCGAAGACGGTCGTGGTCTTGGTCGCGGCCTGCGCGGAGCCCGCCAGGCCCACCACTGCGCCGGTCAGGGCCAGCGACAGCGCCCCGGCCCCTGCCAGCACCTTTCGAAGATGCGTTCTCGTACTCACTGGGTCGCGACTCCTTCGTCATGACGAACCCTCCCCCCACCCGCTGTGTGGGGGAGGCCGAGCCGGTGCGGTGGCCGATATTGACGCGTCACGGTGATGAGAAGTCAATGACTTGCTTTCGCCCGAAGCACACAGAAATTGATGGGCCATCAGGGACAGGCTGATGGCCCACCGGGTACCGACCGGCCGGGGTGGTCACGCGCGCCGGGCGGACCGGCCGTCGGTACAGGCCGTGTCCGGGCGGTCCTGCTGCGGTCCTGCTGAGGTCTTCCGCGGTCGCTGCGCTCGGCTCCTGTCGGCACGGCTCGGGGCGCCGCCAGTGCTGCTCGGCGCTGCTCGGGGCGGGGCCGGTGGTCTCGGGGCTGGTCGGGCGGGGGCCAGTGCTGCGTCGTCCCCGGGCAGCCTCGGGTCCGCCCTGGGTCAGTGCCGGTCGGCTGTGATGTGCAGCAGCCGGTTCGGGGTGCCGGTCGGCAGCCCGGTGATCCGGTCGGGTACGGCGCCGCGTACCAGCGCCTCGGAGACCTGCGCCGGGGTGCGCGCCGTGCCGCGGGCCAGGAGCAGAGCGGCGGCTCCCGCCACGTGCGGGGCGGCCATCGAGGTACCGGAGGAGCGGGCGGTGGCGGTGGCGGAGTCCTTCCAGGCGGAGGTGACGGCCACGCCGGGCGCGAACAGGTCGACGCAGGAGCCGTGGTTGGAGAACGACGCCCGGCGGTCTGCGGCGTCGGTCGCGCCGACGGTGAGAGCCTGCGGGACGGAGGCGGGGGACCCGCCGCAGGCGTTCCTGCCCTCGTTGCCGGCGGCCGCGACGAACGTGACCCCGGAGGTCACGATCCGCAGGACGGCGGCGTCCAGGGCGCGGCTGCGGCTGCCGCCCATGCTCATGTTGGCCACGGCCCGAGTGCCCGGGGCGCGGGCGGCGTCCCGGGCCACCCAGTCGAGGCCCTTGATCATGGCCGACAGGCGTCCGTCGCCGCGGCAGTCGGCCACCTTCACGGAGACGAGGGAGACGCCCTTGGCGACCCCGTACGTCTCCCCGCCGACGGTCCCCGCGACGTGCGTGCCATGGCCGTTGCAGTCGCGGGAGCCCTCCAGGAGAACGGCGTTGTGCCCGGCCCGGGCGCGGCCGCCGAACTCCTGGTGGCCGGTGTTGATCCCGGTGTCGAGGACGTAGACGGTGACGGCCTCGGCCTTCGTGCCGTACGTGTACGAGCCGTCGAGCGGGAGCTCGCGCTGGTCGATCCGGTCCAGGGTCCAAGGGGCCGGCGCCTGCGGCCGGGCTTGAGGCGTGTCGGTGGTGCCCGTGGTGGTGCCCGCTGTGGTGCCGGTGGTGCCCGTGGTGACGTCCGTGATGTGGAAGACCGCGTCCGGTTCGACGGAGGCCACCCGGGGGTCGGCGGCCAGGGCGGCGGCCCGCGCGGCCGTGGTGCGGACGGCGAAGCCGTTCAGGGCGGCCTCGTAGACGAACCCGACCTCGTCCCCGGCCTCCGCGGCCTCGGCGGCCAGGGCGCGGGCCGGGGCACGGGAGGCGGTGTCCTTGAGGACGACGACGTAGGGGGCGGTGGAGCCGGATCCGGCGCGGGAGCGGGAGTCGGGGTCGGGCGCCGGTGGGGGGCTCGTGACGGCGGCCGCGAGCAGGGCGGCCGCGGGGATGAGCGTGGCGAATGCGGTTGCGGTCATGCGGCTGATGCTCTGCGAGGGGCGGTGCGGGCGCGCGGAGGGTGCGCCGAGTGGGCGCACGACACGCCGCCGCCCGGGTGCGGTGTGCCGTGTCCATCAGGGCGGATCACCCCTGATCGGCACGGCACGGCACGCCCTACGGGGCGAGTGGCCAGCCGCGCATGGAGAACACGCCCTCGTCGCGGGCCCCGGCGGCGTCGTAGGTGGCCAGCGCGGCCTCGTTGTCGGTGTCGACGCCCACCCACATGCCGTAGCAGCCGCGTTCCCTCGCCTCGTCCGCGAGGGCCAGGGTCAGGGCCCGGCCGATGCCGCGGCGCCGGTAGCCCTCGTCCACGGAGAGCTCGTACAGGCACATCTCGGTGCCCTTGTCGGGGTGGACCATCTCGACGCCGGAGACCATCCCCGCGGGCACACCGTCCACGTAGGCGATGAGCATCAGGTGCCCGGGGGCCATGAGGAAGCGCTCGGACCACTCCTGGCGGGCGGGCCCGTCGAAGAGGGATTCGGCGGCCGAGAGTTCGGCGGGTGTGAAGGCCCGGCGGATGTCCATGGCGGTCACGATAATGCGCGCGCGGCCGGTGGCGGGGCGTAGCCGGGCACGGCGTGGCGGGCGGCACGGACACCCCCGGCCGGGTCGATCCCGAGGGCGACCGGCCTGTCCGCGGCCCGAGGGCTTGAGGGCCCGGGAGAGCAACGGGAGGAGCGACGGGAGGCATGTCGTGGCCGGTCGGGGGCCACCGGATCCGCTGGGTGGAGCCGGGTGACCGCCACCCGTCTGTGCTGGACAACCCCGAGGGCTTCGCCCGAGCCGCCGCCGCGGCCCTGTCGCCCTACGGAACAGCCCTCAGCCCTGGGCCCGCGGTGAAGGGGTGCCGTCGGTCCAGGCATAGACCCGCTTGCCGCGCACCGCCACCTGGTACTGGTGAAAGTCCCGGCACTCGGCGCGGACTTCGGCCCGCAGGGCGCGCGGCCACCACTTGGCGTGCAGGTCGGGCGCGCCCTGTCGCTTCGGGGCGCCCGCCGCGCACTGCGGTCCGTCCAGCGGGGTCTTGCCCAGGTCGAAGCGGATGAGCCGGTCCTGGCCGGTGGTGCGCACGCGTATGCGGACATCGGTGGCGTCCTTGGGTATCCAGGACGGCAGGGCGAAGGGGGCTTCCGTGCGCGTAGGGGCTTGGGCGGCGGTCGCGAAGCGCTTGCCCTTCTCCTTGAACACCTTGTGGTCGATCGTGTCCGTCACGGGGTTGGGCGGGAGGTTGGGCAGGGCGAACGCGGCGGTGGCGAGGACTCCCGCGGTGGCGGCGGCGATGACGAGCGGGCGGCGGTTCATGCCTCCAAGTTTCGGCCGTGAGCTGCCCCGTGCGCGTCCCTCCTCAGAAGGAAACGTGTCCTGGCCGAAGGTCGCACACGGCGTCATACCTGGGAGTGGCTCCGGTCATGGCGGCACGACACCCAGTAACCGGGCGGCACTCGGCCCCGTTGGCCGGATGCCCGTCCGCCCGGCCCCCGAGGACTCCCCATGCACCGTCGCCGCCTCGTCCCCGCCCTCGCCACCGCCACGGCCACGGCCGTGCTCGCCCTGGCGCCCGCCGCCGCCTGGGCCGCGCCCGAGGTCCCGGCCGACAAGCCGCAGGTGCTGAGCCGCTGGACGCAGCCCAGCTCCGCGAGTTACGAGGCCTGGGCCGACGCGCGCGGGCACCGCGCCGCCTGGGCGGCGTACGGCTTCGACTGGTCGACCGACCAGTGCACCACCTCCCCGGACAACCCCTTCGGCTTCCCCTTCGCGGCGGCCTGCGCCCGCCACGACTTCGGTTACCGCAACCACCGGGCGGCAGGGCTGTTCCCGGCGGCGAAGGCCCGGCTCGACGAGGCGTTCCACGCGGACCTGAAGCGGGTGTGCGCCCACTTCTCGGGCAGCCGCAAGCGGTCGTGCGACGGCACCGCGTGGACGTACTACCAGGCGGTCAGGCTCCTCGGTATTTCCTAGGACCTCCCTTTCGGATCCCGCCGGGGCTCGCGAGGTCCGGCACCGCGCCTCACCGCGCTGTCGTCGGTCGCCGATGCTCCGCGTCGACTTCTCCCTCCGCCTCGCGATGCACGGCACCGGACGCCGCTCCCCGGTCCGGCCTGATCCGAAAGAGCCCCCTAGTCGGCCGCCAGGCAGAGCACGGGAACCCGCTGGACCAGGTTGTTGCCGAAACCGCCGCGGTTCCACGGCTGTTCGAGGGGCTGCGTGCGGCCGCCGCTGTCCGTGGCGCGGACGGTGAGGGTGTGGCGGCCCGGTACGGCCGTCCAGGCGCAGCTCCAGGCCTGCCAGGCCCACGGATGCGGATCCGGGGCGGCCAGCTCGGCCCGGGCCCAGCTGAGCCCGTCGTCGGTGCTCACCTCCACCCGGGCGACGGCCCCGTGCCCGGACCAGGCCCGCCCCCGGAGCCGGACGGGCCCGGGGCGCACGACGCGGGTGCGCGACATGAAGTCGGGGAAGCCCGGCGGAACCATCAGGGCGCGCGGCGCGATCCGGGTGACCGGCTCGCCGGGATCGTCCGGCTCGTCGGCGGACCACCGGAAGCGGTAGGCCGCGGACTGCTGGAACCCGGTGAACGGCTCGTCCACGAGCGTGATGTCGCACAGCCATTTGACGTGTGCCATGCCGTACCAACCGGGCACTACCAGCCGCAGCGGGTATCCGTGCTGCGGCGGCAGGGGCAGGCCGTTCATGGCGTACGCGAGCAGCACGCCCGAGTCGTCCGCGGTGGCGTACGGCAGCGGCAGGCTGCGCCGGTAGTCCTGCTCGACACCGCGCTCCACACCGTGGTCGGCTCCCGTGAAGACGGCTTCGACCGCATCGGGCCGCACCCCCGCCCGGTCCAGTACGAGGCCCAGGGGGACCCCGGTCCAGTCGGCGGTACCGACCGCCTCGACGAGCCACGGCTGGCTGACCGGCCGGGGCGACAGGAGTGCCCGGCCGTTGCCCGCGCACTCCATCGTGACCCGGTGGGTGACGGCGGGCAGCGCGTGCAGGGCGTCGAGATCCAACGCGAGCGGCGTGCCGACCCGGCCGCCCACGGTCAGCCGCCAGCCGTCCGCGTCGGCGGCAGGGATGTCGTAGTGGACCAGTACGTAGTGCAGCCCGGGAGGTGTGACGTCGTAGCGCAGGGCTTCCAACGGCAGGCCGTGGTTGCGGGCGGCGAGTGCCAACTCCTCCTCGCCGATGCCCTCACCGGCCGGGGCGATGCGCGCCGGGGCGCTGACATCCCGCACGGACGCCTGCTCCATCTCCCCATGGTCGCGCGTCCCACGCCGCGGGGCACGTCGTCGCGCCCCCGGCCCGTCCCGTCACAGGTGCCGGGCGAACCAGGCACGGGCCAGGGCGGCCACCTCCTCCAGGGCGCCCGGCTCTTCGAAGAGGTGCGTGGCGCCCGGGACCACCTCCAGCCGGTTCTCGCAGCGCAGCTCCCGCTGCGCCGCGCGGTTGAGGTCGAGCACGGTGGTGTCGCGGCCGCCGACGACGAGCAGCGTGGGCGCCCGTACGGCGGCCAGCCGGGGCCCGGCGAGGTCGGGCCGGCCGCCGCGGGACACCACGGCGCCGATGTCCGCATCGGCCGCGGACGCGGCCCACAGCGCGGCGGCGGCCCCGGTGCTCGCCCCGAAGTATCCGATCGGGAGGGACTGGCGCCGGCGCAGCCAGGCGGTGGCGTCCGCGAGCCGTCCGCCCAGGGTCGCTATGTCGAAGACGTTGGCCCGGTCGGCCTCCTCGGCGGGTGTCAGCAGGTCGAAGAGCAGGGTGCCCAGGCCCGCCCTGTTCAGGTCCGCCGCGACGGCCCGGTTCCGCGGGCTGCGACGGCTGCTGCCGGAGCCGTGGGCGAACATGACGACCGCCCCGGCGCCTTCCGGCAGGACCAGGTCGCCGGCCAGGGCCAGACCTCCGGCGTCCACCTCGACCGGTACGGCCCGCGCGGCAGGCCCGGGCGCGGGGCCTGCCGCCCGCGCCAGGAGGGAGACGACCTCCTCGTCGGGGGTCTGGGAGAAGTCCCGGTACCACTCGCCGACGGCCCGGAAGGAGCGCGGCGCGGAGAGGCAGACCACCTCGTCGGTCTCGCCGCGCAGCCGGGCGACCGCGTCGGGCGACGCCACGGGAACGGCCAGCACCACACGGGCCGCGCCCTGGGCCCGTACGACCTGGCACGCGGCGGCGGCCGTGGCGCCGGTGGCGATCCCGTCGTCCACGACGATCACCGTACGGCCGTCGAGCGGGATCCGGGGCCGGTCGCCGCGGAACCTGCGGGCCTGCCGGGCGAGCTCCGCCTCCTCGGCGTGCTCGACGGCAGCCAGCTCCTTCTGCGTGGCGCGGCTGCTGCGGACGATGTCCTCGCTGATGACGCGTACGCCGCCCTCGCCGATCGCGCCGAACCCGAGCTCGCGGTGGTACGGGACGCCGAGCTTGCGGACCACGATCACGTCGAGCGGGGCGCCGAGGGCCCGCGCCACGGGGAAGGCCACCGGGACGCCGCCGCGGGGCAGGCCCAGCACGATGGGACGTTCCCCCTGCAGATGGCGGACGGCTTCGGCGAGCCGCTCCCCGGCGTCCGTACGGTCGGTGAAGAGCACGGGGTTTCACCCCCAACCCGAGGGGAGACGTGAGCACGGACAGCCCCTCTACCGACGCAACCCCACGCGGGGGCTTCCCGCAAGTCGGGGGAGCCGGCGGACCTGGCATCGGCACCCCCAAGCGGAGTGACCCCTTCCGGTGAACGCCTCGCCGGACGGCTCCTTTCAGCCGATCTGTGGCTCGGTGCGGGCGAGTTCGCCCCGCACGACCGCGACGACTGGCGCCGGGCGCGGCCTTCCGGCGCCTCCGAAGCGGGCCCCGGCGCGGCCCCGCGGCCTGTGGGAGCCGCCCCTCGGGCGGGCCGGTCGACCGCTGCGACCTGCGCGAAAGCCCTCCGCGGCGGGAGGGCTTCGGGTGGTGGAGAATATGTGCCCCCGGCAGGACTCGAACCTGCGGCCAAGTGCTTAGAAGGCACCTGCTCTATCCACTGAGCTACGGGGGCCGGAAGGTGGCCCTGGTGGGCCTGGAGCCCCTGGTGGGGGTGGGGCTTCGGTCCGTGCCGGGTCAAGGATAGGGCTCCGGTTGCCTTGTCCCGGTTGCTTCACTCGCGTGCCACGATGTGGAGGTTCGGTGAAGCGGTCCCGATAATCGCAGGCAGGTGCGATTCTCGCATCGCTTTTGCGCCGCGGCGCCCTGGGTGTTGTGCACTCGTTATGCCTGCGCCCCACTCGTCCGTCGTGCCCGGAATGTCCCGCTGAAGTCGCGATCGGCGCGCAGGGGGCGTATAAGCTTCAAAAATGGTCCTAAATTGGGCATTCTTCGCATGTGGTGACCTTGGATGTTCGGCCTCAGCTGCTCGATGCCCTGTCCGCCCTGCGCGACCGGGTCGCGTCCGTACGTCTGCCGTTGCCCCTGCCCGGCGCCCCACGGGCCCGTCAGACCAGAGCCGAGCTGCTCGCGCAGCTCGACGACTACCTCGTACCGCGCCTGAAGGCGCCCGAGGCGCCCCTGCTCGCCGTGGTCGGCGGGTCCACCGGGGCCGGTAAGTCCACCCTCGTCAACTCCCTCGTAGGGCGCCAGGTCAGCGAAGCCGGCGTGCTGCGCCCCACCACCCGCACACCGGTGCTCGTCTGCCATCCCGACGACCACCACTGGTTCGCCGGAATGCGCGTACTCCCCGACCTGATGCGGGTCTGGGTGCCGCACGAGGACGACGAAACGTCCCCCAAGCCCCCCAAGCCCCCCGGCCGGCGCCCGGGCCGCGGCCACGCCGGCGCCCAGGGCGGCCACGAGACCCGCGAGATGCGGATCGAGACCGTCACCAGCCTGCCGCGCGGCCTCGCCATCCTCGACGCCCCCGACATCGACTCCCTCGTCGTCGAGAACCGGACACTGGCCGCCGAACTCATCTGCGCCGCCGACGTCTGGGTGATGGTCACCACCGCCTCGCGGTACGCCGATGCCGTCCCCTGGAACCTCCTGCGCACCGCCAAGCAGTACCGGGCCACCCTCGTCACCGTCCTGGACCGCGTCCCGCACCAGGTCCTCGCCGAGGTCTCCCGCCAGTACGGGGCCCTGCTCACCAAGGCCGGACTGGGCGACGTACCGCGCTTCACCGTCCCCGAACTCCCCGAATCGACCGGCGGCGGCGGACTGCTGCCCACCAGCGCCGTCGCCCCGCTGTTCGCCTGGCTCGCCCACCACGCGCAGGACCCGGCGGCCCGCCAGTACGCCGTCGGGCGCACCGCCCTCGGCGCGCTGGACTCCCTGGGGCGGCGGATGCCCGAACTCGCCTCCGCCGTCGCCGCCCAGCACGCCGCCGCCGTACGGCTGACCTCGGCCGTCGAGGACGCCTACCGGCGCGAGGGCAAAAGGGTCCGGAGCCGCCTCGACCGCGGTGCCGTACTGGCCGGCGACGCGCTGACCCGGTGGCGCGGCTACCCCCTCGACACCAGTGCCGACGAACTGCTGGACTCCCTCGCCGAGTCCCTCGCCGCCCTGCTCCAGTGCGCCGTCGCCGCCGCCGACGAGCGGATCGCCGAAGCCTGGCGGCGCGAACCGGCCTCCGGTGCGCTGGCCCTGCCCACGCCCGACAGGGAGGCGGGGGAACGCATCGGCATGGCCGTACGCCGCTGGCGGCGCGTGCTGGAGGAACTCGCCGAGGAGGAGGTGGCCCGGCTCGACAGGCAGCCGACACCCGACGCCGACGCCGTCGCGGCCCTTCTCGTCGCCGCGCTGCTCGGCGGCAAACGGGCCCGGCCCGCCGGGGAGAAGCTCGCCGAGCGGATCGGCGCCCAAGCCGCCCTGCGGCTGCGCGACAAGGGCGGGGAACTGGTCGGCGACCACCTCGACGAGGTGCTGCGCGGCGAACGCGACCGACGCCTGGCCCCGTTGGAAGCACTCGAAGTGACCCCGGAACCGCAGGCCGAACTCATCGCCGCGCTGTCCGTACTGCAGAAGGAGAGGTGACGCCGTGACCGCCCTGACCGACCGCACCGACGACCGCTGGGACGACGGGTTCATCGCGCGTTCCCGCCCCCGCCCCGTCGAAGCGGGCGAGGAGGACGCCGCCGACGCGGACGGCGAGGGCGACGAAGCGCTCGTACGGGCCGTCTCCGGCGCGGGCAGCGACGGCGGCAAGTCCTCGGCGCCCCCGCTCAGCCCCGAGGCGCAGGCCCTGCGCCAGCGCCTCGACGCACTGCGCCAGCTGGTCGGGCTCTCCCGGACCCGGCTCGACGGCAAGACCCTCGCCGAGGCCGGACGGGTGCTGGACGAGGCCGCCGCGCGCCGCGGGCTCTCACCCCAGCACACGGTCGTCGCGATCGCCGGAGCGACCGGAAGCGGCAAGTCCACGCTCTTCAATTCACTCGCCGGGGTACAGATCTCCGAGACCGGGCTGCGCCGCCCGACCACCGCCGCGCCCATCGCGTGCAGCTGGTCGGACGGGGCCGCCGGGCTGCTGGACCGGCTGGAGATCCCCGGACGGCTGCGGCGCCGGCCCCGCGAGACCCCGGAGGCCGAGGCCCTGCGCGGGATGGTCCTCGTGGACCTGCCGGACCTGGACTCGGCGCTGGGTGCGCACCGCGAGCACGTGGACCGCGTACTGGCGCTGGTCGACGCCGTGGTGTGGGTCGTCGACCCGGAGAAGTACGCCGACGCGGTGCTGCACGAGCGGTACCTGCGCCCGCTGGCCGGACACGCCGAGGTGACCTTCGTGGTGCTCAACCAGGTGGACCGGCTGCCCGGCGAGGCCGCCGACCTGGTCCTGGACGACCTGCGCCGGCTGCTCGACGAGGACGGCATCGCGCTCGGCGAACACGGCGAGCCCGGCGCGACGGTCCTCGGGCTGTCCGCCCTGACCGGTGACGGCGTCGGGGAGCTGCGCGAACTGCTCGGGCAGTTCACCCAGGAGAAGGGCGCCGCGACCCGGCGGATCTCGGCGGACGTGGACCGCGCGGCCGTCCGGCTGCGGCCGCTGTACGTCGCCGACGGCCACCCCGGACCCGAGATCGGGGAGGTGGCGCGCGCCGAGTTCGAGGACCGGCTCGCCGAGGCGGTCGGGGCCTGCGCGGCCGGGCTCGCCGCCGAACGGGCCTGGCGGCGCAACGCCGGCAAGGCGTGCGGAACCCCGTGGCTGCGGCTGTGGCGCTGGTACGAGAACCGCCGCGCACCGCGCACCCTGGCGGGCCTGGCCGCCCTGGCGGCGATCGGCGGCCGGGGCCAGACGGCCGCGCCGGCTCCGGCCGAGGAGGAGGTGACCGCGCGTCAGCGGGTGGAGCAGGCCGTGCGGGTGGTCGCCGACGAAGCCGTCGCGGGCCTGCCCGAACCGTGGGCGCAGGCCGTCCGGGAGGCGGCCGTGCGCGGTGCGGACCGGCTTCCGGAGGCGCTCGACGAGATCGCGGTGACGCTCGGGCCCGCCGCCGCCGCGCCGAACGCCAAACCCCCGCGGCCCGCGTGGTGGCCGGTGGCGGTGCTGGCACAGGCGGCCATGACCCTGCTCCAGATCTTCGGCGGGCTGTGGCTCGTCGGTCAGATCGTCGGGGTCCTGGAACCGCAGCTGATGCCGCCGGTGCTGCTCATGGTGGCGGGCATCATCGGCGGCCCGCTCGTGGAATGGGCCTGCTCCATCGCGGCGCGGGGCCCGGCGCGGCGGTACGGGCAGGACGCGGAGCGCAGGCTGCGGCAGGCGGCGGCCGGATGCGGACGGGCCCGGGTGCTGGAACCGGTGGCGGCGGAGTTGCTGCGCTACCGCGAGGTGCGCGAACAGTACGCCGCGGTCGCCGCAGGGGGGAGCCGGTTGTCCACAACCCGCCAGTAGTCCACAGGCCGGAGCGGGAAACCGGCCGCGGGCCGCAGCATGGCTCGTAGCCCGTACGGATGGTCCGTGCGGGCCGGGACGACGGGGGAGGACGGTCGGGATGTACGACACCCAGGTGACGTTGGTGGGGCACGTGGCGACGCAGGTCGACTACAAGGAGACGGTGAACGGCCCGTCGGCGCGGTTCCGTTTCGCGGTGACGCCCCGGTACTTCGACCGGCGCAAGGACGCCTGGACGGACGGGACCACGAGCTTCTACACCGTGTGGGCCCGGCGCACCCTCGCCGTGAACCTCGCCGGTTCCGTATCGGTGGGCGAGCCGCTGGTGGTGCACGGGCGGTTGCGCGTGCGGGACGACCCGCCTGACGGGGAGGGCAGCCGGCGCTTCGGCGCGGAGATCGACGCGACCGCCATCGGGCACGACCTGAACCGGGGCACGGCGGCCTTCAGGCGAGTGGTGAGAACCGATCATCCGCTGATGGACACTCAGAAGGCGGCGGTGGGTTGAGTGTTCGAGGCGGATAGGATTCCCCGGTACTCACGGGCACCTGGGTCTTTGGCCCGAAGGGGAAGACTGTGTCGATTGCCGTTCCCGCATCCTCCACTCCTGCTCCCGCTCCTGCTGTTCCCGCTCCTGCTCCCGCTGCTCCCGCACCCGCTGTTCCCGCAGGCGCTTGCGCCCCTGGTCCCGGCCCGTTCGAACCCGCCGCGGCGGTACGGGGCTCCGCGCGCCGGCCGCTCGCGGCCGCCCTGCTCGCCGCGGCCCTCGCCACCGCGCCCGGCGCCCGGGCCGCCGCCGACTCCGGCCCTCCGGCGCCCCGCTCACCGGAGGGCGCGAGCGCCGTCCTGGACGGGCTGAAGACGTTCGGGCAGGCGGTCCTCCACGGCGGCGACGGATCGGTGCGGCACATCCCCGCCGGCCTGTACGAGATGCGGGTCGACGGCGGCGGGATGCTCCAGACGTACGGGGTCGGGGTGGCGGGCAACGCCCAGCCGCAGGCCCGGTACACGGAGAGCGGCTGGAGCGGCAGCCCGCTGGCGGGCAACGGGCAGGCCGGGCGGATCCGCTGGGTGCTGGAGCACTCCTACCCCCAGCTGAACGACCTGGCCGGGCTCGCCAAGGCGGCCGGAGCCGTGTCGCTCACCGCGGAGAGCGCGGCGGCCGGTACCCAGGTGGCGATCTGGCGGCTCGCGGACGGCGTGCGCGTCGAGGCGGCTGACCCGGCCGCGGAGAAGCTCGCCGACTATCTCCAGCGGGCGGCGGGACAGCTGCCGGAGCCGCCCGCCTCTCTGGGGCTCGACCCCGGCGACGTCTCGGGGCCGGTCGGTACGCGGCTCGGCCCGGTGACCGTGCGCACCGGCGCGCGCAGCGTGTCGGTCGTCCCGGACGCGGCGGCCGTCGCCATGGGGGTGCGCGTCGTGGACGCCGACGGGCAGCCGCTGACCACGGCGGTCAACGGGAGCCGGATCTACTTCGAGGTGCCCGCGGGCACCCCCGACGGGACGGCCTCGGTCACCGTCCAGGGGGCGACCAGGGTGCCCGTCGGCCGGGTATTCACCAGCGGCGTCCCCGCCCAGGCGCAGATCGTGGCCGGCTCCAGCGAGTCCGTGGCCGCCGCCACGGCGCGGGCGGCCTGGCAGCCGGCCCCGGCGCCCGAGGCCGGCGCGACCCCGGCATCGGACCCGGGCGCCGGCTCGGCGGCGGTCGCGCTGGGCGCGCAGTCCGCGTCGCTCCCCACGTCCTCCCCGGACGAGGAGCGGCTGGCGACCAGCGGCAGCTCGGCCGCCACGCCCGTCATCGCCTCCCTGGCGGTGGGCCTGGTCGTACTGGGCGGCCTCGTCGTCCTGCTGCTGCGCAAGCGCCCCCTCGACGAGGAGGAGTAGGAGAGGAGTGGGAAGGGAAGGAAGGCCGGCCGGCGCGGAGCGCCGGGCCGGTTCCGCCACGGGATCGGGGGTAGAGGCAGAAGATGGTTGATCAAGAACTGACCTGGACCGGCACCTTCGCGCGGTGGGACCGCCGGCTCTTCGACGCCGTGGCCCGCAGGCACTGGCCCGGCGCCGACCGCGTGCTGCCGCGCCTGGGGCGTGCCGCGAACCACGGGGTGCTGTGGGGCGGGGCCGCCGCTGCCATCGCCGTCTTCGGATCGGCCCGGGCGCGCAAGGCCGCCCTGCGCGGGGCGGCCTCACTGGCGCTGGCCTCCTCCACCATCAACACCGTCGGCAAATGGTCCGTACGCCGCCCCCGGCCGCTGCTGGAGGGAGTGCCCGTGGTGCGGCAGCTGGCCGTGCAGCCGCAGACCACCTCCTTCCCGTCCGGGCACTCGGCGTCCGCCTTCGCCTTCACCGCCGGGCTGGCGCTCGAGGCCCCCGCCCTCGGCGCCGCGCTCGCCCCGGTCGCCGCGTCGGTGGCGTTCTCCCGCGTCTACACCGGAGTGCACTACCCCTCCGACGTGGTCGCGGGCGCGGCGCTGGGCGTCGCCGCCGCCCTCGTCGTACGCCGGCTCGCGCGGGACGTGCAGGAGGCCCGGGCCGTGCCGGGCGACGAACCGAAGGCGATCGGGGTCCCGGCGCTGCCCGACGGGGCCGGGCTGACGGTGGTCGTCAACACCGGGTCCGGGACGGCGGCGGCCGTGCAAGACGTACTGCGCGCCCGGCTGCCCAAGGCCGAGGTGGTCGAGTGCACGGGCGGGGACCTGCTTCCCGCACTCGCTGAGGCGGCCGCGCACGCCACCGTACTCGGGGTGTGCGGCGGCGACGGCACCATCAACGCGGCCGCCACCGCCGCCCTGCGGGCCGGGGTACCCCTGGCCGTGTTCCCCGGCGGCACCCTCAACCACTTCGCGCTCGACCTCGGCCTCATCGGACCCGAGAGCACCTGCGAGGCCCTGGAACACGGAGAGGCCGTCCACATCGGCGTGGGCCGCTTCTCCCCGGGACCCGGCCCAGACGGCGAGCCCGGCTACTTCCTGAACAACTTCAGCATCGGCGCCTACCCGGAACTGCTGCGCCACCGGCTGCGCTGGGGCCCGCGCATCGGCGGCGGCCCGGCCGCGCTGCTGGCCGCCTGGAAGGTCCTGCGCGCCGAGCGGCCCGTACGGCTGCGACTGGCCGGACGGCCACGCAGTGTCTGGCTTCTCTTCGCAGGCAACGGCACCTACCACGGCACCGGCCCCACCCCGGGCCGCCGCGACAGCGTCGGCGAGGGTCTGCTCGACCTGCGGGTCGTCTACGGCGGCGGACGGCCCGGCCCCCGCCTGCTGGCCGCCGCCTTCGCCGGCCCGCTGAGCCGGTCCCCGGTCCACGCCGCCACCCACCTGCGCAGCCTGCGCATCGGGTCCGTTCCGAAGGGCACCCCGCTCGCCTACGACGGCGAATACGCCAAGGCGCCGGGCGAACTGGTCCTCGACACCCTCCCCGGGGCCCTCACGGTCTACCGCCCCCTCTGACGCCCGCCCCGCGGAACCGGGGCGGGCCGGGGGCCCGGACAAGGCCGTCCGGAAGCGGCACGAACCCGGCCGGATCGTCAGGACGCGGCCACTGCATCCTCCGGCCCCCAGCATCCTCCGGCCCCCAGCATCCTTCGGCGACTGCATCCTTCGGCCTACTGCCACCTCGGCCCTGTGGAGGACGACCCCGCGGCGCGGCCGCGAGAGGGTTGACCCGTGCGGACAACCATCGGATACACCGTCGAGAGCATCGGCTACGTCGTAGGAGTCCAGGGGCTCCTCGGCTTCGCCTCCCGAACCTTCTTCGGTACGGAGTGGGGGTGGCTGCACAAGGTCGTCGACCTTCCGTCCGCCGCCCACCTGGGCATCGTCGCCGTCGGGCTGGCGCTCGTCGCCGTCGGGGTGAAGGCACGGAAGGCGCCCCCGCGCCGGGAAGCGGCCTGACCGGACCCGCCTGCGGGCACATCCCCGGCTCGAGGGCTCTGACCTACCCATTCGCCCGCGGGTATGGACGTACGGCAAGATGGGGTGTATCTGCCCACCATCGATCTGCCGGACGGTTTCTCTTGGCTGAGTTCATCTACACCATGCGCAAGACGCGCAAGGCACACGGCGACAAGGTGATCCTTGACGACGTCTTCCTGAACTTCCTGCCCGGCGCGAAGATCGGTGTGGTCGGCCCGAACGGTGCCGGTAAGTCCACCGTTCTGAAGATCATGGCGGGGATCGAGCAGCCGTCCAACGGCGACGCCTTCCTCTCGCCCGGCTACTCCGTCGGCATCCTCATGCAGGAGCCGAAGCTCGACGAGTCCAAGACCGTCCTGGAGAACGTCGAGGACGGCGTCGGCCCGATCAAGCAGAAGCTCAACCGGTTCAACGCGATCGCCGAGGAAATGGCGACGAACTACACCGACGAGCTGATGGAGGAGATGGGCAAGCTCCAGGACGACCTGGACCACGCCAACGCGTGGGACCTCGACGCCCAGCTGGAGCAGGCCATGGACGCCCTGGGCTGCCCGCCCGGCGACTGGCCCGTCACCAACCTCTCCGGTGGCGAGAAGCGCCGCGTGGCCCTCTGCAAGCTGCTGCTCGAGGCCCCCGACCTGCTGCTCCTCGACGAGCCCACCAACCACCTCGACGCCGAGTCGGTGAACTGGCTGGAGCAGCACCTGGCCCAGTACAAGGGTGCCGTCGTGGCCGTCACCCACGACCGCTACTTCCTGGACAACGTCGCCGAGTGGATCCTCGAGCTCGACCGCGGCCGCGCCCACCCCTACGAGGGCAACTACTCCACCTACCTGGAGAAGAAGGCCGAGCGCCTCAAGGTCGAGGGCAAGAAGGACGAGAAGCGCGCCAAGCGCCTCAAGGAAGAGCTGGAGTGGGTCCGCTCCAACGCCAAGGGCCGCCAGGCCAAGTCCAAGGCCCGCCTCGCCCGCTACGAGGAGATGGCGGCCGAGGCCGACAAGATGCGCAAGCTGGACTTCGAGGAGATCCAGATCCCGCCGGGCCCGCGCCTGGGCTCGATCGTGGTCGAGGTCAACAACCTCTCCAAGGCGTTCGGTGACAAGGTCCTCATCGACGACCTGTCCTTCACCCTGCCGCGCAACGGCATCGTCGGCATCATCGGCCCGAACGGCGCCGGCAAGACCACGCTCTTCAAGATGATCCAGGGCCTGGAGAAGCCGGACTCCGGCGAGATCAAGGTCGGCGAGACCGTCAAGATCTCGTACGTGGACCAGGGCCGCGCCAACATCGACCCCAAGAAGACCCTCTGGGCGGTCGTGTCGGACGAGCTGGACTACATCAACGTCGGCCAGGTCGAGATGCCGTCCCGCGCGTACGTCAGCGCCTTCGGCTTCAAGGGCCCGGACCAGCAGAAGCCGGCCGGTGTGCTCTCGGGCGGTGAGCGCAACCGCCTGAACCTCGCGCTGACCCTCAAGCAGGGCGGCAACCTGCTGCTCCTCGACGAGCCCACCAACGACCTCGACGTCGAGACCCTGGGCTCGCTGGAGAACGCGCTGCTGGAGTTCCCCGGTGCGGCCGTGGTCGTCTCCCACGACCGCTGGTTCCTGGACCGAGTGGCCACGCACATCCTGGCCTACGAGGGCGACTCCAAGTGGTTCTGGTTCGAGGGCAACTTCGAGTCCTACGAGAAGAACAAGATCGAGCGGCTCGGCCCGGACGCGACCCGTCCGCACCGCGCCACCTACAAGAAGCTCACCCGAGGCTGAGGGGAGAGCTGAGGTCACGGCCATGGCCAGACACCACTACCGCTGCCCCCTGCGCTGGGCGGACATGGATGCCTTCGGGCACGTCAACAACGTCGTCTTCCTCCGCTACCTGGAGGAGGCGCGGATCGACTTCATGTTCCGCCTCGCGCCGGGCGAGGGCAGCGAGTCCTTCACGGGCGGATCCGTCGTGGCCCGCCACGAGATCGACTACAAGCTGCCCCTCGTGCACCGTCACGAGCCCGTCCTCATCGAGTCCTGGGTGACCCGGATCGGCGCCGCTTCCCTGACCATCCGCTACGAGGTCAAGGACGAGGCGACCGAGGACAGGCCCGAAACGGTCTACGTGCGCGCGGAGACCGTGGTCGTGCCGTACAACCTCGCCGCTGGACGGCCGCGCCGCATCACGGCCGAGGAGAGGCACTTCCTGGAGGAGTACCTCGACGAGCCGCGTTCCGAGGCCATCGCGGCATGAGCGAGCAGCTGCGCTTCGCCGACTCCGGGGAGGCGGCGGACCTCGCCGCCTTCCTGGGCCGGCTGGTGCACTACGACCGGGCCGCCGCCGTCCGCCTCCAGGCGCTCGGCGGCGCGCTCGGCGTGTTCGGGCGGCCGCCCTCCTTCGAGGTCCTGGCCATCCGCACCGTGCGGCTCGCCGTCCCCGTGGCGACGCCGCTGGACGTGACCGTGTCCGCCGGAGAGCTCCTGGAATCCGTCGACGAGGCCACGGCCGAGGCCACCGTGCCCGGGCCGGTCACCGGACCGCCCTGGACCGGGGTGCTCCCGCCCCGCGGCGGCTGGCGGCAGGTGCCGGGGCTGCCCGGACCCGAGGCGATCGCGCAGGCCGTGGCGGCCTCCGTCGCCGAATTCCGAGCCCGCGACGAGGCCCTGCCCGCGCAGCACCGGACCCGGTCCGAGCGTGACCGCATCGGCCGCGAGATCTGGTCCCGCACCCTGGGCGACACCGAGCTCCCGCTGCGCGTCGCCCACGCCGCGCAGTCCCTGGGCTTCCTGCGGCCGGTACGGGCCGCCGTCCCCGCGCCCACGCCCGCGGCCGCCCCCGACCCCGTGGCGCTGCTCGCCTCCGGGAGCTGGCTGCGGCTGCGCACCCCGTACGGCTCCGTCGCCACCCGCCGCCCCGGCGCCACCGGCGGCCTCGGCGCCTTCCAGGTCCGCCCGGTCTGAGACCGGGTCCGGCCCGGTCCGACCCCCGGCCCCCCCGCCCGGGGACCGGCCCCCGGCGTGACTCCCTAACCCGCCGTGTTGATCATCGACGCGGCGGCGTACGTGAGGTACTTCCACAGCTGCGCCTCGTGCTCCGGCGCCAGGTCCAGCTCGTCCAGCGCCACCCGCATGTGCTTCAGCCAGGCGTCGTGGGCCGCCGAGTCCACCTGGAACGGTGCGTGCCGCATCCGCAGGCGCGGGTGGCCGCGGTGCTGGCTGTAGGTGGTCGGACCGCCCCAGTACTGCATCAGGAACAGCGCGAACCGCTCCTCGGCCGGACCGAGATCCTCCTCCGGGTACATCGGGCGCAGCAGCGGGTCCTCCGCGACCCCTTGGTAGAAGCGCCGCACGAGGCGACGGAAGGTGTCCTCGCCGCCCACCTGCTCGTAGAAGGTCTGCTCCTGAAGGCCGCCCCGCGGAATCTCATTCACCCGACCATCGTCTCAGACGTCCGGTACCGCCCGGGGGCGCCTTCGCGCTCGCACGTGGGGGCCGGGCGCAGGACAGTGGAGGCATGGGCGCACACACGGCACGCACCGGGACGCGGGATCTGCGGGAGACCGCGCACGCCGCCCAGGTGCGGGAGCTGACCGCGGCGGGGGTACTGGACGACCCGCGCTGGCGGGCGGCCTTCTCGGCCGTGCCCCGGCACGTCTTCGTCCCCTACTTCTGGACCGAGCGCGGCGCCGGCCAGGAACGGCTCTGGGCCGAGGACCCCGACCCCCAGATCCGTGCCCGCTGGCTGCGCGGCGTGTACGTCGACGCTCCGCTGGCGACCCGGCTGCGCGACGGCCGGCTGGTCTCCTCCAGCAGCCAGCCCTCCCTCATGGCGAAGATGCTGGCCGCCCTCGACGTCCGCGACGGCGACGACGTCCTGGAGATCGGCGCGGGCACCGGCTACAACGCGGCACTGCTCTGCCACCGCCTCGGCGACGAGCACGTCACCACGGTGGACCTGGACGAGGAGATCACCGAGTCCGCGCGAGCCCACCTGGCCCACCTCGGGTACCACCCGACCGTGGCCACCGGCGACGGCGCCCGGGGCTGCCCCGCCCGGGCCCCCTTCGACCGGATCCTGGTGACCTGCACCCTCCCGCTGGTCCCGCACGCCTGGCTCGGCCAGTGCCGGCCGGGGGCGCGCATCCTGGCCCCGCTGTCGACCGGGCTGATCGCGCTCACGGTCCGGGACGCCGATGTCGCGGAGGGCCGCTTCCTGCACACCGCGGCCTACTTCGTCCCCCTGCGCGGGGCCACGGCCGTACCGCCGCCCGACCGGATGGCGATGGTGCGCGGGCTCCCGTACGACCTGGTGGAGAACGAGCGGTTCCAGTTCATGCTGGTGCTGACCGCCGGGGTGCTCACCCCCCGCGAGGCCCTGGACCTGTGGCGCAGCGAAGGCCGCCCGGCCCGCGAACGCTTCGGGGTCTCGGTCGGCCCGGAAGGCCAGTGGTCATGGCTGGACGACCCCCAGGGGCCCTACGTATGGCCCCTGGGAGAGGCGTGATCAGCCGCGGCGGATGGTGATGGTGGTCCAGGCGCCCACGTGGACGCGGTCGCCGTCGGCCAGCGGGACCGGGACGTAGGGCTGGATCGGGTCCTCTCCGCCGTTGATGGTGGTGCCGTTGGTGGAGTTCTGGTCCACCACGGCCCAGCTCATGTCGGGCTGCTGCACCAGCACCGCGTGCTGGTGGGAGACACCCGGGTCCTCCGGGGGAACCGACAGGTCGATGTCGGGGGACTCGCCCGTGGAGGCGCGGCGGCGGCCGATGGTGATCTGGCCGCCGGACAGCGGGAGGTGCTGCTCCGGGGAGTACGCGGGGAGGTTGAGCCCGGTCGCCTCCGGTCCGCTGCGCTGCATCATCGCCATGAAGTACGAGCGGTCGGGGCCGATCGTCGCGGACCAGGAACCGCCCTGGGGCGGGAGGGGCTGGTACGACGGCGTCTGGGGCTGCTGCCGGTACTCCTGCTGGTACTCCTGCTGGTGCTGCGGCGGGGGCTGCTGCTGGTACTGGGGCTGCGGGGTCTGCTGGTAGGCCTGCGGCGGCTCGTGCGAGGGCGGCGACAGCAGCCAGTCGTCCTCGCGCTGCAGCGGCTCGGCCGGGCGGTTGACCCGGGACGGCCGCGAGCCCTGGTACTCGAAGTGGTCCTGCGCGTAGGTCCCCGGCGCGGGCACGGGCGGCGGGGGTGTGCTGCCGGGACGGGGCCCGGCGGGGGCGCCCGCGCCGGGCCCCGGCGGAGCCGGGTCCGCGGCCGACGGCGTGTACGAGGTCGCCGAGCGGGTCAGGAAGTTGTACCGGCACTCCTCGCAGAACGGGGCCATGGCCTCGCGCGGGGTCCGGCACTGCGGGCACAGTTCTGCCTGGGCCGTCGGTTCACCGGCGGTCGGGGGGAAGCCGTAGCCGTAGGAAGGCACCGCGGGGGGCCCCTCCGGGGTACCCATGCGGTGGCCGCAGACCTCGCACCAGTCGTCGGAGGCGGACTGGTGCCCGTTCGGGCAGGTCGGCATGGCGGCTCTTCCCCCTTCTTCTCCCTGCGTCATCGCGGGAGGCTCTCAGGACTTCTTCACTCGGACGGTCTGCGTCGAACGCGTTTCGAGAGTCATCTCGTCGGCGTCGGCAACCTTCGCTTTCAGCCGCACAGTACCTGCCACCGCGTCCACCACATCCACCACCTTCGACAGGAGTCGTGCTGTGTCGGCGTTCCCGGAGACGCTCGCCAGTTGTACGGCCCGTCCGAGTTTGGCCGTAGCACCATCGACATCGCCCATTTTGCGGGCCTCGAGGCCCTGCTGGATAGCCTTCGCCAGCTCCGCCTGCCCGGTGTAGTGGGCGACCTGCGGGTTGATGGCGGTGGACGCGGCCACGTCGTTCGTCCACACCGCGCGCACCAGGCCCTGGGCCAGGACGGCCTCGGGCTCGCCGCCCGCCGCGGGCCGCACCATGGTGGCACGGCAGGCGAGCATCTCCTGGCCGACGGCCGCACCGGGGACGCGTACGCACACGTGGTACTCGCGGGACTCGTCGCCCCACGACCCGGTCGGGTAGTCGCCCGCGCGCGGGCCCGTGTCGGTGCGGCGGTCGGTCAGGTCCTGGACGGTCGGCGCGACCTGCTTGACGTACTGGATCTCCACGCCGACCGGGGTCCACAGGCGCAGTGAGACGTCCGCGACCTCCTTGCCCATGACGTTCTCCATCATGCGCGTGAAGTCCTCGGTGAGGTGCGCCGGGTCGGCCACGATGTCGGCAGAGCCGAGGAGGGCGCTCGCGATGCCGGTGACCTCCTTCACCTCCCAGTCGGTGCCCACACCCCGGGCGTCGCAGGTGAACCGGCCCGCGCAGGCGTCGAGGGTGGCGCGCAGGACGGCCGGCTCCTCGTGCTCGTTGCGTCCGTCGGTGAGCAGGATGCCGTGGCGGATGGCGGCCGTGGAGCCGCGCAGCAGGCCGTCGGCCAGGCGCAGCCAGGTGCCGATGGCGGTGCCCCCGCCGGCGCTGAGGCCGCGCAGCGCCTCCTTGGCCTGCGCCCGGGTGACGGGATCGGCGACGGCGAGGCGGCCCTGGCCGGGATAGACCTCCTTCGCCACGTGCGTGCCGGCGATCACCGCGAAGGCGGTGCCGTCGCGCAGGGTGTCGACGGCCGCCGCGGTGGCCTCACGGGCGCCGCGCATCTTCTCCGCCGGGTACTCCATGGAACCGGAGCAGTCGACCATGATCACCACGGCGGCCGTGCCGTCGGCGGGCTTCCCGCGCGTGACGCTGCCACCGCCGGTGGCGGTGACGGTGACGATGGCGTGGACGTCCCGCCCGCCTTCGGGAAGGAACTCGTTCTGGTACACGTCCACGCTGAAGCGCGGTGCGCTCGGCTTGGCGAAATTCGCCATCGGCTGGACTCCTAGAGGGCTCGGGCAGGCGGGTCAGACCTGCGGGCGCGCTTCCACTTCCGGTTCCGGCGGTGCTGCCGCGCCGGGCTCCGGGGCCGCTCCCCGATCCCGTTCGGGCTGCGTGGCGAACGGCACGACAGCCACGGTGATGTTGTCGTGGCCGCCGCCGTCGAGGGCGTGCCCCACGAGCACCTGTGCGCTGTGCAACGGGCGGACCGCCGCGTCGGCGGGCAGCACCTGGGCCATCTCCCGCGCGGACTCCGCGTAGTTCCACAGTCCGTCCGTGCAGACCACGACCACGCCGGGGTGGTCCGGCTTGAAGATCGCGGTGTGCGGTTCGAGGTCGTACGCGTCGGCGCCCAGCCAGCCGGTGATGGCGTGCGCGCGGACGTCCGCGTAGGCCTCCGCCTCGCCCATCAGGCCGGCGGCGACCATCTGGGCGGCCCACGAGTCGTCCTCGGTGAGGCGGCGGGGCAGCGCGGCTCGGTCGTCGGGCACCCAGTAGGCGCGGCTGTCTCCCACCCAGCCGATGGTCAGCAGACCGCCGCTGACGACGGCGCCGACCAGGGTGCAGGCGGGCGCGTTCTGAGCGCCGGGGACCTCCGGGGCCAGGGCGTCGACCGCCGCGGCGGCGGCCAGGATCGCCTCGTGCATGGCCTCCTGGGGGTGTGCGCCGCGGGGGAGGGCCTCCAGCAGGGCCTCGTTCGCGGCGGCCGCCGCGGCGGCCGACGCCTCGTCGGGGCGGCTCGCGGAGGAGACCCCGTCGCACACGATGGCCACGGTGGCGGCCGAACCGTCGGGCAGGGCGGTGGCCGACACGGCGAACGAGTCCTCGTTGCGGTGGTGGCGCAGCCCCCGGTCGCTGACGGCGGCGACGCTGCCCAGCTCCTCCTCGACGTGGTCGCGCTCCCGGGGCTGCGCGTGCCCGCAGTGCTCGCAGTACCCGTCGGTGTCGACGTGCCCGGCCCGGCAGGCCACGCAGGTCTTGCCGCCCGGCGCGGCACCGGAAGGGGAGGCGCTGTCGTACGGGTTCCCGTACGGGTTGTCCGCGGCCCGGGGCGCCCCCTCGGGCGATGTGCCGGGGTCCCCGCCGGGGCGGTCGTGGCGGGTTTCCGGGCCGTCCGTCGGGTCCTGGGCGCGCCGGCGGGCGGGATCGGCCGCGCCCCGGGAGGAGGTTCCCTCGGGAGCCGTTCCGGTGCCGTACAGATTCTCCCCGCCCGCGCCCGCGTACGAGGCTCCGGCCGGGCTCGGGCGAGGATCCGGTTCCGGTTCCGGCTGATGCTGTGCCGGGGCGGCCCAGTCGGCCGGGTCCCCCACCAGCGTCGGCGCGGCCGCGGCCACGCTCCCCCAGCCGGGGGCGGGTTCGCCCGCGCCGGCGGAGCCCTGCGAGCCGGCCCGGGCCGGGATCCCGTAGCCGCCCGCGGGGGCGGCCTGGGCCCGCGCGGTGACGGCGGCCTGAGGCGCGGGCGCGGCCGGCGCGGGAGGCGCCGGTGGGATGGGGACGGTCGGGTGGTCCGTGGACGCCGCCGCGGGAGAAGGGGTCAGGGCATAGCCGCAGAGACCGCAGAAACGGTCACCCTCTTCGAGGGGTTCCGCGCAGCTGGGGCAGCCCGACAGCCGATGCATCGACATCAATCACACCCACGTCCGGGGACGGAAACGGTTGGCCCGTTCCACCAGTTCGATCCTCTCCTCGCCGCGCCGTGCCAGCCGGGCGAGTACGCGGTACGAGCGCTCCAGTCCGAAGCGCAGGCCCCGCTCGTCCAGTTGACTGCCGAGCAGCGAGGTCCGACCGGGGTCGGCACCCCGGCCACCCGACAGTACCCAGTCCAGGGCCGAGCCCAGAACCTCCGTCGCCAGCAACTCCTGCCGTTCCGGGTCCAGCCCGAACCGCCGCAGGGCCTCCACCTGGTCGGCGGCGGCCGCGAGATCGGCCAGCAGCGGCTCGTCCGGTGAGCGGTCGCGCAGACGTGCGCGTACGGCCGCCACCCGCGCGGCGGTGTAGTGGATGGACGCCTCCGGCACGGACTCCAGGGTGCGCACGGCTCCGTCCCGGTCGCCGGCGGTCAGTTGGACCCGGGCGAGCCCGAAGGCCGCGCTGACGAATCCCGGGTCGGTGATCCAGACCAGGCGGTAGTACTCGGCGGCGTTGTCCAGCTGGCCCAGCACCTCGGCGCACAGCCCGAGGGCCAGCTTCGGCGCCGGCTCGCCCGGGAAGGCGTCGTAGATCGCGTCGAAGGACAGGGCCGCCGTCTCGTCGTCACCGGTGGCCAGCGAGGCGATGCCGCGGGCCCAGACGACCCGCCAGTCGTCCGGGTGACGGGCCTCGAGTTCGGCCAGCGCGGCCCCGGCCGCGGACAGTTCGCCGAGTTCCAGCCGGGCGCGCAGCTCCCGCAGCCGCAGCTCGGCCGAGTCGGCGGGCGCCGAGGCCAGCGCGCCCAGCAGATCGCCGGGCGCGGAGGCCAGCAGACCGGTCAGGAAACCGGCGTTGGGGTCGGCGGCGTCCACCAGCGGCACGGGCAGCGCCAGCGCGCTGTCGCGGGCATCCAGCGTGGTGACAGGGCGCACCGCCCCGGCGGGCGGCGGGGTCACGGCGGCGGGCGCGGGGCCCGCCGAGGTCGCGGGAGCCCGCCGTGCCCGGGGCACGGCCGCCCCGGCCACATGCGTGGCGGTGGTCCCGAGCCCGGCCCTGCCCGAGGCTGCGCCGGGCAGGCTGCCTCCGCCGAAGGAGGGCGGGTCTCCCGCGCCGGGCGCGGCGGTCACCGCCGCAGCGGCCGCGCCGCCGGGCGCTGGGTGCCAGGGGCCCGGCGCGCCGGGGGCCGCCGCGGGCAGGCTCACGCCACCGGGCGGGGTGCCTGGGCCGAAGGCGGGCGGGTACGCGGCGGCAGATACCGCGGAGGAGGCCGCGCCCGGCACGGGCGTGGCGCCCGGCGGGGTGCTGCCGCGGGGCCGGGTGAAGCCCTGCGGGCCCGACGTGCCGGCGGCCGTGGCCGGAACACCGGTTCTGCCCGGCGCCGAAGCCGTCGGCAGGGCGCGGCCCCAGCGGCTCCGCAGACCGCCGCCGCCCCGGCGGGGGGCGACCGCGCGGTCGCCCAGGCGGGAGACGACCGTGTCCGCCGTGTCCGTGCGGGCGAACAGCCGGGTGTCCGGCACCCGCAGCTCCGGACCGAAGAGGGTGGACAGCTGCGGCCGCGGCATGCCCGTCTGCAGCGCGACCACCTCCCGCAGCACACCGGTCAGCTGGTCGGCCATCTCCTGCGCGGAGGCGAACCGCCGCCCCGGGTCCGGGTCGGTCGCCCGGACGAGCAGCCGGTAGAAGGACTCGTACCGCCGGAACACCTCGATGTGCTCCGGGTCCGGCAGCGAATCCACGAACACATTGGTGTAGCCCTGGAAGTCGAAGGTCAGGACGGCCAGCGTGCGCGCCACCGTGTACAGGTCGGAGGCGACCGACGGCCCGAGCTCCGCGACTTCCGGGGCCTGGTAGCCCACGGTGCCGTAGATGGCCGACTCCTCGTCGTCCATCCGCCGCACCGCGCCCATGTCGATGAGCTTGAGCTGGTCCTGCTGCTGGATCGCGTTGTCGACCTTGAAGTCGCAGTACAGCAGGTTCCGGCTGTGCAGGTGGCCCAGCGCCTCCAGCGCTTCGATGCCGTAGGCGCAGGCCTGTTCCACCGGCAGCGGGTCGCGCCGCCCGTCCGGCCGGCGCCGCTCGTTCGCGATCTCCTTCAGCGACTTGCCGCCGACGTACTCCATGACGATGTACCCGTCCAGCGAACCGGTCCGCTGGTCCAGGTGCTCCACGAAGTTGTAGATCCGCACGATGTTGGAGTGCTCGATCTCCGCCAGGAAGCGCCGTTCCGAGATCGCGGCCTCCATCGCGTCCTGGTCGCCGGTGTCGAGGAGGCCCTTGAGGACCACCCACCGGTCCGCGACCGCCCGGTCCACCGCCAGGTACACCCAGCCGAGGCCGCCGTGCGCGAGGCAGCCCGCCACCTCGTACTGGCCGCGCACCACTTCACCGGCGCGGAGCTTGGGCACGAAGGAGTACGGGTGCCCGCACTTGGTGCAGAAGCCCTCCGTCCGGCCCGGCCGGTCCCCGCGGGCCCGGCCCACCGGGGCGCCGCAGTCCGAACGCGAGCAGAACCGCTTGCGCTCGGGCACTTCCGGGTTCTCCAGTACCGCCGTCGAGGGATCCGGGCGCGGTACCTCCGGAACGCTGACCAGGCCGGCGCCCAGCCGGCTGCGCCCCGAGGAGGAGGGGGCCGAGCCCGAACTGCGCACCGAGACCGAGCGGGTGGACGCCCCGCCCGTCAGGGACCGCGACAGCCGACCCGACACCGAGCGGCGGGAGGAGGAGGACCGGGAGGACCGGGAGGACCGGGCCGAGGCCGAGGAACGCGTCGAACCGTGGGACCCCTGGGAGCCCTGTGACCCGTGGGAGCCATGGGACCGTGCGGAGCCCAGGGAACCGCGGGCCGCGCTCGTCATGCCCGTCGGCGGCGACACCAGCTTCTCCGCGCCCGCCGCGACCGAGCCGACCGGGGCCAGGCCGCAGGTGTCGCAGTACAGCTCGCCGCCGCCCATGTCCTCGTACGTCCCCGGGCAGCCGGGGCGGACGCACACTGCTCCGTTCCGGCTCATGCGTCCTCCGTCCCCGGCCCGTCGGGCCGCTCTGCTCCGTGCGGTGGCCCGGGCCGGTGCTGCGGCACCAGCGACTCCGCCGCCGCCTGCTGGTAGCGCAGGACGGCCTGTTCGGCGGCCCGAAGGTCGCACGGCGCGCTCCACAGCATCCGCCGCGCCGTGTCGTACCTCTCGATCAGCAGGGGGTCCTCCGCCAGCCCGTGGCGGGCCACCTTCGCCCTGTAGGCGTCCAGCCGCCCGCGCAGCTCGGCCCGCACGGCCAGTGGAGCCGTCACCGCGGTCAACGATTCACGGGCCCTGCGCAGTTCCTCCTCGGCCCGCTCCTCCAGGGATTCCAGCAGCGGGGAGAGCCGGTGCCAGCGCGCGTGGCGCCGGTGGTCGGCCGCCGCCGCGAGCTGCTCCTGGAGCACCGTCGGCGGGCCGCTGACCACGGGCACCTCGGAGGCGGCGATCTTCGCCAGCACCTCGCCGCGCGCCGTCCGCGCCTCCGCCAGGGTCCGGTCGGCCCGCGAGAGCACGTCGCGCAGGCTGATCAGCCGCTGCTCGGCGTCCTGCCGTACGGTCAGCACCGCCTCGACCTCGCGGCGTACGTCCTCCAGCGCGAGCGCGGCCCGGTCGTAGCGCCCGGTGTCCGGACGGCCGCCGCCGGGAGCGGAACTGCCGGCGGCGGACCGCCAGAAGGCCAGCGGATCCGCGATCACCTGGGCGCGCAGGTCGGTGAGTTCGGCGGTGATGCGCTCCAGGTCGTCGCCCGCGGGGTGTTCACCCGGCCGCACGCCCACCGAGTGGGCCAGCGACCGGGTGCGGTGCAGCTCGGCGGAGAGCAGGTCGATCCGGGCGGGCAGCGCCGACCAGACGGCGTCGGCCGCGACCACCACGTCCAGAGAACGCGCGTAGAGGTCGTTCATCCGGGTCACGAGTTCGGCGAGGGAGAGCCGCTCCGCCAGCGCGGCGCCCCCGGTGGCGGACCCGGCGATCAGGACGCCGGGCCCGCGCAGCCGCTCGGTCAGCTCGACCAGGTCGTCGCGGTTGGGCCAGCGGCGCCGCTCACGGACCTCCCGGGCGGCGGTCAGCGCCCCGCTGTAGGCGTCGAAGTACGTCCACAGCAGGGTGATGTCCGCGTCGGCGGCCGCCCACCGCTCCTTGGTGAGCCCGGCCAGCTCGGCGCCCTCCAGCAGCCGGCGCCCGGCGTGGTCCTGGAGGGCGAGCAGCGAGGTCTCGACGGCCTCGTGCTCGGCGCCCAGCCTGGTCAGGGCGCGGTCGACGCCGTCCCGGTCCATCACTGCAGACCCCACCTCCACCGACTGTGCCTCCGCTTCCGCCGCCGCCTCCGTGTTCGCTTCCGTGTCGCCCTCCGCCTCCGACCTCGTGCCCGGTCCCGTGCCCGAAATCGCCACCGGCCTCAGCCCTCCCGGTACTTGGGCGCGGGCGGCCCGGCCACGCCGGGGAGCACGGGCTGGAGGTGCTTGAGGTACGCCTTCATCCACGGGCTGTCATTGCCGCCCGCGCGGTAGCTCTCCAGCACCTTGTTGACCCGGCGGACCAGGTCGGGGGCGTCCTTGTTCATGGCGACCCCGTAGAACTCGCGGGTGAAGGGCGAGCCCACCAGCCGCACCGAGGGGTCCTGCGCCGCCTGGCCGGCGGCGAGGGCGTTGTCCGTGATGATGCCGTCGACCTCGGCCAGCTGGAGCCGGACGAGGCAGTCGAGCTGGTTGGCCACGGTGACCGGCGCCGCGCCGTAGGACTGGGCCTTGAGCGCGCTCTCGGCCGTGGAACCGGCCGCGACGCAGATCCGCTTGTCCTTCAGCGAGGCGTCGTACCCGGTGATCGGCGAGCCCTTCGGTGCCAGCACCTGCTGCCCGGCCTCGAAGTAGGCCGTCGAGAAGGCGACGTCCTCCAGCCGCTTGCAGTTGATGGTCATGGTCCGCACGACGATGTCGACGCGGCCCTCCTGGAGGGCGGGGATGCGCTGGCTCGTCGGGATCGCCCGGTAGATCACCGCGTTCTCGTCACCGAGGATGTCCTTGGCGATCGCCTTGACCAGGTCGATGTCGAAGCCGTCGAGGCGGCCGCCCTCAGCGGTCTGGTTGCGGTACCCCCAGCGGAAGCTGTTCTGGTCCACGCCCGCGACGAGCTTGCCCGCCGCCTTGATCCGCGCGATGGCCGCACCGTCCACGTCGGACGGGCGCAAGCTCGCCTCGGGGTCCTGGCAGGTGTCCGAGAGGACCCAGGGCGCCGCCGGGGCCGCCGGGGCGGGTCCGTGGGCAGGGACCGCGGGGGTGGCGTCCGGAGTCGCGTGGGCCAGCGGCAGCAACACCACCGCGGCCGTCACGGCGCAGGCGACCGCCATCGCGCTCACGCCGCCCCAGCCGCGCAGCCGGCGCGCGGCCCGCCGGACCCCGGACACCGGGCCCGGGGCACGGCTGCGGACCTCGTGCTCCGCGTACTCCCCATGGCTCTCGGCCGTCCGCCCCGCCCGTATCCGCATCGCTCTCACCTGTACTCCGAAAGCCTGCGCCCGATACCGAGCAGGGCCGCTGTCGCGCCGATGACCACCAGTACCGCCGCGCCCGTCACCAGGCCGGTCAGCGCGCCGAGCCCGTCCTGGGCGGCGCGGGTGAACTCCCGCTGCTCGTGGGCGACGGCCTGTTCCAGGGAGGCGTCCACCGTGTCGAAGGCGGCGCCGCTGCTCTCCTTGTGCTGCGCGTCCCCGACGACCTGGGGCAGTGCGGCTTCGTAGTCGCCCTTCAAGTCCGCCTCCCGGGCCGCCGTGTGCCGCTGCTTCCACTGCTCGACGCCGTCCACGGCCCGGCTCACCGGCGTCCGGCCGTCGTCGTCGTCCGCCAGCCGCAGCGCGGTCGCGAGCCCCGCGTCCAGCTGCTTCATGTTGTTCGTGAAGTCCACGTCGTACTTGTCGGACTTCTTGTCCTCGGCCAGTACGGCGCCCCGCGCGATCAGTGTCAGGTTCTCACTCGCCCGGGCCTGGAGGGAGGCGATCCGCGCGTCGTTGAGCACCTTCATCGACTCCTGCCCGTCCGTGCGGGCTTCACTCAGTGACGAACGCGCCACCGTGTGGCCGACGGACAGCCAGAGCAGCACCACCACGGAGGCGGCGGTGGCGGCCACCAGCCCGTGGTTGAAGACCCGGTTCGTGTGGCGGTAGTTGCGCCGCTGCGCCCACACCAGGGCGGCCACGGCGAGCAGGCCGAGGCCCAGCGAACCCAGCGGCCAGGACCGGGCGTCGTCGTCGTCGGTGTGCAGCCGACGGGTCTCCGCCTCGTACAGCCGCTGGGCGGCGGGCAGCAGCTGTGTGGTCATCTGTTCGTTGGCGTAGCGGAGGTACGCGCCGCCCAGCGGCAGGCCCTGCCGGTTGGTGGCCCGGGCCTGCTCGATCAGGCCGGTGTACCGCGGCAGCTGTTCACTCAGCAGGGTGATCTGCTCGCGGGACTCCTTGCTGCCGCCGGTGTTGGCTGCGGCACTCACCAGCAGGCGTGAGGCGTTGGCGATGTCCTTCTCGTAGCGCTGGCGGACCTCGCGCGGCTCCTGCGCGCCGAGGAGGAATCCGCTGGAGGAGGTGGTGTCGGCGTCGGCGAGGGAGCGGTAGATGCTGGCCGCGTCCGCGCTCAGCGGCTGGCTGCGCCCCACCACGTCGTCGGCGGCGGTGGCCCGGGCGGAGATCTCCCACACGCTCACGGTGCCGAACAGCACGATCAGGGCGGCCAGTGCCGCTCCGATGATCCGCAGCCGGCCCGGCTCGGTGGTGGCCGCCTCACGCAGCCGCTGCACTCCCTCGGACCAGGCGGTGCTCCGCCCCGGCGGCCCGTCGGGCGGCGACGCCGGCGCGACGGCGGGCGGCGCGGAGACACCGCCCCCGGGCGCGGGCGCGCGTGAAGTGATCGCCACCGTGACCTCCCCCTCGGTCCTGTCGTCCCCCAGCCGGCGCCGGGGGGGTCCCCCTGCGCAGCAGCAGTATGGCCGTAGTGCCGGTGGACCACAGCACCCGGTGCTGGATCCGGGGCGATCCGCCCCCGCGGGTGCCTTTCGTCACCCCTTCACCGTCAATACGTCCTTACCGCCGCAACGGTTCCAGACCGGGCGCTTTCCGGGGCGGGTTCAACCGAAATGGGCACGGAGTTTTCCGTGGGCCTCCGCCGGGGCGCCGAGCGCGTCCAGGCCCAGCAGCCCGGCGCCCAGCACAGGAGGCGCCGTGACCACCGTGACCCGGGCTCGCGGGGCCCGTTGGGCGAGGCCCGCCGCGATCCGGTCGTCGAGGCCGGGATGCCGGGCCGCCAGCACCCCGCCGCCCAGCACCACCGGCACCTCCTCGTCCAGCAGGCCGAGGCGTGCCAGCGCCACCACGGCCATGGCCACGACCTCGTCGGCCTGACGGTGCACCAGCGAGAGCGCCACCGGGTCCCCGGCGGCGGCCACCTCGAACAGCACCGGCGCCAGTTCGTGCCGCCGGGCGGCGGGGACGTCGCCCAGGTGCATCGCCTCGATCAGGGAGGCCATCGAGTCGTGGCCCAGGCGGGCGGGCAGCGCCCGGGCCAGCTCGGTCGCCGCGCCCCGCCCGTCCTCCGCCCGCGCCGCGAACCACAGGGCCTCCTCGGCCAGTCCGCCTCCGCCGCCCCAGTCGCCGGAGATCCGCCCGACCGCGGGGAAGCGCGCGGTCCGCCCGTCCGGCGTCATCCCGACGCAGTTGATGCCCGCCCCGCACACCACGGCGACACCCCGCGGCTGCGCGCCCGGGGGCAGGCCGGCGCGCAGCAGCGCGAAGGTGTCGTTGTGCACGGCGGTGGTGCGCCCCCAGCCGCGGCGCCCGATCTCGTCCGCCAGCCGCCGCTCCTCCACCGGGAAGTCGGCGTTGGCGAGGCAGGCCGACACGTGTTCGGCGACGGGCCCCGACCCGCCGCCGGCGGGGACCCCCGCCGAGGCCAGCGCCTCGGCCAGGACGTCCACGGCCGCGGCCGCCCCGGTGCGGGGCGGCTGGAAGCCCCCGGCATGCCCGGTGGCCAGCACCGACCCGTCGGGACCGAGGAGCGCGATGTCCGTCTTGCTGTTGCCCGCGTCGATCGCGAGGACCGGAGGGAGGGTCACGCCCACGGCAGGTGCTCCTTGTTGTGCGCCAGGAGCCGGTCGGTCAGCCCTTCGGCCAGGTCGTACTGGCCGACCAGCGGGTGTGCCAGCAGCGCCTTGAACACCCGTTCGCGGCCGCCGCGCAGGGCCGCGTCCAGCGCGAGGTCCTCGTACGCCGTCACGTGCGCGATCAGCCCGGCGAACAGCGGGTCCAGGCGCGGCACCGGGAGCGGCACGGGGCCGGGGCCACCGGTGGCGCCGACGCGTGCCTGGACCTCGACGACGGCGTCGTCGGGCAGGAAGGGCAGCGTGCCGTTGTTGTACGTGTTGACCACCTGCACGTCCGTGCCGCCGCCGTCCAGCAGCGCGGCCGCCAGGTCCACGGCCGCCTCCGAGTAGAAGGCGCCGCCCCGCTTCGCCAGCAGCGCCGGCTTCTCGTCGAGCGCCGGGTCCGCGTACAGGGCGAGCAGTTCTCGCTCCATCGCGGCGACCTCCGCGGCCCGCGAGGGCTTGCTGCCCATTTCCCGGACGACCTCGTCGTGGGAGTAGAAGTAGCGCAGGTAGTACGAGGGGACGGCGCCGAGCCGGTCCAGCACGGCCCGCGGCAGCCGCAGGTCCGCGGCGACGGCCTCCCCGTGGGCGGCGAGCAGCCCGGGCAGCAGGTCCTCGCCGGCCGGTCCACCCCGGCGCACGCCCAGCTCCCAGGTGAGGTGGTTGAGGCCGACGTGGTCCAGGTGGACGTCGGCGGGGGCCAGGTCCAGCAGGGCGGCGAACTTCCGCTGGAGGCCGATGGCGACGTTGCACAGGCCGACGGCCTTGTGCCCGGCCCGCAGCAGGGCCCGGGTGACGATCCCGACCGGGTTGGTGAAGTCGATGATCCAGGCGTCGGGGCTGGCCCGGCGGACCCGTTCGGCGATGTCGAGGACCACCGGGACGGTGCGCAGGGCCTTGGCGAGCCCGCCCGCGCCGGTGGTCTCCTGTCCCACGCAGCCGCACTCCAGGGGCCAGGTCTCGTCCTGGAGCCGGGCGGCCTGGCCGCCGACGCGCAGCTGGAGCAGGACCGCGTCGGCCCCGGCGACACCCGCGTCGAGGTCGGTGGTCGTGGTGACCAGGCCGGAGTGGTCCTGCCGGGCGAAGATCCGGCGGGCCAGGGCGCCGACCAGATCCAACCGCTCGGTGGCCGGGTCGATCAGCACCAGCTCCTCGACCGGCAGGGCGTCGCGCAGCCGCGCGAAGCCGTCGATCAGTTCAGGGGTGTAGGTGGAACCGCCGCCCACCACTGCGAGTTTCAACGTCGTCAGCCTTTCACGCCGGTCAGGGTGACTCCCTCGACGAACGCCTTCTGGGCGAAGAAGAAGAGGACGATCACCGGGGCCATGACCAGCACGGTCGCGGCCATGGTCAGGTTCCAGTTGGTGTGGTGCGCCCCCTTGAAGGACTCCAGTCCGTAGCTGAGCGTCCAGGCGGCGGGGTTGTCGGAGGCGTAGATCTGCGGGCCGAAGTAGTCGTTCCAGGCGTAGAAGAACTGGAACAGGGCGACGGCCGCGATGCCGGGCCTGGCCATCGGCACGACCACGCGCAGCAGGGTGCGCACCTCGCCGCAGCCGTCCACGCGCGCCGCGTCCAGGTAGTCGTCGGGAATGGTCAGCAGGAACTGGCGCAGCAGGAAGATGGAGAAGGCGTCGCCGAAGGCCATCGGGAGGATGAGCGGCCACAGGCTGCCCGACAGGTCGAGCTGCCTGGCCCAGAAGAGGTACATCGGGATGACCACCACCTGCGGCGGCAGCATCATCATCGCGACCACCAGCATCAGCGACAGGTCGCGCCCGCGGAAGCGGAACTTGGCGAGGGCGTACGCGACGGGCACGGAGGAGACCACGGTCAACAGGGTGCCCAGTCCCGCGTACAGGAGTGTGTTGCGCCACCAGGTCAGAAAGCCGGGCGTGTGCCACACCCGGGCGTAGTTGCCCCACTCCCAGGTGTCGGGCCACAGGTCGCGGGTCAGCGCCTGCCGGTCGCCCATCAGGGAGGTGAGCAGGAGGAAGACGAAGGGCAGGACGAAGAAGAGGGCGGCGGCCACACCGAGCGAGTGCACCGCGATCCAGTGCAGCGCGGCCTTGCGCCGCTGGGCGGCCACGGTCCGGCGGGTGCTCATCGTCCTGCTCCGATCAGACCGCCGCGGCGCCGCACCAGGAGTGCGGTCAAGGCCATGGAGAGGGCGAACAGGACCAGCGCCACGACGCAGGCGGCGCCGTAGTCGAAGCGCTGGAAGCCGAGGTTGTGGACGAGCTGGGGCAGGGTCAGTGTGGACCGGTCCGGGTAGCCCGGCTCGAACTGCTGGCCGGAACCGCCGATCACCCCGGCTGCGACCTTCCCCGCCACCAGCGGCTGGGTGTAGTACTGCATGGCCTGGATGACCCCGGTGACCACGGCGAACATGATGATCGGCGAGATGGTGGGCAGGGTGATGTGGCGCAGCCGCGCCCAGGCCCCGGCGCCGTCCAGCTCGGCGGCCTCGTACTGCTCCTTCGGTACGTCGAGCAGTGCGGCCATGAAGACGACCATCAGGTCGCCCACCCCCCACAGCGCCAGGGCGGTCAGCGCGGGCTTGGACCAGTCGGCGTCGGTGAACCACCCGGGGGTGGGCAGTCCCACCGCGTCCAGCAGGGTGTTCGCGGGGCCGGTGCCGGGGTTGAGCAGGAAGACGAAGGCCAGGGTCGCGGCGACCGGTGGCGCCAGGTAGGGCAGGTAGAAGAGGGTCCGGAAGACCCCTGCCCCGGTTTTGATCTTCGTGACGAGCAGGCCGACGCCGAGGCCGAAGACGACGCGGCAGCCCACCATCACCACCACGAGCCACAGGGTGTTGCGCATCGCCGGCCAGAACAGCGGATAGTCGGCGAAGACGTAGCTCCAGTTGTCCGGGCCGTTGAAGGCGGGCGGGCGGAAGCCGTCGTACTTCGTGAAGGAGAAGTACACGGTGGACAGCAGGGGGTATACGAAGAAGACCGAGAATCCGATCAGCCAGGGGGACAGGAAGGCTGCGGTCCGCAGTGCGGGCCGCAGGCGCTTCGACCGCGGGGCGCGGGCGGCGGACATCGGCTACTCCGCCTTCGCGATGTCCGTGTCGATCTGCCGGTCGACCTTGGCGAGGCCGGCCGTGATGTCGGCGACCTCGCCCTTCTCGACCGCGTAGGCGAAGTCCTGGAAGGTCAGCTGGTAGGTGCCGCCGTCGGCCCGGGCCGGGGTGGTGCCGGATTTCGGGTGCCGGGCGATGTCGATGAAGGTCCGCAGCTGCGGGGTCACCTCCAGGGCCGGGGACGCCAGGGCGGCGAGCGTGGACGGCACGTTGTGGATCGCGTTGGCGAAGGCCACCACCGCCTCGGTATCGGTGGTCATGTACTTGACCAGCTCCCAGGCCGCGTTCTGCTTCTTGCTGCCGGAGGCGATGCCGACGACCGTGCCGGACAGGTAGCCCTTGCCGTAGTCGGCGGCCTGGTCGTCCGGGACGGGCAGCGGAGCCGTGCCGATCTCGAAGCCCACACCCGCCTCCTCGGCCATGGGCGCCCGCCACTCGCCGTCGATCTGCATGGCCACCCGGCCGGTGTGGAAGGGGTGCTCGGCGCTCCACTCGTCGCCGAAGGTGCTGCGGAACCGCTCCAGCCTCTCGTACCCGCCGAGCGCCGCCACCAGGTCCTTCTGCACGGTCAGCATCTTCGCGAAGGCCGGGTCCCGGGAGAGGTTGGACCGGCCGTCCGCGTCGAAGTAGGTGGGGCTCCATTGCGCGGCCAGCCGCATGGGGGTGGTCTCGTACCCGTGGAAGGTGGGCATCAGGCCGACCTGCTCGTAACTGTCGCCCGACGCGTCCGCCCTCGTCAGCTTCTGCGCGACCTCGACGAACCGGCTCCAGGTCCTCGGAGGTTCGGTGATGCCGGCGGCCGCGAAGGCGGTCTTGTTGTAGACGAGGCCGTAGGCGTCGTTCAGCAGCGGCAGGGTGCACTGGTTGCCCTTGAACTGCGTGTATTCCAGCAGGGGCCTGGGGAAGACCTTCGCCTTGTCGATGCCGGACTTCTGCAGGAAGGGGTTCAGGTCGGCGAAGGCACCGGAGTTGCAGAACTTGCCGACGCTGTCCGTGGTGAAGGAGGAGACCACGTCGGGGGCCTTGTCCCCGCCCGCCCGCAGCGCCTGGTTGATCTTGTCGTCGGTCATGTTGCCGGTGACCTCGACCGTGATGTTCGGGTGCTCCTCCTCGAAGCGGGCGATGCCGTCCTCGATCGCCTTGACCTCGCCCGGGGCGGACCAGCCGTGCCAGAAGGAGAGGGTGACCTCCGCCTCGGGGTCGTCGGTGGCGGCGTCGGCGGCCCGGCCCGTGCAGGCCGTGGCGAGTGCGGATATCACCGCGAGGAGGGCGGCTGCGGTGGTCAGGCGTCCGGTTCTGGGCATGGCGGGGCTCGCTCTCTGCGGGAGGGAACTTCCGGTGGGGCCTGTGGAGTGCCGGCGGAGCGTGTGGGGGTGTGCGGGGTGAGGCGGGGTCAGCGGGAGGTGTCGAAGACCTCGTCCCGGGTGGCGGCCAGCGCGCTCTCCAGCGCGCCGTGCAGGACGGGCCGCTGAAGGACCTCGCCCGGGACCAGCCGGGGGCGGGAGGGGGCCAGTTCGGCGAGCTCGGCCTCCAGCAGCTCCCGCAGCGGTTCGCCGCCCGCGCCGATCGCGGCCCCCGCCAGGACCACGATCTCCGGGTCCAGGACGGCGACCAGCGCGGCGAGGCCGGTGGCCAGTGCGGTGGCGTACGCCTGGAGGAGGCGCAGGTGCGCCCCCTCGGGCGCGGCGGCGGCCCGGGCGAGCAGCGCGACCGCGGCGGCGACCTCCGGGCCGTGCGGGCCCGCGTCGGGGCCGTCCGCCGAATACGCGGCCGGGCCGTTGGGCGTTTCGACGCCCAGTTCCGCGGCGAGGCGGGGCAGCCCCTCCACGCCGGCGAGCTCCTGGTAGCCGCCGGAGTTCGCCCGGGTGACCTGCCGGACCAGGGGGCGGCCCGGCACGGGCAGGAAGCCCACCTCGCCCGCGCCGCCGGTCCAGCCGCGGTGCAGCCGTCCGCCGAAGACCAGCGCGGCGCCGAGCCCTTCCTCGTTCCACAGCAGGACGAAGTCCTCGTGTCCGCGGGCGGCGCCGAGCCGCTGCTCGGCGACGGCGGCGAGGTTGACGTCGTTCTCGTACTCGACGGGCATCGGCAGGGCTGCCGCCAGGTCCTCGAGGAGGGTGGGGGAGTGCCAGCCGGGGAGGTGGCTGGCGTAGCGCAGCCGGCCGGTCTGCGGGTCGAAGGCGCCGGGCGTGCCGATGACAACCCGGTGCAGGTCGCAACGGTGCAGGCCGGCAGCCTTGACGGCACCGCCGAGTGCCTCGGTCACCTGGTCGACCGCCGCCGCGCCCTCCGTGTACGGGACCTCGTGGGAGGCGATCACGGCGCCGGTCAGGTCGGCGACGGCGGCCAGGACGCGCCCCGGGGTGACATCGAGGCCGCCGACGTACGCGGCCCGCGGGTTGATCGCGTACAGCTGGGCGCTGGGTCCGGGGCGGCCGCCGTCGGTGCCGGTGGCCACCACGAGCCCGGCGGCCTCCAGCCGGGCCAGCAGCTGGGAGGCGGTGGGCTTGGACAGCCCGGTCAGGTGCCCGATGCGGGTCCGCGACAGCGGGCCGTGCGCCAGGAGGAGGTCGAGTGCGGCCCGGTCGTTCATGGCGCGCAACAGGCTGGGTGTTCCGGGCGTGGCGGCGGGCATGCGGCGGCTCTCCCTCAAAGGCGATCTGTTAGGTAAGTTTCCTATCACCCTTCGAACCGTGTCAATGGCGCTGCCCCGCGGGGCCGGCCCCTGAGGGCCGGCTGCGGGGCAGCGCAGCGGCGGCGGGCCGGGCCGCTACTTGGTGATGCGCGGGCCGGCCGGCGGCGGGATCGGGGCGGTCGCCAGGGACTGCGGGGAGGCGGGGTTCGCCAGCGCCGACGGCGCGGCGACGGAGGCCGTCGGGTCCGCCGGGGCCTCGTCCTCCTCGTCCGCGGCCGGCACGCCGCCGATGATCCGGATGCCCGCGGCGTCGAAGGCCTCCTTGATCCGCCAGCGCAGCTCCCGCTCCACCGCGAACTGCTGGCCCGGCATCGTCTTCGCGGACACCTTCACCGTCATCGAGGCGAGCAGCACCTCGTCCAGGCCCAGCACCTCCACCGGACCCCAAAGGCGCTCGTCCCAGGGGGACTCCTTCGCCATCGAGTCGGCGACCTGCTGGACCACCTCGCGGATCCGCGACAGGTTCTCCGAGGGCTTGACCTGGACGTCCACGGCCGCGGTCGCCCAGCCCTGGCTGAGGTTGCCGATCCGCTTGATCTCGCCGTTGCGCACGTACCAGATCTCGCCGTTGTCTCCGCGCAGCTTGGTCACGCGCAGCCCGACCTCTATGACCTCGCCCGAGGCGACCCCGGCGTCGATCTTGTCACCCACTCCGTACTGGTCCTCCATGATCATGAAGACGCCGGAGAGGAAGTCCGTGACCAGGTTGCGCGCGCCGAAACCGATGGCGACACCGGCCACACCGGCACTGGCCAGCAGCGGGGCCAGGTCGATCTTCAGGGCGGCGAGGACCATCAGCGCGGCCGTGCCGAGGATCAGGAAGGACGCCACCGAGCGCAGGACGGAACCGATCGCCTCCGACCGCTGGCGCCGCCGCTCGGCGTTGACCAACAGCCCGCCGAGCGCGGTTCCCTCGACCGCTTCGGCGCTGGTGTTCATCCGGTGTATGAGCTTGGTCAGCGCCTTGCGGACCGCCGAGCGGATCACGGCGGCTATCACGACGATCAGCAGGATCCGCAGACCGATGCTCAGCCAGGTGGCCCAGTTCTGCTCGATGAAGCTCGCGGCCTCGGTGACGCTCTCCTGCGCCTCCTTGACCGAAGCGGGCGTGTCCGGGACATCGGCTGCCAGCGGCAGCAGAGCGGCGGGCCAGGGCACGACAGGAACCTCCAGATGTAGCGGCCTGCCCGTCCGGGGGTGTCCCCCCGGACAGGGTCCGGGGGCGGGTGCGCGGGCAGACCAACCACACTAACGGGGCAATCCCTTCACCTTGGTGCCGTGTTCGAGGGAGAGACCAGACTCACCTGGGGATGACTGACTGTGGTTGAAAACACCTCGGACCCGTTACGGGCGAGTGGTGGCGCTTCGACCAGCCGTAAGGAGAGACTGGAGAGCAGATCGTCCCGGCGCGAGCCACGCGCCGCCGACGTACAAGGAGGCAGTCCGTGCCGCACGTCCTGGTCCTCAACGCGTCGTACGAGCCCCTCGGCGTCGTACCGCTCCGCCGCGCGCTCGTCCTCGTCCTGGAGAACAAAGCGGTCTCCCTGGAGGAATCCGGCGCCTATCTGCACAGCGCGACAAGGGTCGTCCCCGCGCCCAGCGTGGTACGGCTCAAGCGCTTCGTGCGGGTCCCCTACCGGGGGCCCGTTCCACTCACCCGGCGCGCCCTGTTCGCGCGGGACGGCGGCCGCTGCATGTACTGCGGTGCCGTCGCCACCAGCGTCGACCACGTCATTCCGCGCAGCCGGGGCGGACAGCACGTCTGGGACAACGTCGTCGCGGCGTGCCGGCGCTGCAACCACGTCAAGGCCGACCGGCATCTGCTGGAACTGGGCTGGCGCCTGCGCCATCAGCCGGCCCCTCCCTCGGGCCTCGCCTGGCGGATCATCGGCACCGGCCACCGGGATCCCCGCTGGATGCCGTACCTCCAGCCGTACGGGGCCGAGGACGCGCTGGAGCGGATCGGGATCGGCGTGGCGGCCTCCTGACGGTTCCCGGCCCGGACCGAACGCCGGCGCGGCTGTGGACCAGCCCCGCCGGCGTTTGAGGCGCGGGGTCCCGGACGGCGCCCGGGAAACGGGGCGCAGGCCGGGCGACGGCCTGCGCCCCGTCGTCGCGCGGGAGCCCCGGCAGGGGGCTACGGCGTGACCGCGTACGCCTCCGCCGACCAGAGGGAGCAGCCGTAGCGCGTCGCGCGGCGCTCGCACGTCACCCTCAGGAACCGGGTGTCCGGAGCGTCCAGCCGGAGCGACTCGCGCCCGCCCTTGGAGGCCGTGACGGCCGCGGCCGGCCGCCAGGTCACCCCGTCGGCCGAGGTCTCCACCCGGTAGGCCGACGGGTACGCGTCCTGCCAGTGCAGCTCCAGCCGGCCGACCCGGGCCGGGGCCGGGAGTTCCGCCTGCCACCACGCGCCGTCCACCGGAGGTGAGGACCAGCGGGTGCTCGGGGAGCCGTCGACGGCCGCCGAGGCGGGGAAGGCGGGGGTCTCGTTCGCCGAGGAGGTCGGCCGCGCGGTGCGCAGCAGATCCGGTCCGCCGGTACGGGGCACCGCCCGCACCGTCAGGGTGCGGGTTTCCCCGTCGAAGGCCACCGGGACCTGGTAGGTGCCCGGCGGGGTGTTCGGGGCGACGACGACCTCCATCGGTATCGACGCCCGGCCGCCGCGCGGTACCACCGCGGTCGGCGGGAGGCGGACCTCGATGCCCGCCGGCGGCTGCGCCGACAGCGGCCCGCGGATCTCGCCGGGGCCCAGGGCGGAGAGCTGGGCGGTGACCCGCTGCGGGGCGCCGCCGATCTCGGCGTCGGTCCGGCCGCCGTCCGCGAGCTCGAAGCGGGCCCGGGGGCCGTCCCCGAACCACGGGACCACCTGGTGCACCACGGGCGCGGCCCCGGCCCAGGCCAGGCGCACCGCGTCCGCCCGCAGTCCCGCCGTGTCGATCTGGGTCCAGCCCGATGCCGCCGCGTCGCCGACCTTGCGCCAGCCCTCGCCCGGTACGTGGACCTCCACCACGGCACCCCGCGAACCGGCCGGTAGCGGGTCCGTCATCACCGTCACCGCCGAGACGGGGCGCACGGAGTCCAGCCGCACCGTCCAGGCCTGTGCGTCCTTCGTCACGGTGCCGGTCGTGCGGGCGACCCCGGTCCAGGCGTCCGCCTCCGTCGCCGCCCTCTCCAGGAAGGGGTCCAGAACGGCCTTGTCCACCTGGGCGGGTCCCGGCTCGGCCAGCGCCTTGCGCGCCTCGGCAAGAGCCCGGGAGGCCTGCCAGGCGGCCGCCCCGTCCCCGCGGGCCTGGGCCTGCAGGACGTCCACGGCCAGTTCGCCGGCCGTTCCGTAGCGCGAGAGCCGCTCCAGCCAGGGGCCGGCCTCGTCCGAGAGGGCGGTCAGCCGGGCCGGGGCCTCGCGCAGCACCGTGAACGCCTTGCGCAGCTCGGTCCCGGCCGCCGGGTCACCCGCGGCCCGGGCCTTCCAGAACTGCTCGACCAGCGGCTTCAGATACGCCGACTCCTCCTGCCTGAGCCCGGACGACGTGGTGTTCCCGGCCAGCGCCGCCACCGCCTCGCGCTCCCGCGGGTCCGAGCCCGCAAGGTCGCGCACCGCGGCCTGCCAGGACTCGCCGGCCCGGTAGCCGCGCGGGTTCCAGGCGAAGTCGGCCGCCGTGAAGAGCGGGATGCGCGACAGGATGGGCTGTTGCATCGCGTTGGACAGCAGGGCCGCCGAGCCGCCCGCCACCGCCGGTTCGCGGCCCGCGTACGGGCCGAGGAAGATGCGGCCCGGATCCCAGTCGTTGACCGGGTAGTTGTCCATGGTGACAAGGGGTTGCTGCCCCAGGGCCGAGCGCGCCCCGGCCAGTTCCCGGCCCGTGATCGTGCGCGGCACCACGCCGACGCCCGTCCAGGCCACCTCCACCCGCGCGTCCAGCCCGCGGGCCAGGGCCGTCCGGTAGGCGGTGGCGCCCTCCTGGTAGTACTCGGTCGGCAGCAGCGACAGCGCGGGCGCCCCCGGATACCGGGAGGCCAGGTGCTCGGCCAGCTCGTTCGCGACCTCCGCGTGCGCCTTCGCGGCAGCCTCCGGGCCCCTGCCGTAGCGCTGGAGGTCCGCCCGGCAGCCCCATTCGGTGTAGCTGACGTCCTGGAACTGCACCTGGAAGGCGCGGAAGCCCAGGTCCCACATGGCGTCCAGCTTGCGTGCGAGCGCCGCCCTGTCGCCCGCCGACGACAGGCACATGGACTGCCCCGGGGTGACCGCCCAGGCCAGCACGACCCGGTTGGCGCGGGCCCGCTCGGCCAGCGCGCGGAACTCCTCCTGCCGCTCCTTGGGGTAGTCCTCGCGCCAGCCCGTCGTGCGGTACTGGTCGTCGCCGGACGCGATCAGCAGCCGGTTCTGCTTGGTGCGGCCCATGAAGTCCAGCTGGGCCAGGCGCTGCTCCTCGGTCCACGGCTGCCCGTAGAAGCCCTCGGTGATCCCGCGCACCGGCGCGGCCGGCCAGTCGCGCACCAGGACGCCGGGCACCTTCCCGCCGCCCGCGGCGAGCAGCTGGCGCAGGGTCTGCGCAGCGTGGAAGAGCCCCTCCTCGCCGACGCCGGCCAGCGCGACCGTGTCCCGCCCGCCGGGCCGTCCCACGGCCAGCCGGTACCCGCCGTTCGGCAGGTCCGTGGCCGCGGTGGCGCCCAGCGCCAGCAGCGCCTCCTGGGCGGCCGCGTCCTGGAGCCGAACCACGGTGCCCCGCTCGGGCAGCGGGTCGCCGGGGTCCGGCTCGTGCAGGGTCTTCACGCCCGCCTTGCGCAGGGCCTCGCGCACCACCCGGAGGGCATGCGGATCGGCGTCGGCCGGCGCCACCAGCACGGCCTCCCTGCCGAGCGGCACCTCGCGCGCGGGATCGGCGGCCATCGACTGCGGCCGGGGCCATACGGCGGGCCCTTCGGCGGCGCTCCGGGGGGTGTCCGCGCCGGGGTCGAGGACGGGGCCGACGGCGCCGTTGGCACCGACACCGGCAGCGCCGGCAGCGCCGGCCGCACCGGAGGTGCCCGGTGCGGCGGTCGGACCGTCCGGTGTGGAGGACCCCGCGAGGAATCCGGGCGGCGCGGACGCCACGGCACCGCCGAGCAGCGACCCGATCACCGCCATGGCGGCGGCCGTCGACCGTTTCCTGCCCCTGAGCTGCACAGAGCCTCCTCGTCGCGAGACGTCCCCCACTCGTACGAATGAGCCCGAGCCCACCACCCGTGCGGCCGGAGTGTCAATGCGGGTGGGTGATCTGCCCCGGATCTGCCAGGAATGCGGCCCCTCCGAGTGGGTATGGCTGCGTTGTTCCCCGGCGGCGTCCCGCTTTTGTGCTCCACGCTTCTGACCCACCCTCATCCCCTCCTGCCCGCACGCACGAAGGAGCGCCCGTCCATGGACGACCTGGCCCGGCTCGCCGCCCTGCACGGCATCGCCACCGCCTACCAGCCCGCCCCCGACGTCACCGTCCAGGTCTCCGAGGCCGCCATCAGAACGATCCTCGGCCTGCTCGGCGTCGCCACCGACGACGCCGAGAGCATCCGGGTGTCCGCCGAGGAGGCCGCCGAGGAGGCCGCCCGGCGGCTGCTGCCGCCGACGGTGGTGCTCTGGCAGGGGGAGCCCGTACCGCCGCTCCCGGCCGGACTCCCGGCGGGCAGCCGGGTCGCGGTGGTCGCGGAGGAGTCGGGAGAGGAGTCCGCCTGGGGGCCCGGACTTCCCCTCGGGGTCCACCGGATCACGGCCGAAGCCCCCGACGGGCGGACCGCCGAGGCCACCTTGATCGTGGCTCCCGAACGGGCCCCCGCCGCCCCCGACCGCGCCCACGGGTTGCTCGTCCAGCTCTACTCCCTGCTGTCCGAGCGGTCCTGGGGCATGGGGGACCTGGGAGACCTCGCCGGACTCGCGTGCTGGGCCGGCCGGACGCACGGCGCGGACTTCATCCAGGTCAACCCGCTGCACGCCTCCCTGCCGGGGACACCGACCGACCCTTCGCCGTACCGGCCGTCCTCGCGCCGCTTCCCCGACCCCGTCCACCTGCGGATCGAGGACGTCCCCGAGTACGCCGACTGCCCCGAGCGGGAAGCCCTGGTGGAACTGGCCTCCCGGGGCGCCGCACTGCGCCACGAGGTGCTGGAGAAGGGGGCGTTGATCGACCGGGACGCCGTCTGGGCGCTCAAGCGGCAGGCCCTGGAGCTGCTGTACGCCGTCCCGCGGACCCCCGAACGGGAAGCGGACTACCGTGCGTTCTGCGCGCAGGGAGGGCCGTCACTGGACATCCATGCGGGCCGGCAGGCCTCGCACATGGGCGAGGATCCGAGGGAGCGCACGGACTTCCACCGCTGGACGGTCTGGCTGACCGACGGCCAGCTCGCCGCCGCCCAGCGTGCGGCCCGCGAGGCGGGGATGGCCGTCGGCATCGTGCACGATCTGGCGGTCGGGGTGCACCCGGCCGGTTCGGACGCCTCCGAGCCGGCGCTCCACGCCCGCCAGATCTCGGTCGGGGCCCCGCCCGACGCCTTCAACGCCCGCGGCCAGGACTGGGGGCTGCCGCCCTGGCGCCCCGACGTGCTGGCCGGCACCGGCTACGCCGCCTTCCGCTCGCTGCTGCGCGGGGTTTTCCGGTACGCCGGCGCACTGCGCATCGACCACGTCATGGGCCTGTTCCGGCTGTGGTGGATCCCGGAGGGGACCCCGCCCGCCGAGGGCACGTACGTCGGCTACGACGGCGAGGCCATGCTGGCGGTCCTGGTGCTGGAGGCGCACCGGGCCGGGGCCCCGGTCATCGGCGAGGACCTCGGGACGGTGGAGCCGCACGTGCGCCGGGAGCTGGCCCGGCGCGGGGTGCTCGGCACGTCGGTGCTGTGGTTCGAGCGCGACTGGTCGGGCGACGGGAGCCCGCTCGCCCCGCAGGCCTGGAGGGCGGACTGCCTGGCCACCGTCACCACCCACGACCTGCCGCCCACGGCCGCCAAACTCGCCGGCGGCCACGTGGAACTGCGCGACCGGCTCGGCCTGCTGACCCGTCCGGCCGAGCTCGAACGGGCCGACGATGCCGCCGACACCGCCGAGTGGCTGGCCCTGCTGGACGGGCTCGGCCTCGACACCAAGGGCGAGGAGGCCGCCGTGCGGGCCCTGTACGCCTTCCTGCTGCGCACCCCCGCGCGCCTGGTGGGCGTATGGCTGCCGGACGCGGTGGGGGACAGGCGGCCGCAGAACCTGCCGGGAACCTGGGACCAGTACCCCAACTGGCGGCTGCCGGTCGCCGACGCCTCGGGCAGGCCGCTGACGCTGGAGGAGCTGATGGCCTCGCCCCGGGCGAACGCGCTGCTCAGCGCGGTGCGGGAAGGGGCGGGTCCTCGTACGGCACCCCCGGACGCGCGTGGCGTTTAGGTGTTCGCTACGTTTGCACCGTGGACAAGAAGAACGCTCTGCGCGCCGGCGCCGTCTCGGCCGGAACGACGCTGATGATGCTGCTGATGACGTCTCCCGCTCTCGCGCTGACCCGCGACGACGGCGACGACCCGGGCCCGGGTCTGAGCATCGGCGAGACGCTCGGCCTGTACGTGGCCCTGCCGATCGTCATCTTCCTGGTCATCGTGGGTCTCGTCATGGCCCTCGACAAGTCGGACAGGCCGAAGAAGAAGCACGCCTGACCCGCTCCGGCCCCGCGGGGGCCGGAGCCGTGTGACCTTCCCGGGCGCCGGGGGTCCGCACCGCCGATCCGCATCGGCCGTGCGTCGACCCCTGGCGCCTCGTCATGTCCTCAGACCCCGGCCAGCAGTTTGCGGAGCAGGCCGGTGAGCTGGGCGACCTCCTCGTCGGTCAGCCCGGTGAGCGCGGCGCGCTGTACCTCCAGGCCGGCGGTGACGGCCTCGTCGACGAGCGCCAGGCCGCGGTCGGTGATCGTCACCTGGAGCCCCCGCCGGTCGTGCGGATCGGGCTTGCGGCACAGCAGCCCGGCCTTTTCCAGCTTGTCCAGCCGCCCCGTCATGCCGCCCGTGGTGAGCATGAGCGTCGCCGAGAGCTGGCGGGGCGAGAGCGTGTACGGGGCACCCGAACGGCGCAGCGTGCCGACGACGTCGAACTCCCCCCGCGAGATGCCGAAGCGCTGGTAGCGCTCCTCCATGGCGTCGCCCATGGCCTTGGCGATCCGGTAGATGCGTCCGAAGACGGCCATGGGGGCCGTGTCCAGCTCGGGGCGCACGGCGAACCACTGGGCCGTGATCGCGTCGACGGCGTCCTTGTCCTCACTCATGAGCGCAGTATTCCGGTTCGCCCGGATCGTTCGCAAGAAAGTTGCTTGACGGAAAGTAGCTTAGCGGTAAGCTACTTGTCAGCAACCGAATCGGGGAGGGGCCGTCATGGCGGGGTTCAGGGGCAGGACGTCCAAGGCCGGGGAGGCGAAGGTCGCGGGGGAGCGGTCGCTGCTCCTCGGCATCGGAATCAGCGCGATCGGGATCGGCATGTACGTCCCCTTCTCGCTCGTCTTCTTCCACCACGTCACCGGCCTCTCCTTCACCCTTGTCGGCCTGGTCATGACGGTCACCGGCCTGGCCGGGCTGGTTCTCATGCCCCTGGCCGGCTCGGCCGTCGACCGGTTCGGCGCCAAGCGGGTGAATCTGCTGCTCTACGGGATCCGGGCGCTCGGCTTCGCCCTCTACCCCTTCGCGAGCTCGCCGGCCGCCTTCGCTGCCGTCGCCCTCGTCACCGCGCTCGCCGACCGCTCCTTCTCCGTCGTGCAGCAGTCCCTGATCGGGGAGGTGGCGCGGGGCGCCGCGCGCGACCGGCTCCAGGCCTCCACCCGGGCCCTGCAGAACGCCGGCATGGGCGCGGGCGCCCTCCTCGTCTCCGGAGTGCTCGCGCTGTGGGGCACCGGCGCGTTCAGCCACACCGCCTGGGCCAACTCGCTGGCCTTCGCGCTCGCCGGACTGCTCGTCAGCCGGGTCCGCCCGGTCCCGGCCCGGGAGACCCGAGCCGCCACCGCCGGGCGGCCGGACGCCGGCTACCGGACGGTCCTGCGCGACCGCCCCTTCCTCGCGCTCACCGCCGCCAACTTCCTCACCGCGCTGGGCTACTGCGCCCTCTCCGTCCTCTTCCCGCTCTACCTCTCCACCTGGCTGAAGGCTCCCGACTCCCTCACCGGCGCGGCCTTCACCCTCAACACCGCCCTGTGCGCCGGGATCGGCGTGCTGGTCGCGGGCCGCGTCCGCCGCTCCGGCGCCCGCCGCACCCGCTCCGCCGCCCTCGGTGCGGTGCTCTTCGCCGCCGCCTTCGCCGGACAGATCGTGCTCGGCACGCTGCGCCCCGGCCAGGGCGCGACCCTGGCCGCCCTACTCGTCATCGTCGTCGTCTACACCGTCGGCGAGCTGGTGCACAGCCCCTCCGGAGGCGCCCTGTCGGTCTCCGCCGCCCCCGAGCCGGTCCGCGGCCGCTACCTGGCCACCTACCAGCTGTCCTACTCGCTGGCCGGCGCCCTCGCCCCCTCCCTCTTCACCGCCCTGCTCGCCGTGGACGGCCGCCTGCCGTGGGCCGTCCTCACCGTCGCCGCGCTCGGCGCCGCCCTGGCACTGCTGCGGCTGGAGCGGCACCTGCCGGCCGAAGCCGTGCACGCCGAGCCTCCGGCCGCGGTCGCCGGAGCCGCCCCGGCCGCGGTCGCCGGAGCCGCCCCGGCCGGGGACGCAGCCGACCGTCGTCCGGCCACCGCGGCCGCCTGAACACCAGGCCCGCTCCCGCCCTTCCTCACCCGTACGAGGAGCCACCCGCCGTGAAGCGTCTCGCCACCGTCGCCCTGACCGCCCTCGCCCCCGTCTCCTGGGGCTCGACCTACGCCGTCGCCTCCGAGCTGCTGCCGCCCGACCGCCCGCTCTTCACCGGCGTCATGCGGGCCCTCCCCGCAGGCCTGCTGCTCACCGTGCTGGCCCGCACCCTGCCCAAGGGCGAATGGTGGTGGAAGTCCGCCGTCCTCGGGGCCCTCAACATCGGCGCCTTCTTCCCGCTGCTGTTCCTCTCCGCCTACCGGCTGCCCGGCGGGGTCGCGGCCGTACTCGGCTCCGCCGGCCCCCTGTTCGTCGTGGGCCTCGCCGCCCTCGTCCTCGGGGAACGCGCGAGCCTGCGTACCGTGCTGACCGCCGTCGTGGGGGCGTTCGGCGTGAGCATGGTCGTCCTCAGGGCCGAGGCGGCACTCGACCTGGTCGGTGTCGTCGCCGGCGTGGTCTCCTCAGCCTCCATGGCCGCGGGCACCGTGATGACCAAGCGCTGGGGCCGGCCCGAGGGCGTCGGACCGCTGGCCATGACCGGCTGGCAGCTCACGGCCGGCGGCCTCGTCATCATCCCGGTGGCCGCCCTCGTCGAGGGCGCACCGCCCGCCCTCGACGGCGAGGCCCTCCTCGGCTACGGCTACATGATGCTGATCAACACCGGCATCGCCTACTGGCTCTGGTTCCGCGGCATCGGGCAGCTCGGCGCGACGTCGGTCACCCTCCTCGGACCGCTCTCCCCGCTCACCGCGGCCGTCATCGGCTGGGCGGCCCTCGGACAGGCGCTCACCCCCGTACAGCTCGGGGGCATGGCGCTCGCCTTCGCAGCCACCGTCGCCGGACAGCTGGCAGCCGCCCGACCCCCCAAACCGTTCAGTTCTACTGAAGAGAGCGATCGAAACATTTCGATGGACCTGACCGATGGGCGGGTGCGACCGTAGGTCCCTCGACATCCGTCCGACCGACCCCGAGGGGGAGACGCACCGTGGCCGTCAGGGACCGCGTCCGCACCGTTTCGCACGCCGAACCCGGCAGCACCGGCAAGAAAGGTGCTGCCGGGTTGGGCGTACTCCTCGCCCTGCTCGCGACGGTCGTCTGGTCCGGCAGCTTCGTCGCCACCCGCGGCATGGCCGAGACCGTCCCGCCCGTCCAGGCGGTCTTCTGGCGATGGATCATCGCCCTGCTCGCCGTCGCCCCCTTCGCCGCCCGCCAGGCCTGGCAGCAGCGGACCCTGATCCGCCGCCATCTGGGCCACACCGCGCTCGCGTCGCTGTTCGGCGTCGCCCTCTACAACACGCTCGTGCACCAGGCAGGACTGACCACCTCGGCCTCCAACATGGGCATGATCATGGCCGCCTCGCCCGTGATCATGGCGCTGTACGCCCGCCTCGGCGGCGAACGCCTGGGCGCCCGCCGCACCTGCGGAATGCTGCTCGCCGCCTTCGGCGTGCTGCTGCTCGTCGGGGACGGCTCGATCGGCTTCGACTTCGGCGCCGGCGACCTGTGGATGTTCGCCGCTGCCCTCTCCTTCGCCACGTACAGCGCCCTGCTCAGGCGCAAGCCCGCCGAACTCGGCGGACTGGCCTTCCTGATCACCACCTTCGTGCTCGGCGCGCTGATGCTGGCCCCGGCCTACGCCGTCTCCCTCCACGTCCAGGGCGGCTTCGAGACGACGGCCGGCACGGTCGGACCGCTGCTGTACGTCGGAGTGTTCTCCTCCGCCGTCGCCTTCTTCGCCTGGAACAGAGCCGTCTCGATCATCGGGGCGGCCCGCGCGGGAGTCGTCTACTACCTCCAGCCGGTGTGCGTGGCAGGGCTCGGCCTCCTGCTGCTGGGCGAGCCGACGGGACCGGCCCAGCTGCTCTGCATGGCGCTGATCCTCGGCGGGGTCGGGCTGGGAAGTGCCCGGCGGTAGGTTCGGCCCCATGACCGAGTGGGACATCAAGAAGCTGCGGATCCTGCGGACCCTCGCCGAACGCGGGACCGTGACCGCGACGGCCGAGGCGCTGCACATGACGCCCTCGGCCGTTTCGCAGCAGCTGACGAACCTCGCCCGGCAGCTCGGCGTGGCCCTGCTGGAGGCACAGGGCCGCCGAGTCCGCCTCACCGACGCCGCCCACCTCGTCCTGCGGCACGCGGAGGAGGTTTTCGCGCAGCTGGAGCGGGCCGACGCGGAACTGGCGGGCTACCTCGCCGGGGACGCGGGGAAGGTACGGGTCGGCGCGTTCTCCACCGCCGTGCCCGCCCTGGTGGTCCCGGCGGTGGCCGAACTGCGCAAGACCCACCCGGGGGTCGAGGTCCGGATCCGGGAGACCGAGGCCGCGGAGTCGTACGAGCTCCTGTCGGCCGGAGGCGTGGACCTCGCGCTGTCGCTGGCGGCCCACGCGCCGACCGCGCGGGACCGGAGGTTCACCCGGGTCACGCTGATGGAGGACCCGCTGGACGTGGCGCTCCCGCCCGCGCACCCCCTGCGGGACACGGCGGACCTGCGGCTGGCGGACCTGTCCGGGGACCCGTGGATCTACGGGGGCAGCGGCCCGTGGTCGGAGATCGCCCGGGGCGCCTGCGAGGCGGCGGGCTTCGTCCCCGAACAGGCCCACTCGGCGTCGGGGTGGACGGCGATCCTGGCCATGGTCGAGGCGGGCATGGGCGTGGCCCTGGTCCCGAGGATGGTGTCGAGCCGGGCGTCCGGCGTGGCGGTCCGGGTGCTGTCGCGGGACCGGCCGACGCGGCACGTGATCGCCGCGGTCCGCCGCGGCGCCGAGTCCGCTCCCGCGGTGGCCCACGTCCTCACGGCCCTGCGCACCGTCGCCGCCCGGCCCTGACGGGGCTGCGGGCCGCCGCTGCGCGGAGCCGTCTCCCCGCCCCGCCCCCCGGTTCTCCGAAGCCGCGGCCCCCGGACCCCGCTCCACGAACGCCGGCGGGCTGGCCGTCCCACCCGCCCGGGGCACCTTCCAGCGAGGGCTGTGGAGTTCGAGGCCCCCCTCCGGGGCGGTGCCCGGGTCATCCACGCCGCGCCGCCCATGGCGGCGTGGGGGCCGCGGGGTGCGGGGCCCCCGCTACGCCGCCGCACCCGCGGGAAGGCCTTCGCCCCCCGCGGGTGCGGCAGAGCCCGGGCCCTTACACCTGAGCGGCAGCGGCAGCGGCAGCGGCGTCGGCGGCCTGGGCCTTCAGGGCGCGTTCGACGCCCGCCCGGGACTCCGACACCAGACGCCGCAGCGCGGCGTTCGGCTCGGCCGAGGCCAGCCAGGCGTCCGTCGCGTCCAGGGTCTCCTGCGAGACCTGGAGCGCCGGGTACAGGCCCACCGCGATCTGCTGGGCGATCTCGTGGCTGCGGGTCTCCCAGACCTCCTTCACCGCCGCGAAGAACTTCGCGGTGTACGGGGCCAGCAGCTCGCGCTGGTCGGTCTGGACGAAGCCGCCGATCACGGCCTCCTGCACCGCGTTCGGCAGGTCGCCGGACTCCACCACCGACGCCCACGCCGCGGCCTTGGCCTCCGCCGTCGGGCGGGCCGCCCGGGCGGTCGCCGCGTGGCGTTCGCCGGCCGCCGTCGCGTCCCGCTCCAGCTCCGCCGCGATCGCCGTCTCGTCCGCGGCGCCCGTCGCGGCGAGCCGCTCCAGGAACGCCCACCGCAGCTCGGTGTCGACGGCCAGGCCCTCGATCTCGGCCGAGCCGTCCAGCAGCGCCGACAGGTACGTCAGCTGCCCTTCGGTGCGCGCGGTGGCCGCGAAGGCCCGCGCCCACGCCAGCTGGTGGTCTCCGGCCGGCTCCGCCGCACGCAGGTGTTCCAGGGTGGCCTCGGTCCAGGCCGCCAGGCCCTCCTCCCGCCACGCCGGGTCGGCGTACAGGTCGATGGCCAGCTTCACCTGCCGGTGCAGCGACTGGACGACGCCGATGTCGGACTCCTTGCCGATGCCCGACAGCACCAGCGACAGGTAGTCGCGGGTGGCGAGCTCCCCGTCACGCGTCATGTCCCAGGCCGACGCCCAGCACAGGGCGCGCGGCAGGGACTCCGCGAAGTCGCCGATGTGCGCGGTGACCGCGGCGAGGGACTCCTCGTCCAGGCGGACCTTCGCGTACGACAGGTCGTCGTCGTTCAGCAGGAAGACCGCCGGGCGGGCGCGGCCCACCAGCTCCGGCACCGTGGTCAGCGCGCCGTCGATGTCCAGCTCGATCCGGTCGGTGCGCACGAGCGCGCCGTCCTGGAGCTCGTACAGGCCCACGGCGATGCGGTGCGGGCGCAGCGTGGACTCGCCCTTCGCCCCGGCGGGCAGCGCGGGCGCCTCCTGGCGGATGCCGAAGGCGGTGATCACACCGTTCGCGTCGGTGCTGACCTCCGGGCGCAGGACGTTGATGCCGGCCGTCTCCAGCCACGCCTTCGACCAGGCGGTCAGGTCGCGGCCCGAGGTCTCCTCCAGCGCGCCCAGCAGGTCCGACAGGCGCGTGTTGCCGAAGGCGTGCGCCTTGAAGTAGGCCTGCACGCCCTTGAAGAAGGCGTCCATGCCGACGTAGGCGACGAGCTGCTTGAGCACCGAGGCGCCCTTGGCGTACGTGATGCCGTCGAAGTTGACCATGACGTCGTCGAGGTCGCGGATGTCCGCCATGATCGGGTGGGTGGACGGCAGCTGGTCCTGCCGGTACGCCCACGTCTTCATGGAGTTGGCGAACGTGGTCCACGCGTGCGGCCACTTCGAGCCCTCCGCGTACGCCTGGCACGCGATCGAGGTGTACGTGGCGAACGACTCGTTCAGCCAGAGGTCGTTCCACCACTCCATCGTGACGAGGTCGCCGAACCACATGTGGGCGAGCTCGTGCAGGATGGTCTCCGCGCGCACCTCGTACGCCGCGTCCGTCACCTTCGAGCGGAAGACGTACTGGTCGCGGATGGTGACCGCGCCCGCGTTCTCCATCGCGCCCGCGTTGAACTCCGGTACGAAGAGCTGGTCGTACTTGGCGAACGGGTAGTCGTAGGCGAACTTCTCCTGGAACCAGTCGAAGCCCTGCCGGGTCACGTCGAAGATCGCGTCCGCGTCGAGGAACTCGGCGAGCGAGGGACGGCAGTAGATGCCGAGCGGCACGGACTGGCCGTCCTTGCCCTCGTAGGAACTGTGCACCGCGTGGTACGGGCCGACGATGAGCGCCGTGATGTACGAGGAGATGCGCGGGGTCGGCTCGAAACGCCAGACGTTGTCCTTGACGTCCGCCGGCGCAGGCGTCGGGGAGTTCGAGATGACCGTCCAGCCTTCGGGGGCCGTCACAGTGAACTGGAACGTGGCCTTCAGGTCGGGCTGCTCGAAGCTGGCGAAGACCCGCCGCGCGTCCGGCACCTCGAACTGGGTGTAGAGGTACGCCTGCTGGTCGACCGGGTCGACGAAGCGGTGGAGGCCCTCACCGGTGTTGGTGTACGCGCAGTCCGCGACGACCCGCAGCTCGTTGGCCCCGGCCGCGAGGTGCGCCAGGGCGATCCGGGAGTCGCGGAAGACGGCCGCGACGTCGAGCGACTTGCCGTTGAGGACGACCTCGTGCACCGCCGGGGCGACCAGGTCGATGAAGGTCTCCGCCCCGGCCTCGGCCGACTGGAAGCGCACGGTGGTCACGGACGGGTAGGTGCCGCCCTCCTGCGCACCGCTGAGATCGAGTTCGATCTCGTACGAGTCGACGGTGAGCAGCTTCGCACGCTGCTGCGCCTCTTCACGGGTGAGGTTCGTGCCTGGCACGCGGTCATCTCCTTCGATGGTGACGTTGCCCCGCCATCCTTCCACGGGGGCAGGGCCGCCGCGTCGGAGTAATCCACGGGCGAACGCGAGGTCGTAAACCCGCCGGACGGCGGCGCGCGTCCGCTGCAGGCTGGTGGGCATGAGCAGCAGACACCGGGCGAGGCCCATCGAGGAGGCGGCGCTCCGGCAGCTCCGCGTGCGCGACGACGCGGGACGCAGCGTCGTCCCCTACACCGACGTGGAGGGCGGGGCGCCGCTGCGATGCTGCCTGCGCACCAGTGCGGCGGGGGAGCGGATCGCGCTCGTCTCCTACGCGCCGCTGCGCCGGTGGGCGGCCCGGACCGGGGCCGATCCCGGCGCCTACGACGAGCAGGGGCCCGTCTTCGTCCACGCCGAGGAGTGCGGGGGACCCGCGGGGGGCGGCGGACACCCCTTCGCCCGGGCGGGGGCGCGGCGCACTGCCCGGCGGTACGACGCTCGCGGGCACATCCTCGGCGGGCGGGTCCTGGACCTCGGGGAGGATCCCGACGGGGTGATCGAGCATGCCCTCGCCGAGGCTTTCGCCGATCCCGCGGTGGCCCTCGTCCACGTCCGAGCCGCCGAGTTCGGCTGCTTCCTGTTCGAGGTGCGCAGGCCCTGACACGCAGGAGGGCGGGCGCCGTGCGGCGCCCGCCCTCCTTCCCGTCCGGTGCGGGGTCAGCCGCGCAGTTCCTCGGCCACGAGCTCCGCGATCTGGACCGCGTTCAGCGCTGCGCCCTTGCGGAGGTTGTCGTTCGACACGAACAGCGCCAGGCCGTTGTCCACCGTCTCGTCGACGCGGATGCGGCCCACGTACGACGCGTCCTTGCCGGCGGCCTGGAGGGGGGTCGGGATCTCGGAGAGCTCCACGCCCGCGGCGTCCTTGAGCAGCTCGTAGGCGCGCTCGACGCTGATCGGGCGGTCGAAGCGGGCGTTGATCTGGAGGGAGTGCCCGGAGAAGACCGGTACGCGCACGCAGGTGCCCGAGACCTTGAGCTCCGGGATCTCGAGGATCTTGCGGGACTCGTTGCGGAGCTTCTGCTCCTCGTCGGTCTCGAAGGAGCCGTCCTCGACGATCGAGCCCGCGAGCGGGAGCACGTTGAAGGCGATCGGACGCTTGTAGACGCCCGGCTCAGGGAAGTCGACGGCACCGCCGTCGTGGACCAGCGCGGTCGCGCCCTCGGAGACGGCCTTGACCTGGCCGTCGAGCTCGGCGACGCCGGCCAGGCCGGAGCCGGAGACGGCCTGGTAGGTGGTGGCGACCAGCGAGGTCAGGCCGGCCTCGTCGTGGAGCGGGCGCAGCACCGGCATGGCCGCCATGGTGGTGCAGTTCGGGTTCGCGATGATGCCCTTGGGGCGGTTCCTGATCGCGTGCGGGTTGACCTCGGAGACGACGAGGGGGACCTCGGGGTCCTTGCGCCAGGCGGAGGAGTTGTCGATGACGACGGCGCCCTGCGAGGCGACCTTCTCGGCGAGGGCCTTCGAGGTGGCGCCGCCCGCGGAGAAGAGCACGATGTCCAGGCCGGAGTAGTCGGCGGCCGAGGCGTCCTCGATGGTGATCTCGCGGCCCTCCCACTCGATCGTCGAGCCGGCGGACCGGGCCGAGGCGAACAGGCGCAGCTCGTCCACCGGGAACTTGCGCTCGGCGAGGATGCTGCGCATGACTGCGCCGACCTGTCCGGTGGCTCCGACGATTCCGACCCTCACGGTGACTCCTTCTGCTGCGGTACGACGCGGGCGCGCGTGGAGCCATCATGCGTTCGACCCCACGCGCCTTGTCCAATTTATTGTCCGAGGAACGGACGGTGTTCTGAATGTGAACACCCATGACGAGTGCACGGCGGCCGTGTCCCACGGCCCCGGAACGACCGTTTTGCCTGGTGGGGGCCTCTTGCCGTCCGGTCGATCATGACCGCTATGCGGACATGATCGACTGCTGATCGCAACATACCTCGGGGAGATCCACCGTGCGTGCCATTCGCCGCAACAGTCGTCGACGCCGGTCCCCACCGGCGCTCGCGGCCGTCGCGGAAGCCGCCGACCACGGCGTCGGCCACCCGGCCGGCGGCACCTTCACCGGGGCGGGCATCAAGGACCCCCGAGCGCCTTCGCCGAGTCGCCGCGCTCGCTCGGCGGGTGGCAGAAGCCGGGGGAACGGCCCGAGGGGGCGGTGCTCGTCAGAGCGCCGCCCCCTCGGGTCTTCCTGCGGAAGGTGCTACGGGAGGACCTTCTCGATCTGCACGCTGCCGGTGCCGGCGGCGGTGCCGCGGGCGTTGAGCAGCTCGACCTGGCCGAAGAACTGACGGCCCTCGGGGGCCGCGCTGGTGACCAGGACGTTCGCCGAGACCTGCGCGGTGGCGCCGGTGGCGAGGTTCACCGCGGCGGCCTCGTCGACCTGGACGGAGCCCAGGGCGGCCGAGAAGAACACGTCGCGGTAGTCGTACGTGGTGGAGCCGGACGGGACCGCGTAGCCGATCACCTTGACGGTGTAGGTGCCCGCGGCCGGGTTCACCAGGCTCACGGCCTCCTCGGAGTCGCCGTCGGCCGCGGAGCCGACCTTGACGCCGTCCTTGTAGACCTCGAGGTCGAGGTCGGCGGCGGTGTCGGACACCTTGCCGATCGCGACGTCGAGGCGCGAGGTGCCCGCGGGCACGGCGATCTCGGTGGTGTGGGTCTCACCGTTGGCGATGGTCGGCTTGGCGACCTTCGCGGAGCCGAGCGGGCCGCCCTTGAGCTTGCCGCCGGTGATGGCCGCGCCGCCGTTCTTGACGCTCCACTGGACCGGGGCCGGGGTGCCCTGCTTCACCTCGGGCAGGACCTTGACCGCGGGGTCGAAGGCCGCGCCGAGCACGGAGACGTCCAGCTTGAACGGGTTGTCCAGGACCGCAGACGTACGACGGGCCTCGACCTCGATCTCCCAGACGCCCGGCGTCGGCTCGGGGTACGAGCGCACGTCGGGGCGGCAGGTGTTGGCCGGGTTGTCGTAGTTCGGGTAGCAGTTGGTCGTGGCCGTCGGGTCGACCGGCACGCCGTACGGGTGGATCGCGATGAAGCGCGTCTGGGCGCCCGCCGCGAGACCGCTGAGCGCGACCTCCAGGCTCTTGGCGCCCGGCGGCACGGTCACGAAGTACGACTTGTGCGAGTTGCGCTGCACGGTGGAGGACTGCGACAGGGAGAACGCCGGCGCGGCCAGGGGGGCGGAAGCCACGACGGTCGTCAGGATCTGCTTGTCGATGCCCTCGGTCGTCTCGTCGTCCAGCTGCAGGATGCCGCTGTGGACGCCGGCCGTCTTGGCGTTGGCCTCGACCTTGATGGTGACGGGCTTGTTCAGCGGCAGGGTGACGTAGTCGTAGCCGCCGACGACCTTGAAGGTGCCGTCGTTGTTGCGCCAGCTCAGGTCGTGCCGCGTGCCGTACTTGACGCCCGTGGTGCGGGTGACGACGACGTTGTAGACCTTCTTCTGGCCGACCTTGAGGCCGCCCTCGCGGTCGTACAGGCCGGTGCCGAAGCCCGGGGTCTTCAGGAACTGGTCGATCGCGGTGTCGACCGGCGCCTTGACGGTGAACTCGTTGGCCTTCGCGTCGCGCTGGATGGACTCCCACGCGCCGTTCACGTCGATCAGACCCGAACCCTGCGCGTGCGCCGGGACGTTTTCGATCTTCTTCGCGGAGCTGGTGAGCGCGACCCGCAGGGAGGCCGGGGTCAGCTTGATGTTCTGCTGCTTCGCGGCCGAGATCAGCAGGGCGCTCGCGCCCGCCGCCTGCGGGGAGGCCATCGAGGTGCCCTGGAGCATGCCGTAACCGGCCGGCAGGGTGTAGCCGGCCTCCTTCACCGGCGCGCCGGGCAGCCAGGTCTGGATGGTGTTGATGGCCGCGCCGGGGGCGCTGATGGTCGGCGTGAAGCCGCCGTCCTCACGCGGACCGCGCGAGGAGAAGGGGAACATGTTGTACTTCGTGCTCACGCCGGAGCCGTAGTTGGCGGCCCACGTCTCCTTCGAGACCGAGGCGCCCACGGAGATGACCTTGTCCGCGAGGGCCGGGTCGCCGATGGTGTTCACACCCGGGCCGGAGTTGCCGGCCGAGATGACCAGCTGGACCCCGTAGGTGTCGACGAGGTTGCGGTAGAGCTCGGCGCGCGCGTTGTTGCCGTCGTTCAGCGCCGGCAGGCCGCCGATCGACATGTTGACGATGTCCACGCCGCGGTTGACGACGAGGTCGATCATGCCCTCGGTCAGCGCGATGTTGGTGCAGCCGCCGGACCAGGAGCAGGCGCGCGAGGAGACGAGCTTGGCGCCGGGCGCCTCACCGTTCATCTGGCCGCCGAAGAGGCTGTTGGCGGCGGTGATGCCGGCTACGTGCGTGCCGTGCTCGGACTCGATGATGCCGATGTTGACGAAGTCGGCCTTCTTGCCGACCCAGTCCCCGCCGAGCGGGTCCATCGGGACGTCCTTGCGGATCTCGATCACGAACGGGATCCGCTCGGCGACCTCGGTCGCCGGGTTGTCCGTGCCGAAGTAGCCGATCTGGTAGCCGTCCTTGTACGGCTTCATCGGCTCGTTGTCGGTGAAGTCGCCGTCCTGGTCGGTGTCCACGCGGACGGTGCCGGCGGCCGCGTCGTACAGCATGCCGAACCGGTCGGTGGTGTCCCCGTCGCGGTTCACGTCGCCCGCCATGTCGCCGGTGGCGGTGATCGACTCGCTGAACCGGCTCCACTGGAAGCTGCCCTCGGGCGCCTTCCAGCTCTGGCCGCCCGCGGTGAAGGAGCCGCCCGCGGAGGAGACCGGGGTGATCTGGGCGCGCCAGGTCCCGTCGTTGTCCGTGATCGGGTCGGTGGCCGTGACCCAGTCGACGATCTTGCGCTCGCCGGTGGTGGTCTTCTGCAGGGCGGGGTGGCCGAGGTCGACACCCGAGTCCATGATGCCGATGGTCACGCCGCGGCCGTCGGCCTGCGGGTTCTTCGCGACGAAGTCGACCGCACCGGTCTCGAAGGACGGGTTGTACGGGTTCTTCGCCGGGGTGTTCTTGTCCGGCGCCGCGTACGTCTCGGCCGCGGTCTTCTTGACCGTGCCGGTCTCCCGGCCGGAGTCCGGCCGCGGGTCCGGCAGCTGGATCTCGTGGCGCAGGTCGATGCCGTGCACCGAGGACAGCTTGGCGGCCGCCTTCAGCGCGGCCTCCGCCTGACCGGTCGGCAGGGTGGCGCGCACGTAACCGAGGTTGTCGTACGTCCGGCCGACCGAGGCGCCCTGGACGGAGTCCAGCTGGTCGGCGACCTGCTTGGTCTGGCCGGGGGCGGTCGCGACCATGACGGTGACGTTCGCGTCACCCTTGGCCTTGGCCTCTTGGAGGAGCTCGACGTCGGCCGAACCGAGCTTCTGGTCGGCGGACTTGACCGCCGGCGAGGTGCCCGGGGTGTCGGCTCCGGTCGCCGCGAAGGCCGGCACGGCGCCGCCCGTCACGAGGGCGGCGACCAGGCCGGCCGCGGCCGCGACGCGCACGGCGCGTCTGGCCCCGGGTATGGAGCTGGGGGATTCGAGGGTCATCAGCATCCCTGGTAAGTGAAAGATACGGTCCGGATTTCGGTGCCGGATGACCGGTCAGCTTTGCGCAACCGACCGCTCTTTGGGGAGGGATGTCATCGACCGAGACCTACCGTGGCGGACATTCGCCAGTGCGGTGTTTCCGCCAGTGCGGCCGTATCAGGGCACAGTGGTGCGAACCCCAGGGGGAGCAGAGTTGATTTATCGACTTAGTGGCCCCAAGTCGGTACCGGGGCGGGGTCGCGCCCCGGTGCGGGTGTGACAGATTTCGAGCGATCAGCGCTCGCGCGTGCGCGCGTAGTGGCGTGAGGCTTTCGCCCGGTTTCCACAGGCGGACATCGAGCACCAGCGCCGCGTCCCGTTGCGCGAGGTGTCGTGGAAGTGCAGGACGCAGGTCTCCGAGGCGCACTTGCGGATCCGGTCGGGCGCGGAGCCCAGCAGGTCGAGGTAGTCGCGTGCGGCCGTCCAGGCCGGCCCCCAGGCGGGATCGGCGAACTCGGCTCGCTCGCCCGGACCTTCGGCGGTCAGCGTGGCGCGGATGCGGCCGTGTTCCAGTACGGCGTCGACCAGCGCCCGGGCGCTCTCGTCGGCCGGGTCCGCCACCGCGCGGGCCAGCGCCTCGCGCGCGGTCATCAGGTGGACCAGGGTCGAGGCGTCGGCCCGGAACCGGCCCGCCAGCCCGGTCGACTCCAGCCAGACCGCGAGTCCTTCGACCCGACTCAGCCCGAACGCGCCGGCGAAGAGGTCGACGGCCTCGCCCTCCTGCACCCAGCGGGTGTTGAGCAGGTCGAGGGAGATCGGCTCTCCGGTCAGGGGCCGCGGGTCCGCCGTCGTCATGTCCGTCTCCTCGCTCGCTAACCCCTCAAGAGTACGTGAGCGGTTGACGCCTCTCGCTCTAACCGTTAAATTGAATTTAGAAGGTTAGAACTTGTTGGACGATCTCCGTGGAGGGACCCGTCATGACCACTGCCATCAGCAAGCTCCGCACCGGGCACGTCGGCCTGAACGTCACCGATCTCGAGCGCTCGCTCGCCTTCTACGGCGACGCCCTCGACTTCCAGGTGCTGGGCGAGGGCAAGGAGGAGGGTCGCCGCTTCGCCCTGCTCGGCCGGGACGGCGAGCTCGTCCTCACGCTCTGGCAGCAGGCCGACGGAGCATTCGCGCCCGCCGCCGCCGGCCTGCACCACTTGGCGTTCTCGGCCGGCGCCATCGAGGAGGTGCGCGCTTACGAGGAGCGGCTGCGCGGTCTGGGCGTCGAGTTCGCCTACGAGGGCGTCGTCGCGCACGGCGAGGGCGCGGTCTCCGGCGGCATCTTCTTCCACGATCCCGACGGCACGCGCCTGGAGATCTCCGTGCCGACCGGCGCCGAGGATGCCCCCGCCCCCACCACAGGGGCCCCGACCTGCGGTTTCTTCTAATGAGCGGCGTCTACCACTGGGGGTCGCTGGCGGTGCAGGAGCGGGTCGGCGTGCGCGGGCCGGCCGAGCACGTCGGCCGCTCGATCGGTACGGGCATCCGTGACGTCGCCGCGGCCTTCCTGGAGCTCCAGCCGCACCTGGTCGTCGGGGCCGCCGACGGCTCCGGCCGGATGTGGGCCTCCCTGCTCACCGGGCCGCCCGGCTTCGTACGGGCCACAGGCCCGCACCGGATCGCCGTCGCGGGCGGCCCTCCCGCGGGCGACCCGCTCGCCGGGGCGCTGGGGACGGCCGGGACCCGGGTCGGGACCATCGCGCTCGACCCGCGGACCCGGCGCCGGATGCGGCTGAACGGAACCCTCGCGGCGACCCCGCGGGGCTTCACCGTCGAGGCCGAGCAGGTCTTCGCCAACTGCCCGAAGTACCTGCAGAAGCGGCAGCCGCTGGAAGTGGTCGCGGAGGGGGCCGGTGTGGTGCGCCGCGGGGACGCGCTCACCGCCGGCCAGGTGCGCACCGTACGCGGCGCCGACACCTTCTTCGTCGCCACCACGGCGGAGGCGGACGGGGTCGACGCCAGCCACCGCGGCGGCCTGCCGGGCTTCGTGGAGGTGCTCTCCCCGGTCGAGCTGGCCTGGCCCGACTACGCGGGGAACGCGATGTTCCTGACCCTCGGGAACCTGACGGCCGACCCGCGGGCGGGGCTGCTCTTCCCGGACTGGGAGAAGGGGTCCGTCCTCCAGCTCAGCGGCCGGGCCCGGACGGAGTTCGCGTCCGACGGCGGCCGCCGCACCCTCTTCCGCGTGGAGTCGGTGGTGGAGGCCGTGCATCCGGGGCGGCTGCTGTGGAGTGCCCCGGAGTACTCCCCTCACCTCGGGAGCACCACCAGGTAGGCGCCGGGCTCGCGGTCGACGGAAGCCGTCAGGGCGGTCCGGATGACCGCGGCCTGCTGCTCGGGCCAGTCGCGGAGCTTGCGCGGGGTGATGTGGACGACGGTCACCCCGAGCCGCTCCAGGGTCTCGCGCTTGCGCACGCACTCGGACCACTCCTCGTCCTCCCCCTGGCGCGGGGCGCGCGTGTCGATCTCCACGGCCACGCCGTGCTCGGGCCAGTACGCGTCGACCCCGCCGAGGTGCGGGCCACCGGGGATCCGCAGATCCACGTTCCAGACGGGGTCGGGGAGTTCGTGGCCGCGTACGACCTGGTAGAGCCGGTCCTCGGCGATGACCCGGCCCTCCGCGAGGAGGGAATCGACGGCATCCACCACGTGCGGCCGGTTCAGCAGCCGGGCCACCGTCAGCTCCCGTACGACGGCGGCCGGTTCGCAATGCCCGCTGCGGACGGCCTCGCTCAGCAGCCGGCGCACGGTGCCGGCGTCGGAGAGCTGTGCGACGGCGTCGGCGACGGCCCGCGCGACGGGTGCCACAGGCAGCCCGGTCACCTCCTGGGGCCGGGGCGCGGTGTGCGCGCGCACGATCCGCACGTCGCCGGTGGACCGCAGCCGCCGAATGCCGGGCACGAGGACGTCGATGTGCGAGAGGGCGAGCAGCGGGGGTGCGGAGGCGAAGCGGTACAGGGCCAGCGCCGCCAGCCCTGTGATCATGGCCTCGCCCGCACCGCGCCGTCCCGCGTACAGCAGCGCGGCGTGCAGCCGCTCCTCGCTGGTCGCCGGTCCGGCGTGGAGCAGGAACACGCCGGGCAGGATCTGTCGCCAGGGCCGCTGGGCGGCCTCGGAGGCGCTCACGCCGTGCTCGCGCAGCTGCGCCAGGGTCAGCACGCGGGGACGGTTGCCGGTGAGGTGGGCGAGGGGGAGGGGTGCGTTGTGGTTCATGACGCGGTGATTCCCTCAGGCCATGGCCTTGCTAACCCCTGTTACACGCTCGTCGACAAATCCGGACAAGACGGGGCTAAAGTACGGGCGTTCGACTGCCGATGGGGTGCGCCCGTACGGCTGACCGGGTCGAGCCGCCGCTGCCGGGTCAGACCCCGGCAGCGGCGGCGCAGGTCAGTTGCCCGCCGCCGCGTCGCAGGCCTGGGCGCGCAGGGCCCTGGCCAGGTCGTCGCGGGCCTCCAGAACCAGGCGGCGCAGCGCGGGGGCGGCGTCCTCATGCCCGGCCAGCCAGGCGTCGGTGGCGTCCAGCGTGGCCGCGTCACCCTGGAGCGAGGGGTAGAGGCCCCGCACGATGTCCATCGCGATCTGGATCGACCGGTCGGACCACACCCGCTCGATCACCTCGAAGTAGCGCCCCGCGTGCGCCGCCAGCAGGCCCCGCTGCGAGGACTGCTGCATGCCCGCGATCGTCGCCTCCACCAGCGCGTTCGACAGTGCGTCCGACTCGACGACCGCTGCCCACGCCTGGTCCTTCACCGCCTGCGAGGGGCGCGCCGCCAGGCACCGCACCTGGTGCCGCTTGCCCGACGCCGTGTCGTCCCGGACCAGTTCGGCGGCGAGGACGGCCTCGTCCACCGCCCCGTGCGCGGCCAGCGGCAGCAGGAAGTCCCAGCGCAGCTCCTGGTCCACGTCCAGCCCGTCGATCCGCGCGGAACCCTCCAGCAGCCCCAGCAGCAGCTGGAAGTCGCCCTCGGTGGCCGCGCTCGCCGCGAAGAACCGCGCCCAGGTGAGCTGGTGCTCCGACCCCGGCTCCGCCGTCCGCAGTTCGTGCAGCGCGCCCGCCGCCAGGTCCCGGCCGCTCTGCTCGCGCCGGTCCGGCGCCGCGTAGTGGGTGACCGAGGCCTGCGCCTGCGCGTGCAGCTGCTGCAGGACGCCGACGTCCGTCTCCCGGCCCGCGTGCGCCAGCACCAGCGAGATGAAGTCGCGCGCCGGCATCAGGCCGTCCCGCGTCAGGTTCCACAGCGCCGACCAGCTCAGCGCCCGCGCCAGGGGATCCGTCAGGTCGCCCAGGTGCGCGCGCAGCGTGGCCAGCGAACCCTCGTCGAAGCGGATCTTGCAGTAGGTGAGGTCCTCGTCGTTGACCAGGACCAGGTCGGGCCGGTCCTGCCCGGCCAGCTCCGCGATCACCGAGCGGGACCCGGAGACGTCCGCCTCGGCCCGGGCGTAGCGGACCAGCGCGCCGTCCGGCTCCAGCCTGTACAGACCGACGCCGACCCGGTGCGGGCGCAGTTCGTCGCCCTCCTGGAGGACCGCGAGCTCGGTGATCCGGCCGGCGGCGTCGTAGGTCACCAGCGGGGTCAGCGCGTTCACGCCCGCCGTCTGCAGCCAGGCCCGCGACCATTCGGCCATGTCCCGCCCGGACACCTCGCCGAGCACCGACAGCAGGTCGTCGAGGGTGGTGTTCCCATAGGCGTTCGCCTTGAAGTAGCGGCGGGCGCCCTCCAGGAACGCCTTCCGGCCGACGTAGGCGACCAGCTGCTTGAGCACCGCCGCGCCCTTGGCGTAGGTGATGCCGTCGAAGTTCAGCTTCGCGTCCTCCAGGTCACGGATGTCGGCCGTGATCGGGTGCGTGGACGGCAGCTGGTCGGCACGGTAGGCCCACGCCTTGCGGCTGTTGGCGAAGGTGACCCACGCCTGGTCGAACCGGGTGGCCTCGACGAGCCCGAAGGAGCCCATGAAGTCCGCGAAGGACTCCTTCAGCCACAGGTCGTCCCACCACTTCATCGTGACGAGGTCGCCGAACCACATGTGCGCCATCTCGTGCAGGATCACGTTCGCGCGCCGCTCGTACGAGGCCTGCGTGACCTTGCCGCGGAAGATGTACTCCTCCCGGAAGGTCACCATCCCCGGGTTCTCCATGGCGCCCAGGTTGTACTCCGGCACGAAGGCCTGGTCGTACTTCCCGAAGGGGTAGGGGTAGTCGAAGATCTCGTGGAAGAGGTCGAAACCCTGCTTGGTGACGAGGAAGACGTCGTCCGCGTCGAAGTGCTTCGCGAGCCCCTTGCGGCACATCGCGCCGAGCGGGATGGTGAGGTCCCCGCGGGTGTAGGTGTCCGTCACGTAGTGGTACGGTCCGGCGACCACGCAGGTGATGTACGTGGAGATCGGCGCGGTCTCCGCGAAGCGGCGGGTCTGCCCCTCGCGGGACTCCTCGGCGCCGTTGCTCCACACCTGCCAGCCCTCGGGCGCGGTCACCTCGAAGCGGTAGGGCGCCTTCAGGTCCGGCTGCTCGAAGTTCGCGTACACCCGCCGGGCGTCGGCCGGTTCGTACTGCGTGTAGAGGTAGACCTCGCCGTCCTCCGGGTCCACGAAGCGGTGCAGGCCCTCGCCCGTCCGGCTGTACGCGCAGTTCGCGTCCACGACCAGGACGTTCTCGGAGGCCAGGTCGTCCAGGGTGATCCGGGCCCCGTCGAAGACGGTCGCCACGTCGAGCTCCCGCCCGTTCAGCGTGACGGAGTTCACCGAAGGGGCGATCAGGTCCGCGAAGGTGGCACCGCCGGGGGCCGCGGCCCGGAAGCGGATCGTCGTCACCGAGCGGAAGGTCCGCGGACCGTCGGCCGGCTCGGCCTCGTCCACCGCCGACCTGATGTCGAGGACGACCTCGTACCCGTCGACGGACAGCAGCTCGGCCCGCTCGCGGGCCTCCTCGCGGGACAGATTCTCTCCGGGCACCTGCACTCCTTCGTGCGTGATCGCGTTCTTGGTCGAATCCTCGCACGACGGGGAATGCGTGCGAGGGCGTCCTGGTTGGCCACCAAGGACATGCGCCGTTGATGCCTTTGCCGCCCGAGACCGACACCGAGGAGAGACATGACCGAGACCCAGGTGCGCGAGAAGACCCCGGTCGACTTCTGGTTCGACCCGCTCTGCCCTTGGGCCTGGATGACGTCCCGTTGGATGCTGGAGGTCGAGAAGGTCCGCGACGTCGAGGTGCGCTGGCACGTGATGAGCCTCGCCGTCCTGAACGAGAACAAGCTCGACGAGCTGCCCGAGGTCTACCGCGAGCTGCTCGGCCCCAAGGGCTGGGCTCCCGTACGCGTGGTCATAGCCGCCCAGCAGAAGCACGGCGACGAGATCACCGGCAAGCTCTACACCGCGCTCGGCACCCGCATCCACAACGAGGACAAGGGCCCGACCCGCGAGGTGATCGCCGAGGCGCTGGCCGAGGTCGGCCTGCCGGCAGAGCTGCTCGCGTACGCCGACTCCGACGAGTACGACGAGGTGCTCAGGGCGTCGCACAACAACGGCATCGACCGCGTGGGCCAGGAGGTCGGCACCCCGGTGATCTCCGTTCCGGGCGCCGACGGCGAGGGCGACGTCGCCTTCTTCGGCCCGGTCGTCACCCCGACCCCGCGCGGCGAGGCCGCGGCCCGGCTGTGGGACGGCACCCTGCTCGTCGCCTCCACCCCCGGCTTCTACGAGATCAAGCGGACCCGCACGAAGGGCCCGTCCTTCGAGTAGCCCGTTCGGCCGGAACACACAGAAGACCCCCGTGAGTCACGTCCTCACGGGGGTCTTCTGCTGGACACGCCCGCGGGTGAAGGTTGAGAAGACGATCACGAGGCGGACGGGCTCGGGGTGCGATCAGCCCTTGGCAGGGATCAGCAGCGGGGTGTTCGCCTTGGCGTCGGCGTAGCGCTTGGAGACGTCCTGCCAGTTGACGACGTTCCACATCGCCTCGATGAAGTCCACCTTCTGGTTCTTGTACTGCAGGTAGAAGGCGTGCTCCCAGGCGTCGAAGACCAGGATCGGGGTGCTGGCGACGCCCACGTTGCCCTGGTGGTCGTAGACCTGTTCGACGATCAGGCGGCCGCTGACCGGCTCGTACGCGAGCACGCCCCAGCCGGAGCCCTGGGTGGCGGAGGACGCGAAGGTCAGCTGCTTCTTGAACTTCGCGAAGGAGCCGAAGGACTCGGTGATCGCGTCGGCCAGGTCGCCCAGGCCGTCGGCCGCCGTGGGCTCACCGCCGCCCTCGCCGGTCTTCGGGCTGGCCATGTTGTGCCAGTAGATGCTGTGCAGGATGTGGCCGGAGAGGTGGAACGCGAGGTTCTTCTCGAGGCCGTTGAGCGCGCCCCAGTTCTCCTTGTCGCGCGCCTCCGCCAGCTGCTCCAGCGTGTTGTTGGCGCCTGTGACGTAGGCCGCGTGGTGCTTGTCGTGGTGCAGCTCGATGATCTGCGGGTTGATCACCGGCTCCAGCGCCGCGTAGTCGTACGGAAGCTCAGGAAGCGTGTAGATGGCCATGCGTGTTGTCCGGTCCCCTCGGCGTGCCAATCGCTAATTGCAATTAATGCGCAACTGCACGCTAGCAGTATCTATTCCAGCTCACACGTAAGGGTCGCCTCTGTGGAACGCAGGTGGGCCCCGTGCGCACGCACGGGGCCCACCTGCGGTCGAGGGGTTGTCAGCGGGCGGCGGCCGCCCGGCGCTGCAGTACGTATCCGGTCGCGGCGAGGGCGACGCCGAGCCCGCCCGTGAAGATCACCTGGACCCGGGTGTCCTCGCCCAGCGCCATCAGCACCAGGACGCCGGCCACCCCGGCGAGCGCCACCCAGGTCAGGTACGGGAAGCACCACATCCGTACGACGAGCTTCTCGGGGGCCTCGCGCTCCAGCCGGCGGCGCAGCACCAACTGCGAGACCTTCGGATTCGGCCGGGCCCGTCAGCCGGCCTGCCGCTCCCGCCGCTCCCGCAGCTCGCGGACGCCCGCCACGGCGAGGACCAACAGGGCCGCGCCCGTGGACCACAGCAGCTGCGGGCGGGCGGAGTCGTCGAACAGCATCAGCACCAGGACCGCCGCCATCCCGGCCAGCGCGGCCCAGGTGGCGTACGGGAACAGCCACATCGGCAGGACCAGCCGCTCGGGCATGTCCCGCTCGATCCGGCGGCGCAGCTTCAGCTGCGAGACCGCGATCAGCGCCCATACGAACAGCAGTACGGCGCCGACCGCGTTGAGCATGTAGAGGAAGATCGTTTCCGGCCACAGCAGGTTGAGCACCACCGAGACGAAGCCGAAAGCCACCGAGGCGAACACCGCCCGGCGCGGCACGCCGCCGCCCGAGACCGTCAGCAGCGACTTCGGCGCCTCGTCGCGCTCGGCCAGCGAGAAGATCATGCGCGAGGACCCGTACAGGTTCGCGTTGAGCGCCGACAGCAGGGCCACGAACACCACGATGTTCATGATCTGGCCGGCCCCCGGAATGCCGATGGAGTCCAGGACGGCGACGTACGGGCTCTGCCCCGGCTCGAGCGAGTCCCACGGCAGCAGGGTCACGATGACCACCATCGAGCCGACGTAGAAGAAGAGGATGCGCCACACGGCGCTGCGGACCGCCCGGGACACCGACCGGGCCGGGTCGTCGGACTCGGCTGCCGCGATCGTGACGACCTCCAGGCCGCCGAAGGCGAAGATGACGGCGAGCATGCCGGCGACCACGCCTGCGAAGCCCTCGGGGAAGAAGCCGCCGTGGCCGGTGAGGTTGGCCATGCCGACCGGATCCGTGTCCGGGAGTACGCCGAAGATCGCGAGGGTGCCGAGGATCAGGAAGAGCACGATCGCGCCGACCTTGAGGGCGGCGAACCAGAACTCGAACTCGCCGAAGTTCTTCACCGCCGCCAGGTTGCTGACGGTGAAGACCACCATGAAGAGCAGCACCCAGACCCACTGGTCGACCGAGGGCGCCCAGCCGTTCGCGATCTTCGCGGCGCCGGTGGCCTCCACGGCGAGCACCACGACCAGCAGGAACCAGTACAGCCAGCCGGCCGAGAAGCCGGCCCAGCGGCCGAGAGCGCGCTCCGCGTAGACGGAGAACGATCCGGAGGCGGGCATCGCGGCCGACATCTCGCCCAGTGCGCGCATCACCAGCATCGCGAGGACTCCGGCGAGGAGGTACGAGCAGATGATCGCAGGACCGGCGATGCCGATGCCCGCACCGGAGCCGACGAAGAGGCCGGCGCCGATCACGCCGCCGAGCCCCAGCATGGTCAGGTGGCGCTGCTTGAGGCTGTGGCTCAGAGGTTCGGAGGGCAGGTCGCCCGTCGTGGGAGGTGCGTCTGGCAGGCGCTCACGCATGAGGGGTGCTCGTACTCTCGTTCGGCCCAGCGATGGTGGGGACTCCGCCTTTGGCTTGGCGGGATCCAACAGTCTCGCTGAGCGGCGGCTGTCCGTGCAAAACGGACGTGTTGTTGGATGTTGCTCGTGACGAGGATCACGCCAGCCCGTTGAGGAGGGTGGGCTTTGTTCATTCCCCACCATCGCGGGGAGCGGGGCTTTGTTCCGGGCAGCGGTGGGGCGGCCCCGGACCGCGCACTAACGTCGGTGATCGTCCCCACCCCCACCACCTCGCGGAGCCCCCTCATGAGCACTGCTTCCGTCTCCCTCCGGCCCGGCACCGTCCTCGCCGACCTGCTGCCCGCGAGCCGCGTGCGCGACATCGCGCTCGTCGTCGGCGGCGCCGCCCTGACCGGGATCGCCGCACAGATCGCGGTGCCCGTGCCCGGCTCCCCGGTCCCCGTCACGGGCCAGACCTTCGCCGCGCTGCTCGTCGGCACCGCCTTCGGCGCCCGACGCGGTTTCCTCGCGCTGGCGCTGTACGCCCTCGTCGGCATGGCCGGCGTGCCGTGGTTCGCAGGCGGCACCTCCGGCGCGGGCGGCGCCTCCTTCGGCTACGTGCTCGGCATGCTGCTCGCCGCCACCGTCGTCGGTGCCCTCGCGCGGCGCGGCGCCGACCGCTCGGTCCTGCGTACGGCGGGCACGATGGTGCTCGGCTCCGCGGTCATCTACGCGGTGGGCGTGCCGTACCTGATGGCCGCCACCGGGATGTCCCTGAGCGCCGCCGTCGCGGCCGGGCTCACCCCGTTCCTGCTCGGCGACGCCCTCAAGGCGGCTCTCGCGATGGGCGCACTGCCGGCCGCCTGGAAGCTGGTGGGTCGCCGCGGCTGACGCCGGCGCCACCCACCCCCGTACCGGCCGGAGCCCGGCCCGCCTGACGAGGCGGGCCGGGCTCCGGCGTGTGTACGGGACGAGATCGGGCTCGGTCAGCCCTGGACGGCGGCCCGCTTGCGGCGGAAGTCCAGGACCACGCCGACGGCCACGACCAGGCCGGCGACGAGGGTGGAGAGGGTGACCACCTCGCGGTTCGCGTCGTCGACGAACATGTAGCCGATCACGAACATGATCAGTGCGGCGGTGGCCCAGGTCAGCCACGGGAAGAGCCACATCTTCACGGTGAGCTTCTCCGGGGCCTCGCGGACCAGGATCCCGCGCATCCTCAGCTGGGTGAAGCAGATCACCAGCCACACGAAGAGCGCGATGGCGCCGGAGGAGTTCAGGAGGAAGTTGAAGACCGTGTCCTTGAACGCGTAGTTGAAGTAGACGGCGACGAAGCCGAAGACCGTGGAGCCGAGGATCGCGGCGACCGGCACGCCCTTGGCGTTGACCTTGGCGAACGCCTTGGGGGCGTCGCCGCGCTCACCAAGCGAGAAGGCCATGCGGGAGGCGGTGTAGAGGCCCGAGTTCAGGCAGGACAGCACGGCGGTCAGGACGATGACCTCCATGATCGTGCCGGCGTTCGCGATGCCGATCGAGTCGAGGGCGGCGACGTACGAGCCCTTCTCGGTGATCGACTTGTCGTTCCAGGGCAGCAGCGTCAGCACGACGAAGATCGAGCCGAGGTAGAAGACGCCGATGCGCCAGATGACGGAGTTGGTGGCCTGCGTGACCGCCTTGCGGGGGTTCTCCGACTCGCCGGCGGCGAGGGTGACGATCTCGCTGCCCATGAAGGAGAAGACGACCATGAGCACACCGGTGAGGACGGCGCCGTAGCCGTTGGGGAAGAAGCCTCCGGCGTCGGTCAGGTGCGCGAAGCCCGCGCCGGGGTTGTCGGAGCCGGGCAGGAAGCCGAAGACGGCCAGCATGCCGATGACGACGAAGGCGCCGATGGCGACGACCTTGATGCCCGCGAACCAGAACTCGAACTCACCGTAGGAGGCGACCGAGCCGAGGTTGGTGACGGTCAGCACCGCCATCACGATCAGGGCCCAGGCCCACTGCGGGACGGCCGGGATCCAGTTCTCGAGGATCGCGGCACCGGCGGTGGCCTCGACGGCGAGGACGACGACCCAGAAGAACCAGTAGAGCCAGCCGATGGAGAAACCGGCCCAGCGGCCGAGCGCGCGGTCGGCGTAGGCCGAGAAGGAGCCCGAGTTCGGGCTGGCGGCGGCCATCTCGCCGAGCATCCGCATCACGAAGACCACCATGGCGCCGACGAGGGCGTAGGAGATCAGGATGGCGGGGCCGGCCTTGGCGATGCCGCCACCGGAGCCGACGAAGAGACCGGCGCCGATGACGCCGCCGATGGCGATCATGGACAGGTGGCGGTTCTTGAGACCGGCCTTCAGACCGTCGGAGGGCAGACCCTCACCGGGGTTACCGGTGGGGTCGCCTGCCTTCTGAAGGGTCGTCGTGGAACTCATGGACGGATCCTTAGGTTCTCGGGTTGCGAGCCCCGGCATTCAAACCTGAGATGAACGCAGGACGGAAGACCTCAATCCGGATCGTTGCGTTGGGGCGAACGTCCAGGACCGGCGTCCTGCCGTGTCCCATCTGCGTTCTTTGGGTTTACTTGAGCTTTAGAAGTGACTTACGCGACACCCGCCGCGGGCTGTCGGGGCTCCTCGTGCCACACTCGTCACATGCGCGTGTACCTCGGATCCGACCATGCCGGCTTTGAGCTCAAGAACCACCTGGTGGACTGGCTCAAGAACAACGGCCACGAGCCCGTCGACTGTGGCCCCCACATCTACGACGCGGTGGACGACTACCCGCCGTTCTGCCTCCGCGCCGCGGAGAGGACCGCCGCGGACCCCGACAGCCTCGGCATCGTGATCGGCGGCTCCGGCAACGGCGAGCAGATCGCCGCGAACAAGGTCAAGGGCGTCCGCGCCATCCTGGCCTGGAGCGTTCAGACCGCCCAGCTCGGCCGCGAGCACAACAACGCCAACGTCATCTCCGTCGGCGGCCGGATGCACACGCAGGACGAGGCCGTCAGCTTCATCGAGGCCTTCCTGGCGACCCCGTACTCCGACGAGGAGCGCCACACCCGCCGCATCGACATGCTCTCCGCCTACGAGCAGACCGGCGAGCTCCCCCCGATCCCGGCCCACCACCCGCAGGGCTGATCCCGCTTCCGGCCGTGCCACCCGCCGGGCGGGTGGCACGGCCATCGTCTTGTTCCCCTTCCTCGTCTTCTTCTCTCGTCTCCGAGGAGCGCGCAGTGCCCGAGGGGCATACGATCCACCGCCTCGCCGAGGACCACCTGGAGCGGTTCGCCGGGTGGCCGGTCGCCGTCAGCAGCCCCCAGGGGCGGTTCGCCGAGAGCGCGGCCCTCCTCGACGGGCGGGTTCTGGACGGCGTCGACGCCCACGGCAAGCACCTCTTCCTCGGATTCGAGGAGAACGGGTGGATCCACATCCACCTCGGACTCTTCGGCAAGTACGCGATCGGCCCCGCACCCGCCCCGCCGGCCACCGACACCGTCCGGCTGCGCCTGGCCAACGACGCGTACTACTCGGACCTGCGCGGCCCGACCACCTGCGCGTGGATCACCGACGAGGAGAAGGCCGCGATAAGCGCCCGCCTCGGCCCGGACCCGCTGCGCGACCGCGACGACCCCGACCGGGCCTGGGCCCGCATCTCCCGCTCCCGCACCACCGTCGCCGCGCTGCTCATGGACCAGAAGATCGTCGCGGGCGTCGGCAACGTCTACCGCGCCGAGGTCCTCTTCCGGCACGGCATCGACCCGTACCGCCTGGGCAAGGACCTCACCCGCGCCGAGTGGGACGCCCTGTGGGAGGACCTGGCCGTCCTGATGCGCCAGGGCGTGCGCGACAACCGCATCGACACCGTCCGCGACGAGCACCTCCCCGAGGCGATGGGCCGGCCGCCGCGGGTGGACGACCACGGCGGCGAGGTGTACGTCTACCGGAGGGCGAACCTGCCCTGCCACATCTGCGGAGGCGAGATCCGCACCGCCGGTCTCGCCGCCCGCAACCTCTTCTGGTGCCCCACCTGCCAGCAGAACTAGCGCTCCCCTGGCGTACGGCTGTTCGTGCGGCCGTACCGGGCATCCCGCCCATCGCCCGGCAATGCCCTGCAATACGCACATCTCCAGAGCCATGCGGCCATCCCCGCCAGTGCAATCCATGACGGCACGGGTGTTTTCGGGCACCCCCGGACCGCGGGTGCGGGGGTACCCCTGCGCATTCACAGCCAGGATGGATAAGGTCCCGAAGCAATGGCCGGAGCACGCGTGGAGACCTTTCTGGCCCGGATGCGCATGCGGTCGCACCGGGGCCGCACCGTCCTGCGCAAATCCGCCGTCGACTACTTCCGCGGAGACGCCTCCGACTGGCTCGCCTTCGGCGGGCTGCTGCTCACCGTCCCCGCCATAGCCTGCGGCACGCTGATGCTGCCCGTCTGGTTCTCGCCGGCGGCGCTCGTCCTGCCGATCGTGGCCGGCGGCCTCCTGCTGCGCCCCGCCAGCCTCCTCGCCCTGTACGCCGCCTCCGCGGCCGCACTGATCGTCGAGGCCCTCGTACTCGGCCCCTACACCCAGGGCCCGGCGCGGGTGACCCCCGGCACCGTGCTGGTCGTCGCCGCCTGCGGATTCTTCGGACTGGTCATCGCGCAGTTCCGCAGCCGCGTCGGCGTGCCCTGGCGGCGCGGCGGCACCATGCTCTTCGACCTGCGCGAACGCATCCGCGTCCAGAGCAAGCTGCCCGCCCTGCCACGCGGCTGGCACCGCGAGATGGCCCTGCGCCCCGCCGGCGGCCAGTCCTTCTCCGGCGACTTCGTGGTCGCGGCCCGCACCAACGGCGGCCGGACCCTGGAGATCGTCCTGACCGACGTCTCCGGCAAGGGCATGGAGGCCGGCTCCCGGGCCCTGCTGCTGTCCGGAGCCTTCGGCGGGCTGCTCGGCGCACTGCCGCCGCACGGCTTCCTGCCCGCCGCCAACGGCTACCTGCTCCGCCAGGACTGGGACGAGGGCTTCGCCACCTCCATCCACCTCGTCCTGGACCTGGAGACCGGCGACTACGAACTCCTCTCGGCCGGCCACCTGCCCGCCCTCCAGCTCTGCGCCGGCACCGGCCGCTGGCAGGAGAAGACCGGCGAGGGCCCGCTGCTCGGCGTCTACGACGGCGCCGAGTTCACCCCCGCCCGGGGAAACCTCCGCCGCGGCGACGTCCTGATGCTCTTCACCGACGGCCTCGTCGAAACCGCCGACCGCGAGATCAGCGAGGGCATCGACCGCCTCACCGGCGAAGCCGACCGCTACGTCTCCGCCGGCTGGCAGGGCGCCGCCTGGCACCTGATCGAGAAGGTCGCCAAGGACGTCAACGACGACCGCGCCCTGCTCCTCATCCGCCGGTCCCCGTGATCCGGGGGTCTGCCCGACCCTTCGGACCCCCGGCCCGCTCCATGGCCGCCGCCCCGCCGTGATCCGTAGCGTCGCAGCCCCGCTCAGGACGGCGGCGCGGCACACCAAGGGGATGCGACGGCGCAGGCAGCCGGACGAGAACGCTCCGGCGAAAACCGGCCCGGAAGCCGGGCCGGATGGAGCGGACCGCCTCCCGCGCAGCTCCGCCGGGACCGTGGCCCCCGCGTGACCGCTCACCACCGCTCGCCCAACTCCCGCCCCCGCGGCCGCCCGGACTCCGACGCAGTGGATGTGCCCCACGCCCCGCCGACACCCGCCGGATCCGGCCCCGGATCCGCCCGCCGGTGTCCGAGCCCGGTCCGGCCCGCGCCCGGATCACCCGCTGTCGGTGGCGCCTCGGTGCCCGGCACGCCCGTGGTGATCCCCCCGCGCCGTGTCCGACCGAGGCCCGCCACCGGATCGTCGCGGCCGTCCCGCGGCGCGGTTAGCCCTCCAGCACGTACGGCGTACCGCAGTGCGCCGGCCGGAAGCCCGCCACCCGCAACCCCCATAGCCGCGCCCCTGCTGCTCCAGCAGCCGTACCCCGCCCCGGCGCAGGTCGGGGCCGCACGGGCCGCAGACCGGGCGGGCTCCCCTCCGGCCCCGGAGCCGCCCTCGGCGCCGGCGCACGGGGCGCCCCGAGGCCCCGCTCCCGCCCTCCGGGACGCCCCTGGTCGGAGGGCCGGGGGCCGCACGGGCCGCAGACCGGGCGGGCTCCCCTCCGGCCCCGGAGCCGCCCGCGGCGCCGGCGCGCCGGCGCGCCCCGAGGCTCCGCTCCCGCCCTCGGGCCCCCGAAGGGCCGGGCGCCCCGAGGCCCGCCGGCGCCGCCGCGAGCACCACGCCCGGGCCCCCGGCCACGCCCCGCACCCCCCGCTTCGCGATCACCCGCCGCCCGCGGCGCGCCCGTCGAAACGGCGTCGACCGGTGCCGGCGATACAGGTGGTCCGGGCCACTCGCCCGGGATTGGCCCGCCCGCGCAGGCGGGCGCCGGCCCTACCGTGCCCCCATGGACCGCACGCTCGCCGCCGACCTCGCCCGGCTCCCCGACCTGCTCGACGCCACCCGCCGCGCCGCCGCCGAAGCGCTCGCCACCCTGGACGAGCGTGCCGTCGTACCGCCCGCGCCGAAGCCGCGGGACCCCGAACCGCTCCCCGAGGAGGGCCGCGGCACGGAGAGCGCCCTCGCCGCGTTCCGCGAGCACTGGGAGCCGCGGCTGTCGGCCTCCGCCGGCCCCCGCTACCTCGGCTTCGTCACCGGCGGCGCCACCCCCGCGGCGCTCGCCGGGGACTGGCTCACGGCCGCCCACGACCAGAACTCCAACTCCTCGATGGACGGCGCCGGCCAGGACCTCGAACGCGAGACGGTCGGCTGGCTGCGCGAGCTCTTCGGCCTCTCCGACGCCCACACCGGCACCTTCGTCAGCGGCGCCACCATGTCCAACACCACCGGCCTCGCCATTGCCCGCGAATGGCTCGGCGAGCGCGTCGGCGTGTCCCCGGCCGAGGACGGCGCCGCGGCCCTCGGCCCGGTCCGCGTCCTCTCCGGCGCCCCGCACTCCTCCATCGCCAAGGCCCTCTCCTTCCTCGGCCTCGGCCGCAGCTCCCTCGTACGCGTCCCGACCCTGCCCGGCCGCGAGGCCGTCGACCCCGCCGCCCTCGACCGGGCGCTGGCCGACACCCCCGGCCCGGCGGTGGTCGTCGCCAACGCGGGCACCGTCAACACCGTCGACTTCGACGACCTCCCCGCCATCGCCGCCCTCCGCCCACGCCGCGACTTCTGGCTGCACACCGACGCCGCCTTCGGCGCCTTCGCCGCGCTCTCCCCTGACCACGCGCACCTCGCCGCAGGCCTCGACGCCTCCGACTCCGTCTGCGTCGACCTGCACAAATGGCTCAACGTCCCCTACGACAGCGCCGTCCAGTTCACCCGCCGACGCGACCTGCAGGCCCGCGTCTTCCAGAACTCCGCCGCCTACCTCGGCCCCCTCGGCGAACACCCCGACCTCGTCCACCTCACCCCGGAGAACTCCCACCGGCTGCGCGCCCTCGCCGCCTGGTTCACGCTGCGCGCCTACGGCCGCCGGGGCCACCGGGAGGTCGTCGAACGCAACATCGCCGGCGCCAGGGCCCTCGGCGCGGCCCTGCAGGAGGACCCCGCCTTCGCCCTCCTCGCCCCGGTCCGCCTCAACGTCGTCTGCTTCACCCTCGCCGAGGACCCCGATCCGGCCCGGCTGACCGCCCTGCGCGAGGCGGTGTCCGCCGAGGTGTTCGTCACCCCGACCGTCCACGGGGGAACCGCCGGGCTGCGTGCCGCGTTCTCCAACTGGCGTACGACGCAGGCAGATGTCCGCAGGGCCGCCCGGGCCCTGCGCACGGCAGCGAGGGAGATCGCATGACCAGCAGTCCCCTGACCCTCCTGGAGGTCGAGGCCCTGGCGCGCGGCGCGCACGAGGGCCGGACCGACAAGGCCGGCAGGCCGTACGCCGAGCACCTCGCGGCCGTCGCCGAAGGCGTGCGCGTGCGCGGCGGCAGCCCCGAGCAGCAGGCGGCGGCCTGGCTGCACGACGCGATCGAGGACGAGGCGCTCAGCCTCACCTGGCTGGATTCCGCCGCTCTTCCCCAGTCCGTCAAGGACATGGTTCTCGCCGTCACCAAGCGCCCCGGTGAGCCGGTCGAGAGTTACGCGGCCCGCATCCTGGCCACTCCGGGCGCCCTCCTCGTCAAGGAGGCAGACCTCGCGCACAACGCCGACCCCGCACGCCTCTCCGTACTCGACGCCCCCACCCGCGAGCGGCTGTCCGCCAAGTACGCATATGTCCGTTCCCTCCTGGGGCTCACTGCCCCCTGAGGCCGACAGGGCGCGGCCGTTGACGAAAACGGAACAGTGGCCTTTCGTCACGGGGCGTATGACTGTGGCCCGTTGGTGGGAGGATGGTCCATGTGGGGGCATTCTCGGCCGTGCGCCCCCGGCCGACCAGGGGACGACCGAAGGTGTGATCAGAAGTGGCCATTTCGCTGTCAGTGGTGGTTCTGCTGGGGGTCATCCTGGTGGTGCTGATCCGTGGCAACCACATCAAGACGGGCCCCGCCATCGTCGCGGCCCTCTTCGGCTTCTTCCTGGCGTCCAGCTCGATCGCGGACGACGTGAACCGTTTCCTCAACTCACTGGCGACGATGATCGCGAACATCAAGCTCTGACAGCAAGCGGTCGCAGGGGCCCGGCCCCTCCCGTGGGCGGGCCAGGCCGATCCTCCGGTAGCCCCAGGCCCGGCGGGCGGCCGCAGCCGCCACGCCGTCCGCGTGGACGATCAGCACACCGGCCGGAACGCCGCCTCGGCCCGCGCCGGGCCGGCCCCTCCATGCACTCCACCGCGACAGGCGCCCCCGTCACGGCCGGTCGGCGACGCGCCGGGCAGTCACCAGGCACCCGGTGAAACGGAGCCCCGGGCGATTCCGCCCCCACCCGTCCGCCTCCTCGACCGCAACCGGCACGGCCGAGCCCGGGACGGGCGGGACACCCGTTCCGCACTCCCCGCCCAGACTCCGGGAACGCGTCAGGGCCAGGCGGAGGAAACATCCTCCGACCTGGCCCTGAGCCGTTCAGAGCGGGCGACGGGAATCGAACCCGCGTAGCTAGTTTGGAAGACTAGGGCTCTACCATTGAGCTACGCCCGCATTGCGTGCGCCGCAGGTCCGGGGACCGTGGCACGGACAGCATCCTAGCGGGTCGTTCCGGCGGATCGCACACCACATTCCGTGCCCGGTCCGCGACCTGTCCGAAAGGGCTCGGGAAACACCGCGCATCAGAGGGTCTCCGGGCATGTACCCTACGTGTCGCACCGACGGGGTGTGGCGCAGCTTGGTAGCGCGTCCGCTTTGGGAGCGGAAGGTCGTCGGTTCGAATCCGGCCACCCCGACCACCGCAAGATCGCGTTGTGGGCTGATTGCCGCTTGCGGCTACTATGCAAGCTGCGTGCCCGTGTGTCTGATGTACCGGGCCGAAGTCCGCTGAACCGCTGAATCGCAGCGAGACGGCAGATCCCCCAGCAGTCAGCCACAAGGAGACCGAACCGTGAAGAGCGCCGTTGAGACCCTGAACCCGACGCGGGTTCGGCTCACTGTTGAGGTGCCCTTCGAGGAGCTCAAGGACAGCCTCGACGCGGCGTACAAGAAGATCAACCAGCAGGTCACGGTGAAGGGCTTCCGCAAGGGCAAGATCCCGGCCCGCGTCATCGACCAGCGCTTCGGCCGCGGTGCGGTGCTGGAGGAGGCCGTCAACGACGCCCTCCCGAAGTTCTACACCGAAGCCGTCAACGAGGCCGACCTGAACCCGCTGGGCCAGCCCGAGGTCGACATCACCGAGCTGAAGGACGGCGAGCTGCTGGCCTTCACCGCCGAGGTCGACGTGCGTCCCGAGATCGAGATCCCGGACTACTCCGGCATCGAGGTCGAGGTCGACGCCATCGAGGTCTCCGACGAGGACGTCGAGAAGTCCGTCGAGCAGCTGCGGGGCCGCTTCGCGTCCACCAAGGACGTCGAGCGCGCCGCCGCCGAGGGCGACGTCGTCACCATCGACCTCGAGGCCAAGGTCGACGGCGAGGTGCTGCCCGACGGCGTCGCCTCCGACGTCTCCTACACGATCGGCTCGGGCGAGCTGCTCGAGGGCATCGACGAGGCCGTCACGGGCCTGGAGGCCGGCGGCGAGGCCACCTTCACCTCGCAGCTGAAGGGCGGCTCCGCCGAGGGCAAGGACGCCGAGGTCACCGTCAAGGTCACCAAGGTCTCCGCCAAGGAGCTCCCGGAGCTGGACGACGAGTTCGCCCAGATGGCGAGCGAGTTCGACACCCTCGAGGACCTCAAGGCCGACAGCCGCAAGCGCCTCGAGAACATGAAGCAGTACGACCAGGCCACGCAGGCCCAGGAGCGCGTCCTGGAGAAGCTGCTGGAGCTCGTCGAGGTGCCGATCCCCGAGAAGCTGCTCGAGGACGAGGTCAACACCCGCAAGCACAACCTGGAGCACCACCAGCTCGGCCAGATGGGCCTGGACCTGGCGAAGTACCTGGAGTTCCAGGGCAAGACGGTCGAGGAGTTCGACGCCGAGACCAAGGACCAGGCGATCAAGGGCATCAAGACCCAGTTCGTCCTGGACGCCCTGGTCAACAAGGAGAAGCTGGGCGTCAACCAGGAGGAGCTCACCGAGCACCTCATGCGCCGTGCCCAGTCCTCCGGCATGTCCCCCGACCAGTTCGCCCAGGCCGTCGTCGAGGGCGGCCAGGTCCCGATGCTGGTCGGCGAGGTCGCCCGCGGCAAGGCCCTCGCGGTCGTCGTCGAGGCCGCCAAGGTCGTCGACACCAACGGTGACGTCGTGGACCTCTCCGACGACGAGGACGAGGTCGAGACGGCCGCCGAGACCGTCGAGGCCGCCGTTGACGGCGACGACGAGGTCAAGGCCGACGAGGCCGAGTAACACCCCGGGCGAAGCCCGCTGAGCAGTGCCGGAAGGGCCCGGACGCAGCCGCGTCCGGGCCCTTCTGCACGGCCGCAGCACGGCCCCCGCGGGGCTCCCGGAGCTTGCGCTCCGAGCGAACAGTTCGGGAAGCGGGATGGCGTTGTCCGACCTGCGCGTTAGGGTCCATGAATACGAGGGCACGTGAGTACCCGGGCGCCGGCGGACCCGTCCGCTCCGGCTGGACCGTGCCCCAGAACGAGACGCTGAGACGGCACATGGCCGTCGGAGACGAGCAGGTGGATACGTGACGAATCTGAAGCCTTACGCCGCGGGTGAGCCGTCCATCGGTGGCGGCCTCGGCGACCATGTCTACAACCGGCTGCTCGGCGAGCGCATCATCTTCCTCGGCCAGCAGGTCGACGACGAGATCGCGAACAAGATCACCGCCCAGCTCCTCCTCCTGGCCGCCGAGCCGGAGAAGGACATCTACCTCTACATCAACAGCCCCGGTGGCTCGGTCACGGCCGGCATGGCCGTCTACGACACCATGCAGTACATCCCCAACGACGTCGTGACCATCGGCATGGGCATGGCGGCCTCGATGGGCCAGTTCCTGCTCACCGGTGGCGCCAAGGGCAAGCGCTTCGCCCTGCCGAACACCGACATCCTGATGCACCAGGGCTCCGCCGGCATCGGCGGCACCGCGTCGGACATCAAGATCCAGGCCCAGTACCTGCTGCGCACCAAGCAGCGGATGGCCGAGATCACCGCGTTCCACTCGGGCCAGACCGTCGAGGCGATCATCCGCGACGGTGACCGCGACCGCTGGTTCACCTCCGAGGAGGCCAAGGACTACGGCCTCATCGACGAGATCATCTCGGCCGCGTCCAACGTTCCGGGCGGCGGCGGCACCGGGGCCTGATCCCGGTAGCCACCGTCAGTACCCAGCAGCCGACAGCCCGCAGAACGCCACCAGGATGGTGAACACCCAGATGCAGAACAACTTCTCCGCGAGCTCCGCGAGCGGCCTCTACACCGGCCCGCAGGTGGACAACCGCTACGTCATCCCGCGCTTCGTCGAGCGCACCTCGCAGGGTGTGCGCGAGTACGACCCCTACGCGAAGCTCTTCGAGGAGCGCGTGATCTTCCTCGGCGTGCAGATCGACGACGCCTCGGCCAACGACGTCATGGCGCAGCTGCTGTGCCTGGAGTCGATGGACCCGGACCGCGACATCTCGATCTACATCAACAGCCCTGGCGGCTCCTTCACCGCCCTGACGGCGATCTACGACACGATGCAGTTCGTGAAGCCGGACATCCAGACGGTCTGCATGGGCCAGGCGGCCTCCGCGGCCGCGGTCCTGCTCGCCGCCGGCACCCCCGGCAAGCGCATGGCCCTGCCGAACGCCCGCGTGCTGATCCACCAGCCGTCCGGCGGCACCGGCCGTGAGCAGCTCTCGGACCTCGAGATCGCGGCCAACGAGATCCTGCGCATGCGCGACCAGCTGGAGACCATGCTGGCCAAGCACTCGACGACGCCGATCGAGAAGATCCGCGACGACATCGAGCGCGACAAGATCCTCACGGCCGAGGACGCCCTCGCGTACGGCCTGATCGACCAGATCATCTCCACCCGCAAGAGCACCAAGCTCTGACCCTTGCCGCGAGTTGGCGCGGGCACACCGCCGGATTCGGCGATGTGAACCACGTCAAGGGGGCCCCGCTCGGGGCCCCCGGCAAGGTACCGTCGGATATGAGGCACCAGGAGCGCTGAACCAGGCGTCTCCCAGGCGAAGGGGAAGCACCTCGTGGCACGCATCGGTGACGGCGGCGACCTGCTCAAGTGCTCGTTCTGCGGAAAGAGCCAGAAGCAGGTGAAGAAGCTCATCGCAGGACCCGGTGTGTACATCTGCGACGAGTGCATCGACCTCTGCAACGAGATCATCGAAGAGGAGCTCGCGGAGACCTCCGAGGTCCGGTGGGAGGAACTCCCCAAGCCCCGTGAGATCTACGAGTTCCTGGAGAGCTACGTCGTCGGCCAGGAGCCGGCGAAGAAGGCGCTCTCCGTAGCGGTCTACAACCACTACAAGCGGGTCCAGGCCGGCGAGAACGGCGGAGCGCAGGGCCGCGAGGACGCGATCGAGCTCGCGAAGTCCAACATCCTGCTGCTGGGCCCGACGGGCTCCGGCAAGACGCTCCTGGCGCAGACCCTGGCCCGCATGCTGAACGTCCCGTTCGCCATCGCCGACGCGACGGCGCTGACGGAAGCCGGCTACGTCGGCGAGGACGTCGAGAACATCCTGCTGAAGCTGATCCAGGCCGCCGACTACGACGTCAAGAAGGCCGAGACCGGGATCATCTACATCGACGAGATCGACAAGGTCGCCCGCAAGAGCGAAAACCCGTCGATCACGCGCGACGTGAGCGGTGAGGGCGTGCAGCAGGCCCTGCTGAAGATCCTGGAGGGCACGACCGCGTCGGTGCCGCCGCAGGGCGGCCGCAAGCACCCGCACCAGGAGTTCATCCAGATCGACACGACGAACGTGCTCTTCATCGTGGGCGGCGCCTTCGCCGGCCTGGAGAAGATCATCGAGTCGCGCGCGGGTGCGAAGGGCATCGGCTTCGGGGCGACGATCCGCTCGAAGCGCGAGATCGAGGCCAGCGACCAGTTCCAGGAGGTCATGCCGGAGGACCTGGTGAAGTTCGGGATGATCCCCGAGTTCATCGGCCGTCTGCCCGTCATCACCTCGGTCCACAACCTGGACCGCGAGGCGCTGCTCCAGATCCTCATCGAGCCGCGCAACGCGCTGGTGAAGCAGTACCAGCGGCTGTTCGAACTCGACGGTGTGGAGCTGGACTTCGAGCGCGAGGCGCTGGAAGCCATCGCGGACCAGGCGATCCTCCGCCAGACGGGCGCGCGCGGCCTGCGCGCCATCATGGAGGAGGTCCTGATGTCGGTGATGTACGAGGTGCCGTCCCGCAAGGATGTGGCCCGCGTGGTCATCACCGCGGACGTCGTCCGCTCCAACGTCAACCCGACGCTGGTCCCGCGCATCGTCCCGAAGGACCAGGGCCCGCACGAGAAGTCGGCGTAGCCGATAGGCAGTAGAGCGGCAGAAGACCGGTAAGCGAAAGGGGCGCCCCCGCCGGGGGCGCCCCTTTCGGCATTCAGGACTTCGTCGCGCAGTAATCGGCCAAGTGCTCGACGACGGCCGGCGGGAGCGCGTGTTCCTTGATCAACTTTTCAGGGAGAGGTCACTGCGGAGGGATGAAGAATGAAGAAGAAGCGTACGTTCAGCACTCTCGCAGCCGTATTCGCTGCTGCCGCCCTGCCCATAGTCGCCGCTTCGCCGGCGTCGGCCTCTTCAGCCGACTGCCAGGTGTACCTGCGAAACGTCGGTTACAACGTGGGTGCGCAGGTGCAGGCCGCGTGCGACCACGCCGCTGCATGGGACATGTCGGGCATGAATCGCCATGCCTGCTATGCGAGTCTGGTCAACCTTGGAGTGAAAGCCAACGACGCTTCGACGGCCTGCTATCAGCTCGCGTGAGGGCCACACGGTCGGCGTAGGGTTCCCCCTGCGCCGACCGCTGCACCCGTCATGACTTGACGCGGGCGGTGTTGTAGAGCTTCGCGGCGAGATCCGCGGCCTGCTCCTGGGTGTAGCCCGGCTTGCCGGCCAGGATCGACGCCACGTCGGAGGCGCTGACCATGGAGAGGGTGCTGTAGTCACCCCAGATGCAGAACGGCACCGTGGCCTCCTTGGGGCCCTTGGTGCTCGTGTCCTTCGAGGTGAACTTGATGTCCTGGCACTTCATGACGGCGCCCTTGAAGTTCGGCGGGGACATCTCCTTCGGGCTGCCCAGGAGCTGCACTTCGGACTTGCCGTCCTTGGCCGCCTCCAGCCGGGCCTGGGCGAAGTAGCCGTCCACGGCCTTCTCCGGGTCGGAGATCTCGCCGTACACGCCCGAGAAGTTGAGCCCCTTCAGGGTGAGGGGGTTCTTCGGGTCGCCGGACTGGTAGTTCATGCCCACCTGGGTCGGGTTCTTGACGCCCGCGGCCTCGGCTTCCTGCCGATCCTTGTCGGTGAAGGGCTTCGCCGCGTACTTGGGGTCCTTCTTGAAGTCGTCGACCGACTCCGGGGCGACCAGCTTGTAGCCCTTCGTGTCGGCGGAGATGCTGCCGCCCGCGCCGCCGCCCAGGAGGTACCAGCCGCCGCCCGCGATGACCGCCACCGCCACGACCACGCCGATGATCACGCCGGCCTTGGACTTCTTCGGCGGCTGGCCGCCGTACGGGGCCTGCTGGGGGTAGCCGTAGGCCGGGGTCGGCGGCTGCTGGGGGTAGCCCTGCGGCGGGACGCCCGGCTGCTGCGGGTAGCCGTAGCCCGGCTGCGGGGGCGCGGGCTGACCGCCGTACGGGCCCGGCTGTGCGGGCTGGCCGTACGGGCCGGGCGGCGGCGTGGGCTGCTGCCCGTACGGTCCCGGCTGCTGAGGCTGCTGTCCGTAAGGTCCCGGCTGGTTGTAGCTCATCCCGCGTCCCCCTCTGAGGTTGCTTATGCGTTCCTCACATCCTGTCCCAAGCCGAACCCCGCCAGGGCGCCGGGCCCCTCCCTAACCGGTTTCATGACTGGACTGTTACGGCCCTAAACTGGGCCCCGTGACCGAGAACACGCAGACACCCAGCAGCCCCGACTCCGAACTGCCGACCGCCTACACGCCGGCCGATGTAGAGGGGAAGCTCTACGAGCGCTGGGTGGAGCGTGGGTACTTCACGGCCGATCCGGCGAGCGAGAAGCCCCCGTACACCATCGTCATCCCGCCGCCGAACGTCACCGGCTCCCTCCACCTCGGCCACGCCTTCCAGCACACGCTGATGGACGCCCTCACCCGCCGCAAGCGCATGCAGGGCTACGAGTCGCTGTGGCTGCCCGGCATGGACCACGCCGGCATCGCCACCCAGAACAAGGTCGAGCAGCAGCTCGCCGAGGAGGGCAAGTCCCGCCACGACCTGGGCCGCGAGGCGTTCGTCGAGCGCGTCTGGCAGTGGAAGGAAGAATACGGCGGCAAGATCCTCGGCCAGATGCGCCGCCTCGGCGACGGCGTCGACTGGTCCCGTGAGCGCTTCACCATGGACGAGGGCCTGTCGAAGGCCGTCCAGACCATCTTCAAGAAGCTCTACGACGACGGCCTGATCTACCGCGCCGAGCGCATCATCAACTGGTGCCCCCGCTGTCTGACGGCCATCTCCGACATCGAGGTGGAGTACCAGGAGGACGCGGGCGAGCTCGTCTCCATCCAGTACGGGGAGGGCGAGGACACCCTCGTCGTCGCCACCACCCGCGCCGAGACGATGCTCGGCGACACCGCCGTCGCCGTCCACCCGGACGACGAGCGCTACAAGCACCTCGTCGGCAGGCAGATCAAGCTGCCGTTGACCGACCGCACCATCCCCGTCGTCGCGGACACGCACGTCGACCCCGAGTTCGGCACCGGCGCCGTCAAGGTGACCCCGGCGCACGACCCCAACGACTTCGCCATCGGTCAGCGCCACGGCCTGCCCAACCTGACGATCATGGACGAGCACGGTGTCATCACCGTCCACGGCCCCTTCCTCGGCCTGGACCGCTACGAAGCCCGGTCTGCTGTCGTCGGCGCGCTGCGCCAGCAGGGCCGCATCGTCGCGGAGAAGCGCCCGTACCTGCACTCCGTCGGGCACTGCTCGCGCTGCAGCACCACCGTCGAGCCGCGCCTGTCGCTGCAGTGGTGGGTCAAGGTCGAGACCCTCGCCAAGGCCGCCGGTGACGCCGTCCGCGACGGCCGGGTCGCGATCCACCCGGTGGAGATGGAGAAGCGCTACTTCGACTGGGTCGACAACCTCAACGACTGGTGCATCTCGCGCCAGCTGTGGTGGGGCCACCGCATCCCGGTCTGGTACGGCCCGGACGGCGAGGTCGTCTGCCTCGGTCCCGACGACGAGGCGCCGACGGGCGAGGGCTGGACGCAGGACACCGACGTCCTCGACACCTGGTTCTCCTCCGGCCTGTGGCCGTTCTCCACGCTCGGCTGGCCGGAGAAGACCCCGGACCTGGCGAAGTTCTACTCCACCGACGTCCTGGTCACCGGCCACGACATCATCTTCTTCTGGGTCGCCCGGATGATGATGTTCGGCCTGTACGCCATGGACGGCGAGGTCCCCTTCAAGACGATCGCGCTGACCGGCCTGGTCCGCGACGAGCGCGGCAAGAAGATGTCGAAGTCCTTCGGCAACGTCGTCGACCCGCTGGACTGGATGGACAAGTACGGCTCCGACGCCGTCCGGTTCACCCTGGCCAAGGGCGCCAACCCCGGCACCGACGTCCCGATCGGCGAGGACTGGGTCCAGGCGTCCAGCAAGTTCGCCAACAAGATCTGGAACGCCACGCGCTTCGCGCTGATGAACGGCGCCACGATCGAGGGCGCGCTGCCGCCGGCCGAGCAGCTGTCGGCCACCGACCGCTGGATCCTCTCCCGCCTGAACAAGACGATCGCGCAGGTCGACGCGTACTACGAGGACTTCCAGTTCTCGAAGCTCAGCGAGGCGCTCTACCACTTCGCGTGGGACGAGGTCTTCGACTGGTACGTCGAGCTGTCGAAGACGACCTTCTTCGCGGGCGGTGAGCAGGCCAAGGTCTCCGCGCGGGTCCTCGGCGAGGTCCTCGATGTCATGCTGCGCCTGCTGCACCCGGTGGTCCCGTTCGTCACCGAGACCCTGTGGACCACCCTCACCGGCGGTGAGTCGCTGGTCGTCGCCGACTGGCCGCAGGACAGCGGCTTCCGCGACGACGCCGCGGAGGCCGAGATCGGGAGCATCCAGACGCTGACCAAGGAGGTCCGCCGCTTCCGCAAGGAGCAGGGCCTCGACGACAAGCAGAAGGTCCCGGCGCGCCTGGACCTGACCGGCACCGTGCTGGCCGCCCACGAGGCCGCCATCCGCCAGGTGCTGCGGCTGCAGCCCGAGGGCGAGTCCTTCAGCGCCACCGCGACCCTCCCGGTCGCCGGTGCCACGGTCGCGCTCGACCTGTCGGGGACCATCGACGTGGACGCCGAGCGCAAGCGCCTCACCAAGGACCTCGGGGCCGCCGAGAAGGAGAAGCAGCAGGCCGAGGCGAAGCTCGGGAACGAGGCCTTCCTGGCCAAGGCCCCCGACAACGTCGTGGACAAGATCAAGGGACGGCTGGCCAAGGCCGAGGCGGACATCGCCCGGATCCAGGCCCAGCTGGCGTCCCTGCCGGCCGCCTAGCAGCCCCGGCGGATCAGTGAGACGAGGCCCCCGCACCGGACGCCGGTGCGGGGGCCTTCGCCGTACGCAGGCCCCGAGGCCGGCGCGCCGATCAGGCCGCCGGTCGGCAGGCGCCGGGCCGTGTCCCGGTGGGCGGTCGTTCCGGTCGTCGTTCCTGTGAGGCCAGGAGCGGGGGCGGGCCCGGGGGAGGGGCGCGGGGCGCGCGCCGCCGGGACCTCCGGCCTGTCCGAAGTGCCCTAGATCACGCCGTTTCTCTGTTGGTTGGATCTCATCCGCGCCACCGACCGCGGATGATGGAGGGCATGCACGTCAAGCCCGTCGCCCCGGTGTTCCACCGCTGCGTGGCCGCCGGCCGCCGACTGGCCGACACCTGGGCCGGTTCACCGCGAGCGGTCGACGTGCTCACCGCGCTCGGCTGCCTGGGGCTGATGGCCCTCGACCTGCCGGGCCTGGCCGCCGCGGACAACTCGCTCAGCGGGCCCGCCGCAGCCGTCGTGCTCGCCCTGGGCTGCGCGACGCTGCTGGTGCGCCGCCGGCTGCCCTGGATCTCGTACCTGGCCGCGCTGCTCTTCATCGGATGGCTCCACGAGCTGACCCTGATCCAGTTCGCGCTCTACTCCATCGGCCGCTTCCGCGGGCGCCGGGCGGGCATCCTGGCGACGCTCGGGTACATCGCCTTCGCGCTCCTGATGTTCTGGGTGCCGGGCTGGCCCGAGCCCCGCGGGCAGACGCTCAGCGGCTTCCTCGGCATCGTCGTGCCCATCGGCGCGCTCGCCTCGGCGGTGGGCATCGCCGCCTACCGGCACGACCTGGTGCGGGAGCTGACCGTCCGGCGGGCCGAGTCCGCCGTCTTCCGGGCCGTCCAGCAGGAACGGACCTCCGTCGCCCGCGACGTGCACGACTTCGTCGGGCGGGAGCTGACCTTGCTGACGGTACGTTCCGAGGTGCTGTCGGTACGGGCGCGTGAGACGGCGCACGCCAAGGACTTCGAGGAATTGGCCGACACCGCCCGCAGGGCCCATCTGGTGCTCAACGAGATCATCGTGCAGCGGGGTGAACGGGCCGCGACCCCGGGAGTGGACGGGCTGCAGGCGCTGGCGGAGGAGAGCGGACGGGCCGGTTCGCCCGTCCGGCTGGCCATGGACGACGACGTTCACGGCCTGTCGCCGCTGCGGCAGGCGGCGGTCTACCGGGTGGTGCAGGAGTGCCTGACCAATGCCGCCAAGCACGCGCACGGGGAGACCATCGACGTGTCGATCGCGACGGACGGCCCGCGGCTGCGGATAGCCGTCAGCAACGCCCTGCCGGACCGGACCCCGGGCCGGGCCCCCGTCTCGGCGGGATCCGGCACGGCCAGCATGTCCGAGCGCGTCCACAGCCTGGGGGGCACGCTGACGGCGACCCGCACGGACGACACGTACGAGGTGGTCGCCACCCTGCCGCGAGGTGAGGGATGTCCGGCGGATGAGGCCCGGGCCTGATCCGCCGGACGCCCCCTGACCCCGGCCCGGGGTCAGCAGGCCGCCCAGGCCCTCCACGCAGCGGCCCGAGCCCAGGACCGCGCAGTCCAGCGGGTCGTCGGCGACGAAGACCGGGATGCCGGTCGTGGAGGTCATGCGCAGGTCGAGCCCCGGCAGCAGGGCGCCGCCGCCGGTCCGGACGATGCCGTGCTCCATCACCTCCCCGGCCGGCTCCGGAGGGCAGTCCTCCAGCGTGCCGCGGACCGCCGCGACGACCACCACCATGGAGCCGCGCGGCTCGGCCACGGGCAGTCCGGCGCCGATCGCCGCCGCCATCGGCTCCCCGGTCAGGCGGACCGCCTTGGCGGCGACCACGGACGGCTCATCGAGGACGATCCCGCGCGCCCGCGCGGAGACGAGGGTGCCGGCGGTTGCCAGGCCGATGCCTGTGGCGCGGCCGGATGCTGTCTCGTTGCTGCTGGCCTGCGGCATTTGCTCCCCAATGGGCTGCCGGCAGGGCTTGCACAACGATCCGGTCGCGCCGGCCGCCGGAGGCCCTGAAACGGCGGGGCCGAAAGTCCTGCCGGCGGCCGTCCGTAGACTGGCCCTGTGAGTGACCAGCAGCCCGAGAACCACGACCACGACGACGAAGCCCTCGCCGGTGCCTTCGACGCGTTCGACCAGATCGTGGCGGAAGAGTCCGACCGCGACCCCGACCTGGCGGTGATCGAGGCCGGCAGCCGCACCCTGCGCGCCCAGGCCGGGCCGCCCCAGGGGGACCCGGTGCCCGGCCGGCCGGTCGACCCGGAGGTCGCCAAGGCGCTGCTGGAGGTGGAGCAGGAGCTGTCCACCCGCTGGGGCGAGACCAAGCTGGAGCCCTCGGTGTCGCGGATCGCGGCGCTGATGGACGTACTGGGCGAGCCGCAGCGCGCGTACCCCTCCATCCATGTCACCGGGACCAACGGCAAGACCAGCACGGCCCGCATGATCGAGGCGCTGCTGAACGCCTTCGAGCTGCGCACCGGCCGCTACACCAGCCCGCACGTACAGTCGATCACCGAGCGGATCAGCCTCGACGGGGCGCCGATCGAGGCCGAGCGGTTCGTGGAGACGTACCACGACGTCAAGCCCTACGTGGAGATGGTCGACGCCGCCGAGGAGTTCCGGCTGTCCTTCTTCGAGGTGCTCACCGGGATGGCCTACGCGGCCTTCGCGGACGCCCCCGTGGACGTGGCCGTGGTCGAGGTCGGCATGGGCGGCAGCTGGGACGCGACCAATGTCATCGACGGCTCCGTCGCCGTGGTCACCCCGATCAGCCTGGACCACACCGACCGGCTCGGCTCCACTCCCGGTGAGATCGCAGTGGAGAAGGGCGGCATCATCAAGCAGGACGCGACCGTGATCCTGGCGCAGCAGCCGGTGGACGCGGCCCAGGTGCTGCTGAAGAAGGCCGTCGAGGTCGACGCGACGGTGGCCCGCGAGGGCATGGAGTTCGGCGTCGTCTCGCGCGAGGTCGCGGTCGGCGGGCAGCAGCTGACGCTGCGCGGCGTGGGCGGCGAGTACGACGGCATCTTCCTCCCGCTGTACGGCGCCCACATGGCCCACAACGCGGCGGTGGCGCTGGCCGCGGTCGAGGCGTTCTTCGGGGTCGGCGGGCAGCACGCCCGGGTGCTGGACGTGGACACCGTGCGCAAGGCCTTCGCCTCGGTGACCTCGCCCGGCCGCATGGAGGTCGTGCGGCGCAGCCCGACGGTGATCCTGGACGCGGCGCACAACCCGGCGGGCGCGGCGGTCACCGCGGAAGCGGTCACCGAGGCGTTCGGCTTCAGCCGGCTCATCGGCGTCGTGGCCGCGAGCGGGGACAAGGACGTGCGCGGGGTGCTGGAGGCCTTCGAGCCGATCTTCGCGGAGGTCGTGGTCACGCAGAACTCCAGCCACCGGTCGATGGGCGCGGACGAGCTGGCGGCCGTCGCCGTCGAGGTCTTCGGTCCGGACCGGGTGCAGGTGGAGCCGCGGCTGGACGACGCCCTGGAGGCGGCGATCACGCTGGCGGAGGAAGAGGCCGAGTACGGAGGGGCCGGGGTCCTGGTGACCGGCTCCGTGATCACGGTGGGCGAGGCCCGCCTGCTGCTGAAGAGGGGCTGAGGATGCGCACGCTGTGTGCGAGCACGCTGATCGGCGAGTTCTTCGTGATCGGCTTCGCGGGACTGGTCGCCATGAAGGACCCGGATCTGACCCAGGCCACGGTCTGGACGGTGTGCGGGGTCTCGATGCTGCTGTCGGTGCTGCTGTGCGGCATGCTGTCGCGCCCCGGGGCGGTCCAGCTGGGCTGGGCCCTGCAGATCGGCCTGATCGCGAGCGGGTTCGTCGTCCCGACGATGTTCTTCCTCGGTGCGGTGTTCGCCGGCCTGTGGTGGTGCTCCGTGCACTACGGCCGGAAGATCGACTCGATCAAGGAGCGCTGGGCCGCCGCGCAGGAGGCTCCCGCGGCGTCCGGAGCGCCCGACACCGTCTGACGGACCCGGGGGTTCCCCGGGCCACCCGGGGGGCGGGACCGACCCGGACGGCCCTGTAGATTCGCCCTACCGCACCCGTATGCCGCAAGGAGCCGCAACATGACCCAGCGCACCCTCGTCCTGCTCAAGCCCGACGCCGTCCGTCGTGGCCTGGTCGGCGAGATCATCGGCCGCATCGAGCGGAAGGCCGGCTGGACCATTCCCGCACTGGAGCTGCGCACGCTCGACCAGGAGACGCTGGAGGCGCACTACGGCGAGCACAAGGGCAAGCCGTTCTACGAGCCGCTCATGGGCTTCATGTCCAGCGGCCCGGTCGTGGCCCTGGTCGTCGAGGGGGAGCGCGTGATCGAGGGCGTCCGCCAGCTGGCCGGACCCACCGACCCGATCGCGGCGGCCCCCGGCTCCATCCGGGGTGACTTCGGTACCGTCACCCGCGAGAACCTGATCCACGCCTCGGACTCGGAGGAGTCCGCCGAGCGCGAGCTGAAGCTCTTCTTCCCCGCGCTCTGATCAGTCCCTCCTGACGAGACATCAGCCGAATAGCGCTCATGACCTGGGGCGACCGAAGTAATTTCGGTCGCCCCCAGGTAATTCCGGGCCCGAGCGGGAACGCCTGGGCAGGACACGTCGTCACCACTGAGGGGGCGGGTATCCATTCCGGCGGGATTGCCGGAGTCCCGTCGCGCGGTGTCCGCACCCCGGCACTACGATGGGGCCTCCACCCACACACCCACCTCGCCGACCTGACAGCAGCCGCTATCAACTGGAAGGCCAGACGCTCCTCATGGGGAACAAGGGGAACAACATGTCGTTCATCGGCCGTGACATGGCGATCGACCTCGGGACCGCCAACACGCTGGTGTACGTGAGGGGCCGGGGGATCGTCCTGAACGAGCCGTCCGTGGTCGCCATCAACACGAACACCGGCGGCATCCTGGCGGTCGGCTCCGAGGCGAAGAAGATGATCGGGCGCACGCCCGGCAACATCGTCGCCGTACGGCCCCTCAAGGACGGCGTGATCGCCGACTTCGAGATCACCGAGCGTATGCTCCGGTACTTCATCCTCAAGATCCACAAGCGCCGCTACCTGGCCCGCCCGCGCGTCGTGGTCTGCGTTCCCTCCGGCATCACGGGAGTCGAGCGCCGCGCCGTCATCGAGGCGTCCACGCAGGCCGGCGCCCGCCAGGTGCACATCATCGAAGAGCCCATGGCCGCCGCCATCGGCTCGGGCCTGCCCGTCCACGAGGCCACCGGCAACATGGTCGTGGACATCGGCGGCGGCACCACCGAGGTCGCCGTCATCTCCCTCGGCGGAATCGTCACGGCACAGTCCATCCGGGTGGCCGGCGACGAGCTCGACAACGCCATCATCCAGCACATCAAGAAGGAGTACTCGCTCCTCCTCGGTGAGCGGACGGCCGAACAGATCAAGATCACCATCGGCTCCGCCTACGACCTCGACAAGGACGAGCACACCGAGATCCGCGGCCGCGACCTGGTCTCGGGCCTGCCCAAGACGGTCGTCATCTCGGCCGCCGAGGTGCGCAAGGCCATCGAGGAGCCGGTCAACGCCATCGTCGACGCGGTCAAGACCACGCTCGACAAGTGCCCGCCGGAGCTGTCCGGCGACATCATGGACCGCGGCATCGTCCTGACCGGCGGCGGCGCCCTGCTCCGCGGCCTCGACGAGCGGCTGCGCCGGGAGACCGGCATGCCGATCCACATCGCCGAGGACCCCCTCGACTCCGTCGCGCTCGGCTCCGGCAAGTGCGTGGAGGAGTTCGAGGCCCTCCAGCAGGTCCTGGACGCGCAGCCCCGTCGCTGACAACACCCCTCCCGCCAGGGAGAGGCCAAGCGGAACACAAGGATCCGCCGTACGGGTGCTACCGGGCCCGTGCGGCGGATCGTTGATATACAGGCAAAGAGAATTCCGACGAGGAAGGCACGGCCGCCGCACGTGAGGGACACACGAGAAAGCCGGCTGCTCCTGGTGCTTCTGATCGCCATCGCGTTCGCGTTGATCACGGTGGACATCAGGGCAGGCGAGGAGTCACCGGTCGACGGTGCCCGGCAGGCCGCCGCGGCGGTCTTCGGGCCGGTCGAGGAAGGTGTGGCGACCGCGGTCGATCCGGTCGCCAACGCCATAGGGGCCGTAAGGGACTCCGGGGAGCGCCACAACCGCATCGCCACGCTGGAGCGCGAGAACGCGGCCCTCAAGGCCAAGCTCGGCAGCGAGGACCAGACCCGCAGCCGCATCCACGAGCTCGACGAGATGCTCAAGCGGGCCGGCGCCGGACAGTACGGCATCAAGGGCGCCGAGGTCATCGCCATAGGAGCGGCCCAGGGCTTCTCCTGGACCGTCACCATCGACGCCGGAAGCAAGGACGGCATCGAACGCGACATGACCGTCCTCAACGGCGACGGGCTCGTCGGCCGCGTCACCACCGTCGGCCCCGACACCGCCACCGTCGTCCTCGCCAACGACCCCGACTTCACCGTCGGCACGCGCCTGGAGAAGACCGGCGAACTCGGCTTCGCCACCGGACAGGGCGACCGCGCCCTGTCCGTCCAGATGCTCAACGGCAAGGCGAAGGTCAGCCCCGGCGACCGCCTCGTCACCTTCGGTTCGCGCGGCAACAAGCCCTTCGTGCCCGGCGTCCCGATCGGAGAGGTCGTCAAGGTCGACCCCTCGCGCGGCGACCTGACCCGCACCGTATGGGTGCGTCCGTTCGTCGGCTTCTCGCGCCTGGACATCGTCGGCGTCGTGGTGATGCCGCCGCGCGAGGACCCCCGCGACGCCGTCCTGCCGCCCAAGCCCGAGGCCCCCAAGCCCACCCCGACGGTCACCGTCACGGTCACCCCGTCCGGGTCCGCCAGCCCGCTCGCCCAGCCGGCCGACGACTAGGAGCCGACCCCGCATGCGCTTCAACCGGATCCTGCTCTCGGCCACGCTCGTCGTGGTCGCCCTCGTCATCCAGGTCACCGTCCTGGGCCGGCTCCAACTGCCCGGCGCCGTACCCGACCTGCTGCTCCTCACCGTCGTCTCCCTCGCACTCGTGTACGGGCACGTCAGCGGCGCGCTCATCGGCTTCGGAGCCGGACTCCTCGCCGACCTGGCGCCGCCCGCCGACCACGCGGCCGGGCGGTACGCGCTCGTCCTGTGCGTCATCGGCTACGTCGCCGGCCTGGTCCGCCCCGACGGCGGGCGGTTCCGTTCCGCCTGGGGCCCGATGCTGACCGTCGTCGCCGCCGCGATCGGCTCCACCCTGCTCTACGCGAGCGTGGGCGCCCTCGTCGGCGACACCGCCGCCCGCCACGTGGGCCTGACCGGGCTGGTGTTCACCGCCACCCTCTACGACCTGCTGCTCGCGCCCTTCACCGTCCCGTGGATCATGGCGCTGGCCCGACGGGCCGAGAACGACCCGATGGCAGTCGAGGCCGGCGGCGGCCCCTCCAACAAGGCCGCCGACGTCTCCGCCGGCTGGCTCGCCGGCGGTACCGGCCTGCGCATCGGCAGCCAGCGCGGCGGCCTGCGCCTGAAGACCGCGCGGTCCCGCGCCAACAAGGCGGTCCGCATAAAGGGCATCAAGCCGGCCAAGGGTGTGAAGAGCGTCAAGAAGCTGTGAGGGAGGAGCAGACGTGACCAACGTCCCGGAGACCGGCCGCACCTCCCGGGTGCAGATCAGGCTCGTCATCATGCAGGTCCTCGTCTTCTCGATGCTCGTCACCCTCGGCGGCCGGCTCTGGTTCCTCCAGATCCGCAACGGCGCGGAGTACTACCACGAGGCCAAGAGCAACCACGTCCAGCGGGTCGTCCAGCCCGCGGTGCGCGGCTCGATCCTCGACGCCCGCGGGGTCCCGCTCGCCGACAACGAGACCCGCCTGGTCGTCTCCGCCAGCCGCACCGCGCTGATGAAGATGAAGGACAAGGGCAAGGGCGTCATGACCCGCCTCGCCGACGTCCTGGACATGACCCCCAAGGAGGTCATGGACAAGGTCCGGCTCTGCGACTCCCAGACACCCAAGCCCTGCTGGAACGGCTCCCCGTACCAGCCGATCCCGGTCACCCTCGAGGCAACCACCCAGCAGGCGCTCCAGCTGCGCGAACGCCCGGAGGAGTTCCCCGGCATCACCGCGGAGCCCACTGCCGTGCGCCGCTACCCGGCCCCCGGCGGCGCCCGCACCTCACAGGTGCTCGGCTACCTCTCGCCCGTCACCGACGACGAGATCCAGAAGGCCAAGGACACCGACTCCCCGCACCTGCGGTCCGACCAGGTGGGCCGCTCCGGGATCGAGCGCACCTACGACCGGGAGCTGCGCGGCAAGGCGCAGGTCACCTCGTACGAGGTCGACAACCTCGGCCGGGTCATGGGCCAGACCAGGTCGGACCCGGGAATCGCCGGATCCACGCTCATCACCAGCATCGACGCCCGCGTCCAGGCCGTCGCCGAGTTCGAGCTCCAGCAGGCGATGAAGGTCGTCCGCAACGAGACCGACAACATCACCGGCCGCAAGTACGAGGCCGACTCGGGCGCCGTCGTCGTCATGGAGGCCAAGACCGGCCGCATCGTCGCGATGGCCTCCCAGCCCGACTACGACCCCAACGCCTGGGTCGGCGGCATCTCCGGCGCGGACTACGCCAGGCTCACCAGCAAGAGCTCCAACTACCCGCTCCTCAACCGGGCCATCCAGGGCATGGCCCCCGCCGGCTCCATCTTCAAGGTTGTCTCCGCGAGCGCGGCCGTCCGGGCCGGCTACAAGTTCAACGACAAGTACAACTGCAGCAGCTCCTACAGCCTCGGCGGCCGCAGCTTCGCGAACTTCGAGTCCAAGGGGCACGGCCCCATCACCCTCGGCGAAGCCCTCAAGTTCTCCTGCAACACCGTCTTCTACGCCCTCGGGCACAAGGAGTGGCAGCGCGACGGAGGCCTCAGCCCCAAGAAGGACGCCCACGACTGGTTCTACCGGACCGCCCGCGAGTTCGGCCTCGGCTCCGAAACCGGGATCGACCTGCCCAACGAGGTCAAGGGCCGCATCCCCGACCGCCACTGGAAGCAGAGTTTCTGGGCGGCCAACAAGAACTCCTGGTGCAAGCAGGGCAAAAGGGGCGGGACCTACGTCGAGCAGATCGCCTACGAGAGCTGCCTCGAAGGCAACCAGCTCAAGGCGTACGACAGCATCAACTTCGCCATCGGCCAGGGCGACGTCCTCGTCACCCCCATCCAGATGGCCACCGCCTACTCCGCCATCAGCAACGGCGGCACCCTCTACAACCCCACCGTCGGCAAGGCCGTGATCAGCCCCGACGGCAAGCGCATCGAGATGATCAAGCCCCAGTCCCACGGCAGGCTCCCCATCGCCGCCCAGACCATCGCGGACCTCGACAAGGGCCTGCGCATGGTCGTCGAGCCCGGCGGCACCGCCGCCTGGCGCTTCGGCGGCTGGCCCCAGGACAAGATCCCGATGCACGCGAAGACGGGTACGGCCCAGGTCTACGGCAAGCAGACCACCTCGTGGCTGGCCACCTACACCAAGGACTTCACGATCGTCATGACGATCTCCCAGGGCGGCACCGGATCCGGAGCCTCCGGCCCCGCCGTCCGCAACCTCTACAACGCCCTCTACGGTCTGACCATGGACGGGAAGCAGGACCCCGAGAAGGCCCTGCTGCCGGCCCCGGAGGCGAAACTGCCCAAGATCAACCCCGACGGCTCCATCGACTCCCCCGAGATCCGGCCGTACGTACCGCCGTCCCCGGAGGAACTGGAACCGCCGGCACTCGCCGGGCCTCCCCCGACACGGCACGACTGAGGACCCCATACCGACATGCCAACCGCCAACAAGTTCTCCGTCTCCCGGTACGCGCCCGAACGCGGTCCGATGGCCAAGCTCACCGCCCGCGACTCCGTGCTGCGCCGCCTCGACTGGCCGATCCTGCTCTCCTCGCTCGCCCTGTCCTTCCTCGGCGCACTGCTCGTGTGGTCGGCCACCCGCAACAGGACCACCCTCAACCAGGGCGACCCCTACTACTTCCTCGCCCGGCACGCCCTGAACACCGGCATCGGCCTCGTGCTGATGATCGGCACCATCTGGCTCGGCCACCGCACCCTGCGCGGCGCCGTGCCCGTCCTCTACGGGCTCTCGCTCGTGCTCATCCTCGCCGTGCTGACCCCGCTCGGCGCCACCATCAACGGCGCCCACGCGTGGATCGTGATCGGCGGCGGATTCTCCCTCCAGCCGTCCGAGTTCGTGAAGATCACGATCATCCTGGTCATGGCGATGCTGCTCGCCACCCGGGTGGACGCGGGCGACCTCGCCCATCCCGACCACCGCACGGTCGTCAAGGCGCTCTGCCTGGCCGCCGCCCCGATGGGCATCGTCATGCTGATGCCCGACCTCGGCTCCGTCATGGTCATGGTCGTCATCGTGCTCGGCGTGCTGCTCGGCTCCGGGGCCTCCAACCGCTGGGTGATCGGCCTCCTCGCCTCCGGCGTGGGCGGAGCCGTCCTGATATGGCAGCTCGGCGTGCTCGACGAGTACCAGATCAACCGCTTCGCGGCCTTCGCCAACCCCGAGCTCGACCCCGCCGGCGTCGGCTACAACACCAACCAGGCGCGCATCGCGATCGGCTCCGGCGGCCTGACCGGCTCCGGGCTCTTCAAGGGTTCGCAGACCACCGGCCAGTTCGTGCCCGAGCAGCAGACGGACTTCGTCTTCACGGTGGCCGGCGAGGAGCTCGGCTTCGTCGGGGCCGGACTGATCCTCGTACTGCTGGGCGTCATCCTCTGGCGGGCCTGCGTGATCGCCCGGGAGACCACCGAGCTCTACGGGACCATCGTGTGCGCCGGCATCATCGCCTGGTTCGCCTTCCAGTCCTTCGAGAACATCGGGATGACCCTCGGCATCATGCCCGTCGCCGGTCTTCCGCTGCCGTTCGTGTCCTATGGAGGCTCGTCGATGTTCGCCGTGTGGATAGCGGTCGGACTCCTCCAGTCGATCAAGGTCCAGCGGCCATTGTCAGCCTGATGTTCCCTTCATCCTGCAGACGTGTTCCGTTCAGGACTAAGTTCGGTATATGGCGGACACAAAGCGCGAGATCGAGCGCAAATTCGAGTTCTCCACGGCCAAATCTGCCCGGCGCGGGGTGCCGGACCTGACGGGGACGGCCGCGATCGCGGCCGTCACCGACCAGGGCACCATCGACCTCGACGCCGTCTACTACGACACCCCCGACCAGCGGCTCGCAGCCGACGGTCTCACCCTGCGGCGCAGAACGGGCGGCGCCGACGAGGGCTGGCACCTCAAACTGCCCGTCTCCCCGGGAGTGCGCGACGAGGTCGGCGCCGAGCTCAGCGACACGGTCCCACCCGCCCTCGCCGCCCTCGTGCGCTCCCGCGTCCGCGACGCCGGACTCGGGCCGCAGGTCCGGCTTGTCTCCTCGCGCCGCGTCAGCCACCTGCTCGACGCCGACGGAGCACTCCTCGCCGAACTGAGCACCGACGAGGTCCTGGCCGAGCGCGGCGACGCCACCGCCGCCTGGACCGAGGTCGAGGTGGAACTCGCCGAAGGTGTCGACCCCGACCTGCTCGACGCCGTCGAGAAGACCTTCCGCAAGGCAGGGCTCAGGGTCTGCGACGCCCCCTCGAAACTCGCCCGAGCCCTCGCGGAGACCGGCGCCGAGCCCCCGGCCCGGCCCGTCGGAGGCGGCCCCGAGGGCACCGCCGGCGCGCACGTGGTCGCGTACCTGGCCGAGCAGCGCGACGCCCTCGTCGCCCAGGACCCGGCCGTACGGCGGAACCTGCCGGACTCCGTCCACCGGATGCGCGTCGCCACCCGCCGGCTGCGCAGCGCCTTCAAGACGTACCGCAAGGTCCTGGACCGCGAGGTCACCGACCCGGTCGGCGAGGAGCTGCGCTGGCTGGCCGCCGAACTCGGGGTCGACCGGGACCAGGAGGTCCTGATGGAGCGGCTCCAGGCCCAGCTCGCCGAACTGCCCCGCACTCTGCTGACCGGCCCCGTCCGCAGCCGGCTGCGGACATGGAACACGGGCCGGCGCTCCGGCTCGCGCCGCAGGGCCCTGGCCGCGCTCGACAGCGACCGCTACGTCACCCTGCTGAACTCCCTCGACGCCGTGCTGGATGCGCCCCCGCTGCTCGACGGCGCAGCCAAGTCCCCGAAGAAGGTCCTCCCGAAGGCGGTGCTCCGCGACTACGCGCGCCTTGCCACCCGGATCGACGGCGCCCTCGCCCTCGACGCAGGCAAGGAGCGGGACGTCGCCCTGCACGAGGCCCGCAAGGCGGCCAAGCGCGTCCGGTACGCGGCGGAGTCGGCCGAGCCCGAACTCGGCAAGCCCGCGAAACGCCTGGCCAAGGCCGTGAAGAAGGTCCAGACCCTGCTCGGCGACCACCAGGACAGCGTCGTGGCCCGCGACGCCCTGCGCGGCCTCTCGGCCCAGGCTGCCGACGCCGGGGAGTCCGCCTTCACCTGGGGCGTGCTCTACGGCCGCGAGGAGGCCCTGGCCGAGCGGCGCGAGCGGGAGCTTCCGGACCTCTGGGCGAAGGCCTCGGCCCCCGCCCTGCGGTCGGCCCTGCAGTGATCATGCGGGTGGGGGCGGCTGAGCCATCGGGGTACGCTAGATAGCTGCCCCCTGCCCGCTTCACGAAAGTCGCGTGATGACCGAGTCGGTCTTCCCTCAGCTTGAGGCCCTGCTTCCGCACGTGCAGAAGCCCATCCAGTACGTCGGCGGTGAACTCAACTCCACGGTGAAGGAGTGGGAGAGCTGTGACGTCCGCTGGGCCCTCATGTACCCGGACGCATACGAAGTCGGGCTGCCCAACCAGGGCGTCATGATCCTCTACGAGGTGCTCAACGAGCGCGAGGGCGTCCTCGCCGAGCGCACCTACAGCGTCTGGCCGGACCTCGAAGAACTGATGCGCGAGCACAAGGTGCCCCAGTTCACCGTGGACAGCCACCGCCCCGTCTCGGCCTTCGACGTGTTCGGCCTGTCCTTCTCCACGGAGCTGGGCTACACCAACATGCTCACGGCCCTGGACCTCGCGGGCATCCCGCTGGAGGCCCGGAACCGCACGGTGGACCACCCGATCGTCCTCGCGGGCGGCCACGCGGCCTTCAACCCGGAGCCGATCGCGGAGTTCATCGACTGCGCGGTCATCGGCGACGGCGAGCAGGCCGTCCTCGACATGACCGAGATCATCCGCACCTGGAAGGCCGAGGGCCGGCCGGGCGGCCGCGAGGAGGTCCTCCTCCGTCTCGCCAAGACCGGCAACGTCTACGTCCCCGGCTTCTACGACGTCGAGTACCTGCCGGACGGCCGTATCGGCCGCGTCGTACCCAACCGGTCCGGCGTGCCCTGGCGCGTGTCCAAGCACACCGTCATGGACCTCGACGAGTGGCCGTACCCCAAGCAGCCCCTCGTCCCGCTCGCGGAGACCGTCCACGAGCGCATGTCCGTCGAGATCTTCCGCGGCTGCACCCGCGGCTGCCGTTTCTGCCAGGCCGGCATGATCACGCGCCCCGTGCGGGAGCGAAGCATCACCGGCATCGGCGAGATGGTCGAGAAGGGTCTCAAGGCGACCGGCTTCGAGGAGGTCGGCCTGCTCTCGCTGTCCTCCGCGGACCACACCGAGATCGCCGACATCGCCAAGGGCCTGGCGGACCGCTACTCGGACGACAAGGTGGGCCTGTCCCTGCCGTCGACCCGCGTGGACGCCTTCAACGTGGACCTGGCCAACGAGCTGACCCGCAACGGTCGCCGGTCCGGTCTGACCTTCGCCCCCGAGGGCGGCTCCGAGCGCATGCGCAAGGTCATCAACAAGATGGTCTCGGAGGAGGACCTGATCCGGACCGTCGCCACCGCCTACGGCAACGGCTGGCGCCAGGTGAAGCTGTACTTCATGTGCGGCCTGCCCACCGAGACCGACGAGGACGTGCTCCAGATCGGCGACATGGCCGTCAACGTCATCGCCAAGGGCCGCGAGGTCTCCGGCCAGAACGACATCCGCTGCACGGTGTCCATCGGCGGGTTCGTGCCCAAGCCGCACACCCCGTTCCAGTGGGCGCCGCAGCTGTCGGCCGAGGAGACGGACGCCCGCCTGGGCAAGCTCCGCGACAAGATCCGCGGCGACAAGAAGTACGGCCGCTCCATCGGCTTCCGCTACCACGACGGCAAGCCGGGCATCGTGGAGGGCCTCCTCTCACGCGGTGACCGCCGCATCGGGGACGTCATCCGCGCCGTCTACGAGGACGGAGGCCGCTTCGACGGCTGGCGCGAGCACTTCAGCTACGACCGCTGGATGCAGGCCGCGGAGAAGACGCTGCCCGCCTACGGCGTGGACGTGGCCTGGTACACCACGCGCGAGCGCACCTACGAGGAGGTCCTGCCCTGGGACCACCTGGACTCCGGTCTCGACAAGGACTGGCTCTGGGAGGACTGGCAGGACGCCCTGGACGAGACCGAGGTCGACGACTGCCGCTGGACGCCGTGCTTCGATTGCGGCGTCTGCCCTCAGATGCAGACCGAGATCCAGATCGGCCCGACCGGCAAGAAGCTCCTGCCGCTGTCGGTCGTGAAGTAGCCGGCGACGTAACCCTTGGGTCACGAGAGGCCCCCGCCCGCAACGGGTGGGGGCCTCCGTCGTGTCCTCCACTGCATGGAAATGGACAAGCGGTCTCCCGCCGGCAGCGGCGACGGGTGCCTGGTGGGCGTCATCAGGATCGCCGTGAAGATCGTCGCCGTACTTGTCGTACTGCCCGTACGAGTGGTGTGGGAGCTTGTGACCGCCGCGGCCCGGGCCGTGCACCGGCACGTCCTCGGGCCGCTGTACGTCCATGTCGTCGAGCCCCTGCTCCGTGCGCTGGGATGGCTGCTGACCACCCTCCTCAAGCTGGTGTTCGTGTGGCCGTGGCTCGGGTTGTGGCGGTACGTGCTCGGTCCGGTCGGGCAGGGGCTGGCGTGGGTGTGGCGGGGCCTGTACGGCCGGGCGCTGGCACCGGCCGGGCGGTTCCTGGCCGCCTGTGTGCTGCGTCCGGTCGGGGAGGCGCTGGCCCGGCTCGGCCGCGGCGGCATGCGCTACCTGCTCGCGCCCCTCGCCAAGGGCGTCGGCCGGATCGGATGGGCCATCGGCATGACGCTGTTCGTCTGGCCGTGGGTCGCGCTGTGGCGCTACGTGCTCGCGCCGGTCGGCCGTGCCGTGGCCTGGCTCGCCGCCGTGGTCCACCGCTACGTCCTCACCCCCGTCGGCCACGGCCTCGTCTGGCTGGCGGTCGCGGTTTTCCGGTACCTGCTGAGGCCCGTCGGGCTGGGTCTCGTACTGCTCGCGGTCGCCTCGTACCGGTACCTCGTGCGACCCGTCGGGCTCGGCATCGTATGGCTCGCGGTCGCCTCGTACCGCTATCTCCTCACGCCGGTCGGACAGGTCCTCGTCTGGGCCTGGCACGTGGCCGGGCGGATCGCCGGCGCCCTGTGGCGCGGGCTCAAGTGGATCGGCTGGGTGCTGGTCGGGTGGCCCGCCTCCCGGGTGTACCGGCACGTCCTCACCCCCGTCGGACACGCCGCGCGGGGCGCCTGGCGTACGGGCCGCGCGGCCGTCCGCGAGGCACGGGCCACCGTGCGCCGTGCGCTCTTCGGTACTCCTCCCGTGGAACCGGCGAGGTCACGGGCGCGTACTCTGGGTAGTACGACAGCCGCCGACGCGGCACCCGCAGACGAGATCTCCCTGCCCCGACGGCAGGGGTGAGCCGGAGCGGGTCGACAGACCTCAGGGCGAAGCGCGAGCCGCGGAGCCCCGCACAAGGAGAAGAACCACTGGGCAAGCGACAGCCCGAAGGCCCGCCTCCCGCACCGGTGGTGCAGCGCATTCGACTGCGCTACACCAAGCGCGGCCGCCTCCGGTTCACCAGCCACCGCGACTTCCAGCGCGCCTTCGAGCGGGCCCTGCGCCGCGCCGAGGTGCCCATGGCGTACTCGGCGGGCTTCACCCCGCACCCGCGCGTCAGTTACGCGAACGCCGCCCCGACCGGGACCGGCAGCGAGGCCGAATACCTGGAGATCGGCCTCGCCGCGCCGCGCGACCCCGAGAAGCTCCGCGAGCTGCTCGACGAGTCGATGCCGGCCGGACTCGACATCATCGACGCCGTCGAGGCACGCACCTCGGGCCTGGCCGACCGGCTGACCGCCTCCGTGTGGGAGATGCGCCTGGACGGCGTGGAGCCCGCCGAGGCCGAGCGGGCTGTGACGGCCTTCCTCGCCGCCGAGACCGTCGAGGTGCAGCGCAAGACCAAGAACGGCGTGCGGACCTTCGACACCCGCGGCGCGGTCGTCAGCCTCGAAGCGCTTCCGGCGCCGGCTGATAGGCCACTGGACAATGCCTGTGCGATACTGCGGCTGGTTGTTCGGCATCTGACACCTGCCGTGCGACCCGACGACGTCCTGTCCGGTCTCCGAGCTGTGGCCGACCTGGCGCCGCCGGTCCCCTCTGCGGTGACCAGGCTGGCGCAGGGGCTCTTCGACGAGGAGTCCGGCACGGTGACCGACCCGCTCGCGCCCGACCGCGAGGCAGACACGGCCGCCCCACCCACGGTCGCCGTGACCGCCGACGCGAAGGCGCCGGAAGGTCCCGCCGCGTAGGGATCGTCGTCGTCGCGCAGCCCTGGTACTCGGGAGCCACCTGGGTCGGGCCGCGTACAGACCTGAAGACTTCCGCCAGGCCGTACGGACCAACACGTACGGAACCGGCGGCCATGGACTACAGCTCCCGTGTGGCGAACGCGCCCCGGAGGCCGGCTCCGCGCATCGTGCGGAGCCGTGCCGGACCGGAAGTCAGCCGCGGCGCCCGGGAGCGTGACGGGAGAACCGCCCGCAATGCTCAACAACGAAAACGACACCACCACCCCCGCCGGCGCCGACAGCGGCAGCCCCAGCGACAACCTGCCGCCGCGCAGGCGTCGCCGTGCCGCTTCCCGGCCGGCCGGTCCGCCCGGCGGCACCCCTGCCGCCGAGGTGACTGAAGCGGCGGAGCCCGCCCCCGTCGAGGAGGCCGCTCCGGCCGCCGCACCCGCCCGTCCCCGCCGCCGCGCGACCCGCGCCGTGGCAGCTCCGAAGACCCAGGCCGTGGAGGCCGTCGTCGTCGAGCCCGCCGCCGAGACCCCGCTCGCCGAGGCTGCCGCCCCGGTCGTGGAGGAGTCCGCTGCGGCTCCGGCTCCGCGTGCCCGTCGCCGGGCGACCCGCGCCGTGGCCGCTCCGGCCGCCGAGGCTGCCGAGGTTCCGGTTGTGGATGCTCCGGCTGCCGCCGAGGCTGCCGCCCCGGTTGTCGAGGAGGCCGCTCCGGCTCCGCGTGCCCGTCGCCGGGCGACCCGCGCCGTGGCCGCCCCGGCCGCCGAGGCTGCCGAGGTTCCGGTTGTGGATGCTCCGGCTGCCGCCGAGGCTGCCGCCCCGGTTGTCGAGGAGGCCGCTCCGGCTCCGCGT